>CAMBSB010000058.1 GCA_945870155.1 Paludibacter jiangxiensis | reverse complement strand
ACCATATCGGCATCCAGGGTTTTTCCGTTGTCAAGTTTTACACTTCTTGTCCCTATTTCGGTAACACCAGCACCGGTATGAATTCCTACGCCATGCGAAAGCATTTCGTTTTCGATAAAACCTGCTGTTTCGGCTTCCATAATGGCCATAACATGGGGCATCATTTCCACCACATTCACTGTCAAGCCACGTTTTACCAATGCTTCCACCATTTCCAAACCAATAAAACCACCGCCAACTACAACAGCAGTTTTGGGTTTCTTTTCATTAATAAACGAAGCAATTTTATCCATATCTTCCAATGTCCACAGGGTGAATACATGACTTGCATCAGCACCGGGAAGTGTTGGCTTAATAGGACGACCACCCTGAGCCAAAATCAATTTTGTGTATTCAAAGGTATTTTGCTCACCACTTCGGGTGTCAAGTGTTTTTATAATATGATTCATTTTATCAATAGCGCTTACCAAAGTATGTACATGTACATCCACATTGTATTGTTCCTTAAAACTTTCCGGACTTTGTAAAATCAATTTCGAACGACTTTTAATGTCGCCTCCAATATAATAAGGTAATCCACAGTTGGCAAACGAAATATCAGGACCTGCTTCCAACATTGTTATCTGCGCTGTAGGTGATATTCGGCGGGCTTTGGCAGCCGCTGTAGCACCTGCTGCCACACCTCCAATAATTACAATTTTTTCCATATATTTTTTATATTTTATTTTGTTTTTTGAATTTCGGTGCAAAGGTAATACAATAATTTTAAATTACAATAGTATCACTAATTAAATTATTATAATATCACTATTGATTTTATAAATATGATTGAGAATCTGATTATAAAATTCATTTTATTCCTTAAATTTAAAATTGTTTGGAAATCATAGTTTGACTAAATTAATGCTAAAATCAGAAATATACGAATATCAATAAGTCATACTCTGATTTGTGGATAATAGATAATTATTGAACTTTAAATAAAACTTCAAAAAATCATGATCTCAAAAACAATGTGCCGAAGTTGTTGCAGACCTTTACAAAAAGACACAGAAGGAGGTGGCATAAATACCTAAAGTAGCAAAAGTGTAAAAGAAATGCGGAAATTGTTATGAAAATGGGGAATTTTTATTTAAGGGTAATGTAACTGAATTTCAGAAACATTGTCGCACTGAAATGATTAAAGCAAATCATTCCCGCTTCACAGCATGGCTATTCTCGCGTGGATTAAAACGTCTTGAAAGATGGAAATAGCGAATTATTAATCTCAGATACACAGGAACAATTTGAATAAATAATTTTAGTTATATTTCAATATTTAATATCCTAAAGCTCTCTAAACTTTTTTTTAGATCTTTTGACCAAAAATTTCTTTCACTTAATCTATATGACATCACTAAAGTGTGTATTTTATTATTATTTGGAAACCAATAGTTATCAACAAAAACCAAAGGTTCATCAAGGATTTGCCGCAAATAACTAACATGATAACAGCTCATTCCATTTATAATTTCAACTTTAAAAGGATACCATTCTATTAGCCTTTTATTGGGTTCTTTAAATCCATCTAAAGTAAAATCTTTTAATGTTTTTTCAATGATATCAATTTCTTCTTTCGACATCTTATTTACATCAAAATTAATTAATTGAAAATCATTTTGTTTTGCATGAGTCGTATAAAAAATTATAGTACTATACATTCTATTTTTTAAACTATCCTCTAATAATTGGTTGTTTTGACCAATTATTATTGTGCTTATACTATCAAAAACAATTAAACTTTTGTTTAAAGTTTCAATTAAAGGATAGAAAAACTTATCTTTAACTACCATTGTTCTAGGAATGTCGATACAAAATGTATCTTTAATAAAAACTCTCTGCCAACCAGTTTCAATTTCATTACTTTTAATAGGTAATGTAAAAATATCTATATTAATATTTTTATTGTTTTTACTTTGAAATTTAGTCTTATTATCTTTAGATTCAGGGTAAAAACTTTTAAATAATAAAAAAGCAATTAAAAGCAAAATAAATAGATTTATTAAATTTTGTACTTTCATTTCTTTTCAAATATGTATTAAAGTCGTGTTGTATTTTTATAAAAATATAAAAAGAAAAGTTGCAAATCACTTAATAATAAAAAGTTATATGAAAAAAAATAAGGTTTGCACAAAATTAACCTTTTAAATTTTCTTTTTAAATCCATTGTAAATCCATAAGAATAAAAGATAAAAAACTATTTGAGTAAATAAAATAAATAAACCTGAATAGTATGTATTTGCTATAGATTCAATACGTTGATAAATATAATTAGGATTATCATTATAAAACTCGATTATATTTTTCCATTGATAACTTTTAATAAGAAAATCATTACGTATAAAAATCAATAATTCATAATATGATGATGTTGTTAAAAAGACAATTAAAAATAAACGTTGAATACCTGAATTTTTTATAAAAAAATAATTTCTATGAATTTTAATATAAGAATAAATATAATTGTTAACAACAAATAAAATAAACACTAAAAAAATCAATGATATAGCATATGAAAAGTATGGAAAAGCATACCAAGATTTTGAAATATAATACCTTATATAATAATTTAACAATAGGAAGGAAATATCAAAAGAAACAATTAAGATTAATATGTTTTTAATTAGATTATTACGTTTAAATAAATCAATAATATAATTAATAAATATTAATAATAATATAATTGAACTTAGAATTATACCATAAGGTATAATATTTAAATCAATATTTCTCTTCAAATCAATTTCCCAAAAACTAATGGATGTATTTGAAAATTTCAAATATGTTTGATAATTATCAATAAATATTTCTTTAATTGGAGCTAAAGGTTTCGGGGGGGGCATGTGATTTACTTCTCTATAGCCAAACGTTTCAAATAAAACTATTTGAGGATTATTTATTGTATCTAAATAATATTTTTCAAGTTTTTTCTTATATGCTACTAAATTATTATCATAATTTAACAAATCATTCTTCCATTTTTTTTCAATTCTATTTATTTCATTTTTTTTCCAAATTTCTTTAGAATTATTATATTCATATTGGAATAAATTATAAGTTACAGTATTTAAAATTACAAATAATATGAATAGAATAATATGTAGATATGCAAATTTTACATTTACTTCATTTTTAAAAAATTTTTTAATCATAATATTTAACTAAATTGATTTTAACTGGCATTTAACAAATTCTTATTAATTATTACATTATAAATTTAATTTTTAAAACTTAATTTTAAGAATTAGATTCATTGATGGTATTTAATTTTTCAAAATAACTCACAATTGTATCTTTTAAAGTTAATTCTTTTTTAGAAATATAGACTACCTGAGAAAACGATAACAAATCATATAAAGTTTGCTTACCCTTTGTAAGAAACATCGATGGGAAAATTAGTAACAAGTTTGATATAATTAAAACAAAACTAAAATCTGCTACATAAAATAATAAAGAAAAAATCATATAAAATATTATAAAATACAACAACCAATATGATAGCGCTCTTATAATAATTTTATTAGTAGACAACATATTACCTTTTATATCTGCTAAATATAATTTCATTATTTTTTTTCCTAAGGTTCTATGCATCATTAACTCAGATATCAAGTAATATGACCTGTTGACAAATGAGAAACAAAATATAAAATATAAAATAGTATAGTATAAATTAAAATTGATTTTTAATCGAGGATCTGGATTTGTTAGTGCGAACTCTGATAAAAAATTCTTAATGTTCTCAGGTGTAGATCCACTTAAGGATCCATTGATATAACCTAGTAAACCTGGGAATTTATATGCTCCAAATATCAAACATCCTATAATAAAGAATAAAATGAAAATGAAAAATTTATCAATAATCCATCCTATAAACCTATTTATAAAATTTGTTTTCATAATAAATCCGTTATTAAAAATTAAATTGTTTTTTTATAACAAAGATAATACTTTTCATCATATGTCAATAGTATTTATTAAAATTATACATTACTTTTTTATTAAAATTATTAATCACAGGCATAGTGTTAAAATGCTAGCCCGTAATCTGGCAGGTTATATTTTCATTTCGGCCATGTTTAGCGATGTAAATGGAATAATGACAGTGATAGCGCAAAATGCTGAAAATTTGCAATCACTTTCCTATTCACGAAAATTTGAAACTGAAGCTGATACAGAAGGACTTAAACTGATGTTACAAAATAAAGTTAATCCACTAGGAATGCTAAGTTTATTTCAACGAATTAAAGACGATGAAAAAGCACTTCCTTCATTTTTAAGCACTCACCCGGTAACCGATGAAAGAATAAAAGTGATTAAAAAATTAATAAAAACCTCACATTATACTGATAATAATGATAATAAACTTATAAATGCATTTAAAGCAATTAATAAAAATGTTCAATAATTTCACAAAGGCTCTTCAAAACTCTTTTAATTCTTGATTGTTATTTCTACTTTACCACAATAAAATATGAAACCACAAAAGAACACAAGAGAGCCACAAAAGAAGAAAAAAGATAATATTGTAGCTAAAAAAAAATAGAATTTTCAACATTGAAAATTATTACTATATGTTAGCTTTTGTGTTCTTTTGTGGTTGAATTCTTTTAAAATTTGCATTATTTTCAATTTAGTAAAGTAGAATTTTATAGAAATAAATATAGTTTTTAAAAGCAATTATTTAACTAACTTCTAAAATTCAAATTGTTATGAGCTCAAAACCAATGTGCCAAAGTTGTGGCATCCCATTACACAAAGATCCCAAAGGAGGTGGTACCAATGCCGATGGAAGCAAAAGTGTAAAGTATTGCGGATATTGTTATGAAAATGGTGAATTTTTATTTAAGGGTAATGTAACTGAATTTCAGGAACATTGTCGTACTGAAATGATTAAAGGTAATCATTCCCGCTTCACAGCATGGCTTTTATCACGCGGATTGAAACGTCTCGAACGCTGGAAATAACAAAATTTTTAAGTTTACTCCCATTAAAAAAGAGCTGTCCGAAATTCATCGAACAGCTCTTTTTTAAATTGCCAAAAGGTCTTTTTTCTTTACTCTTTGTTCTTTGATCTGAATTACAATTGTGGTCCCGAAGGAATCAAAGATTTTGCTTCGCAATTGTCACAATACTGTTCGAAGTTTTTGATGTATTTAGCAGCAAGCGATTTTGCTTTAGTTTCCCATTCTGCAACATCTGCATAAGTATCACGTGGATCAAGAATACCACCATCAACATTGTTCAATGCAGTTGGTGCTACAAGGTTCAAAATTGGAATATGAACTGTAGGAGCATTTTCGATTGAACCGTCGATGATTGCATCGATCATAGCACGAGTATTTTTCAAAGAAATACGTTTTCCTGTTCCGTTCCAACCTGTGTTTACCAAATAAACTTTAGCATTATGTTCTTTTGCTTTTCCAATCAATGTTTTTGCATACATTGTTGGGTGTAAAGTTAAGAAAGCTTCGCCAAATGCTGGAGAGAAAGAAGGTACCGGTTCAGTGATACCACGTTCTGTTCCGGCTAATTTTGAAGTAAAGCCTGATAGGAAGTGATATTGAGCCGATTGTTCGTCCAAAATAGATACCGGAGGCAATACACCAAATGCATCAGCCGACAGGTAAATAATTTTTGAAGCGTGTCCGGCACGTGAAGGAGAAACAATTTTATTGATATGATAAATTGGGTAAGAAACACGTGTGTTTTCTGTTTTAGATGCAGCAGCAGTATAATCTGGCACACCATCAGCTCCAACAGTTACGTTTTCCAATAAAGCATCGCGACGGATAGCTCTCCAGATATCTGGTTCTTTATCCATTTCCAAATCGATAACTTTTGCATAGCAACCACCTTCGTAGTTAAATACTCCATTATCATCCCAGCCATGCTCGTCATCACCAATAAGGTAACGTTTTGGGTCAGCAGAAAGTGTTGTTTTACCAGTGCCTGAAAGTCCGAAGAAAATTGCTACATCACCATCTTTACCAACATTGGCCGAACAGTGCATCGAAGCCATACCTCTTAAAGGCAAATAGTAGTTTTGTAAAGCAAAAATACCTTTTTTCATTTCACCACCGTACCAGGTACCACCAATAACTTGCATTTTAGTAGTTAAATTAAACAAGGTAAATACCTCAGAATTTAATCCTTGTTCTTTCCAATTAGGGTTGGTAGTTTTAGAACCATTCAAACAAACGAAATCTGGTTCACCATAGTTAGCCAATTCGTAGTGTGAAGGACGAATAAACATGTTAGTTACAAAGTGAGCTTGCCATGCAACTTCCATAATAAAACGTACTTTCAAACGAGTATCTTCGTTTGTACCACAGAATGTATCAACTACATAAAGTTTTTTTGCAGTAGAAAGTTGAGTTGTAACTAAGTTTTTGCAATGTTCAAATACTTCAGGAGTTGTTGGACGATTAATTACGCCATCCCACCATAAATGCTCATCGGTTACTGCATCTTTTACGAAAAATTTGTCCTTAGGAGAACGACCTGTAAATTTACCAGTATCTACCGAAACTGCACCTGATGTTGTTAAAACACCTTTTTCAAAACCTTCGTTGGCAGGATCAATTTCTGCCTGAAACAATTCTTCGTAAGATGGATTGTGAACAATTTCAATATTGCCCATAATTCCATACTCACTTAAATCCAAGTTTGCCATCTTTTTTTGTTTAAATGATTATATTTTATTTAATTCTTTTCTTAATGTGGTTGCCCTCCGGCTAACAGAGCACAAAAGTACTACATTTTTTCAAACTACAAAAGTTATTAAAGAAATTTTTCTTTAATCGTGTATAAAAAAACATAATACATTGCGAAATATTTTTTAAAATACATATTTTGAGAATAAAAACTAAATTTTATGCATTTTTATGCATTTCTACAAATACATAAATCACGATTAAACGCGGTTTATTTCTCTTAACGAACTTAGAAATTCTTTTAAAACCTTCAAATTGAAATTGTAAAAAATGAAAAATAAAAAAAAATGATTATTTATCGTTTTAATGCAAAATGATAACAAGAAAAAATTGTATTTTTGTAGCAATGTAGAAATATTTAAATTGACTAAAAAATATGACCGTTAAAATAGTGAACTTATCGAAACATCCATTACCTGAATATGCAACAATTCATTCGGCGGGCATGGATATTAGGGCAAATTTAGAAAATTCAATAATACTTAAACCAATGGAAAGAAAATTGATACCAACCGGTTTGTATATTGAATTACCTGCAGGATATGAAGCTCAAATAAGGCCAAGAAGTGGTTTGGCAATAAAAAAAGGCATAACTGTTTTAAATTCACCTGGCACAATAGATGCAGATTATAGAGGTGAAATTTGCATAATCCTGATTAATTTATCGAATGACGATTTTGAAATTACAGATGGAGAACGCGTTTGCCAGATGATAATAGCTTCGCACGTGCAAGCTGAGTGGGAAAAAGTGGATATTTTGGAAGAAACAGAACGTGGAACTGGTGGATTTGGACATACAGGTAAACATTAATATTAAATCAATCAATTTTAACCTCAAACGCATGATGTATTTAAACAATTGAAATATAATACTTTAACAGACATTGTTTTTTTTACATTTTCAAATTTCACAAAGTCTCATTAAATGAATAAATATATTTTATTTTTATCTGTTGTTTTTACTTTATTTTCGTGCTCAAATTCAAAAAAACTGAGTTCGGAAAATGAATTAAAATCAAATTTATTTGAAGCCGAACAAAAAAAGTTCGACTTTAATTTTTATGAAGCACTGCGATTGAACGAAGAGGGTAAATATGATCAGGCTTTGGAATGCTTTAGCATGTGTTATGACTTAGATTCTACTAATGCCGGTGTATGTTCAGAACTCGGTATGTTGTATGCCGCAATAAAAATGGATGATCGGGCAAGTTATTATCTTGAAAAATCGGTAACATATAATCCTAATAATTGGTGGTACAATATGCAATTACTCACCATGTACGCGGGTATGCAAAAAAATGACAAAGCATTGGCTTTAGCTGAAAAACTAGTAGTTCAATTTCCTGAAAAAGAAGAAATTTACCAAATTCTAAACTCATTTTACAAACAATCGAAACAATTTGCCAAAGCAATTGAGATTTATGATAAAATGGAACGGATAACAGGTATTACAGAACAAATTTCACTTGATAAATTCAAATTGTATCTTGAAATCAAGAAACCTAAAAAAGGAATCGCAGAAATTGAAAAATTAATCGCAAAGTTCCCCAGTGAATCTCGATACAGGGTATTGCGAGGTGATATTTACCTGAGTCAGAAAATGCCAGAGAAAGCCTATGAATTATACCAGGGAATTTTGATAAACGAACCTGAAAACCCTTATGTATACGTATCTTTGTCCGATTACTACAATGCAAAAGAAGAGCCTCAGAAAGCAATGGAATACATTGTTAAATCCCTTAAATTAGAACAATTGGCTGTAGAACAGAAAGTTGATATACTGGGACAATATGTTCAGAAATTAATGCAAGATACTGTAAAATTGGACGAAACTGAATCTTTATTCAAGCTTCTCGTTGAAAGGTATCCAATGGAAGAAGAGGTTCATGGATATTATGCCATGTTTTTGCAATACCGAAAAAGAAATAAAGATGCTATTTCGGAACTTGAATCCATGATAAATATAAACGCGAAAAATGAACAAACCTGGTTTACATTAATTCAAATATATTTATCGGAACAAAACTACGAGCAAGTGTTAAACATTGCAAATCGGGCAAAAGAATTTATACCAACAGCTTCGCAATGGAGTTTTTATAGTGGCATAGCAAATTTTCAACTTAAAGCATACGAAAAGGCTTTAGTAGATTACAAATCAGCTTTATCATTAGTTCAAAATGACCAATTAGCACTTAAAAGTGATTATTTAGCCCAAATAGGTGATACTTATTATAAACTGAATAAAAAAGAAGAAACATTTTCGGCTTATGACGAATCATTGAAAGCAAATCCGAATAATATTATGGTAATGAATAATTTTGCTTATTACCTATCGGAAGAAAAAAGAGATTTGAAAAAAGCTGAAAAAATGAGCGCTAAAACTATTGAAAAAGAACCTAAAAACAGCACATTTTTAGATACTTATGCCTGGATTTTTTATCAGCAAGAAAATTATTCATTGGCTAAGTTTTATATTGAAAGAGCCATTGATAATTTGGAAAAAGGACAAGATGCAAGTGTTATGCTCGATCATCTTGGTGATATATTGTGGAAAATGGGCGATAAAACCAAAGCAATGGAAAACTGGAAAAAAGCCTTTGAAACTGATAAAACAAATGAAAAGTTACGACTTAAAATTGAGAATAAAGGCTTGTAAATTATTTATTTATATAAATTATCAAAACCCAATCAAGAATGAAAATTAAAAACATTTTATATCTAATAATTATAACGACCATCGTTTTTTCGTGTAAAAGCAAGCAGCAAATAGTTAAAGTTCAACCCGAGAATAAATTATTAAGCGAACTAATAAAAAAGGTTCAAACTGCTGAACCTAAATTTACTACAGCAAACATTAGCAAAATGTCAGCTGATATTACTTTGAATGGACGCAGTTTTAATGTGAATGCCAACTGTAAAATAAAGAAAGATTCTGCAATTCATATCTCAATTGTGCCTTTTGGCTTCGAAATGTTTAAGTTGGAAATTAACAAAGATAGTATCCTGGCTTTCGACAAAATGAATAAAAAGCTATATGCTACAGATTTTAAATTTTTCGAAAACAAATTTGGAGTTGGAATAGATTTTAATAATTTACAAGCCTTGATTTCAAATCAATACTTTAATATTGGAAATGATGATTTACAATTAGAAAATACAAGCTTTAAAAAGAATGAAAACACTGAATTACAAATAGATTATGCTTCGGATAAAATGTTACAAACTAATGTTATAAATGAATTAAACAGAATAGTAAAAATTGATTTCATCTCGAAAAAAAATAATTATAAAATGCAAACACTGTATACCGAATTTATACAGATGGACAGCCAATTGTTTCCACAAAAAATAAATTTGCTTGCTACTAGTGGTCAAAAAGAATTTAAATGTGCTTTTAATATCTCAAAAGTGGTTTTTAACAACAATTTGACTTTTTCGAACCAAGATAAAAGCCGATTTACACGTGCAGATATCAATCAGTTTTTTAACAAATAACTTGCCAATATACAATGTCAAAGCAATCAATATTCAATATAATCCTACTATTTTTGATTTCAGCTATAAGCTTTAATTTACAAGCTCAAAGCGTAAAGGAACTCGAAAACCAGCGAAAACAAACACTTAAACAGCTCGAAACTACCAGCAAAATGCTGAATGAGACAAAAAAGTCTCAAGCTAGTTCGTTAAATAAAATAGGCTTGATTAAAAAAAATATCAATGAGAGGAAATCATTGATTAAAAATATTTCGACGGAAATAAATAAGCTTGACAATGAAATGAACAGACTTCAAAAGGAAACCAAAGCTCTGAACAATAAATTAAGTAATTTAAAAGCTGATTATGTTAAACTGGTTCAGGATGCACATATTCACCGTAGCATATATTCAAAAGTTATGTTTGTGCTATCAGCTGAATCTTTTGATCAATTTTATCGTAGAATGCGTTATACCAGGGAGTTTTCTGAACATAGAAAAAGTCAGGTACGAAAAATTGAAGGTGTAAAAACTCAAATAATTCAAAAGACTGATAGCCTGGGTAAAAACAAAATAACAAAAGTGATAGTTGTAAAACAAAAGGAAACAGAGGCTCAAAAACTAAGCAAAGACGAGAAAAAAGAGAAAGTATTACTTACTGATTTACAGAAAAAAGAGAAAAAGCTACGTGATGATTTGAAAATTCAGCAAAGAAAAGCAGCTGATTTAAACAATAAAATTGAAAGAATAATTGCTGAAGAGATTCGTAAAGCAGAAGCAAAAAGGGCTGAGGAATTAAGAAAAAAAGAGCTTGCTGAACAAAAGAAAAAACCTGAAAACACTTCCGGATCAAGTAAAGAAACAGAAACAAGTCAAAAAGCAACAACTTCAAAATCGTCCAGCTCTACTTCAACTTTAACTAAAGAAGAAACTTTAATTTCGGGTAATTTCGCAGCCAATTCAGGCAGACTGCCTTGGCCAACTGAAAAAGGATTTATTAGCGGTAAATTTGGAATTCACCCTCATCCTGTATTACAGCATGTAGAAACAAACAATAAAGGGATTTATATACAAACACCGGCAGGCACAAATGCCCGTGCAGTATTTGGAGGTGTTGTATCACAAGTATTTAACATTCCAGGAAGTAATTGGGGGGTTATAGTTCAGCATGGCGATTATAGAACAGTTTATGCAAATTTAACCGACATTTATATAAAAGCAGGTGATAAAATTAGTGCTAAACAGTCAATTGGTAAAATTTACACCGACGACGAAAACGACAATAAAACTGAACTCTATTTCCAAATTTGGAAAGGACGAACACTGATGAATCCTGAAAATTGGATAGCCAGATAGAGACTAAATCCTAAAATAAAATCTGAATTTTAAAATCAAATATACTTTATTAAATAATTGATTTATAATAATTAATAAAAATTCATCAACATCCCTTAAAGCATAGGGGATTGCTAATTAAAAAATGGAAGAGCTAAACATTACACAATCAGTTGATTACGGCGATAGCAATATTATAACCCTTGAAGGTTTAGAGCATGTGCGCCGTCGCCCGGGTATGTATATCGGAAAATTAGGAGATGGAACACATGCTGATGATGGAATTTATGTGTTGTTGAAAGAGGTGCTGGATAATTGTATTGATGAATACCGCATGAATGTTGGAAAAAGCATTGAAGTTCGTGTGAAAGATGGACACGTAGAAGTAAGGGATTATGGACGCGGCATTCCCTTGGGAAAAATGATTGATGCTGTTTCCATAATGAATACAGGAGGAAAATACGACTCAAAAGCTTTTAAAAAATCAGTAGGTTTAAATGGAGTTGGTACTAAAGCTGTGAATGCACTTTCTTCAACATTCGTGGTTCAAAGTTATCGTGAAGGACAAAGCCGTCGAGCAGAATTTGCACAAGGAAAACTGGTATCGGACAGTGAAATTTTTGAAGACAAATCCGATCGTGGAACTTATGTTTACTTTATTCCCGACGAAACGCTTTTCAACGATTATGTTTACAAAGATGAGTTTATCGAAACCATGTTACGCAATTATGCGTATCTAAATACAGGGTTGACAATCAATTTCAACGGAAAAAAAATTCTCTCAAAAAATGGATTACTGGATCTTTTGAATGAGAACATGACTTCCGATCCGCTATATCAAATAATACACTTGCATGGCGAAGATATTGAAATAGCTTTTACACACAGCGATCAGTATGGTGAAGAATATTATTCGTTTGTAAATGGGCAACATACCACGCAGGGAGGAACTCATCAAAGTGCATTCCGCGAAGCAGTAGCTCGCACTATAAAAGAATTTTACGCTAAAAATCAAGAACTTACCGACATTCGCAATGGAATCATTGCAGCCGTTTCGATAAGTGTTGAAGAACCTGTTTTTGAATCGCAAACCAAAACAAAACTTGGTTCACGCGATATGTCGCCATCTGGTGGAATTTCTGTTAATAAGTTTATTTCCGATTTTCTGAAAAAGGAATTGGACAATTACTTACACCGGAATGTTTCCACATCTGAAATCATGCTTCAGAAAATTCAGGATTCCGAAAAAGAACGTAAAGCCATAGCCGGAGTTACAAAACTTGCCCGCGAACGTGCCAAAAAGGTTAATCTGCATAATAAAAAATTGCGCGATTGCAGAGCACATTACAATGATACGCTCACTAAAGACGAAGCAAAAAACACAGCTATTGAAAATTCATGTATTTTCATCACCGAGGGCGATTCAGCTAGTGGATCTATCACTAAAAGTCGTGATGTGAATACGCAAGCTGTTTTTAGTTTGCGTGGTAAACCGCTGAACAGCTATGGTTTAACAAAGAAAATTGTATATGAAAACGAAGAATTCAATCTACTTCAGGCTGCTTTGAACATAGAAGATGGCATTGATAGTTTGCGCTATAATAAAGTGATAGTGGCTACCGATGCCGACGTGGATGGAATGCATATTCGGTTGCTACTAATTACTTTCTTTCTACAGTTTTTCCCCGATTTGATTAAAAAAGGCCATGTTTATATACTTCAAACGCCACTTTTCCGTGTACGTAATAAAAAAGAGACAGTGTATTGCTATTCCGAAGAAGAAAGACTAGCAGCGATGTCACGCTTAGGGGTCAATCCTGAAATTACCCGATTTAAAGGATTAGGTGAAATTTCGCCCGATGAGTTTAAACATTTTATAGGCAAGGATATGCGCCTGGATCAGGTTACGCTTAAAAAAGAAGATGCTGTTCAGGATTTACTTTCATTTTATATGGGTAAGAATACTTCTGAACGTCAGGTGTTTATCATTGATAATTTGGTGGTGGAAGAGGATGTGTAATAATTTATAATTTATCCATTTACAATTGGAAACCATGTCCATTAACTATTACTCCGAAAACGAAACGAAAGACGTCAATCCTGACATTTATTTTATGAAGCAGGCTCTTTTTGAAGCGCATCGAGCCAATGAACGGGATGAAGTGCCTATAGGAGCTGTAATTGTATGTCAGGGGCGAATAATTGGGCGTGGACATAACCTGACAGAAACTTTGACAGATGTTACAGCACATGCCGAAATGCAGGCTATAACAGCTGCAGCTGGTTTTTTAGGTGGAAAATACCTGATTGACTGCACTTTGTATGTTACAGTTGAACCTTGTGTAATGTGCGCAGGAGCCTTGGGATGGTCGCAAATAACAAGAATTGTTTATGGTGCAAGTGATGAAAAACGTGGTTTTACACGCTTTGCACCACTTGCTCTTCACCCTAAAACTGAAGTGGTTTCGGGTGTTTTAGAAGAACAATGCAGCTCGTTGGTAAAAGAATTTTTCAAAAAGAAACGTTAAATTTATTTTAGTATTTTCCCTCTAAATTGATAATCTTTATTCCAAATACTTAGAATGAGTACTCCGTTTAAATTATTTGGTAATGTAATTTCTGTTCCTTTTGCACTTTGCTGAAATACACAAACTCCCATTACAGTAAATACCTGAATTGTTTCGTCTCCACGAAGTCCTTCAATTACTAAATTATCATTCGCCGATTTAATTTTAATTGCAGAATTTGAAAAATTATCAATGGCAGTATCATCGGCCGTTTTTACCATTTTAGAATAGGAATAATCAGATTTTGAGCCATTTAGATTTGCTCTGACTTTGTAATAATAATTGGTATTCCGATTCAAATTGAGAATATCGAATTGAGTATTCTCAACCACTTTATTCTTGTGAATATAAATTGTATCCTGATTGCCATAAGTTGCACTAACATCATCGATGGCTAAATTACCCGAAGCTGCTTTACGATAAATAAACTTGAAAGCAGTCAAGGCCTGTGAATTTGTAAAAGTATATACAGGATATGCTTTTGTAGTATTTACATATAAAATACTATCTATTCGAGTCCAATTTCCATTACCAAAACCATATATAACTACAGATGAGCCTGTTGCTGTTGAAGCATATCGATACATAAACGTCAGTTTACTAACCGGATATGGATAAGTTTTAGTTTGTAACCATTCGCCATTATTTTTTAAACTGATAGACGGTATGGCTATTCCGGAACTAGTTGCCGATGTATAATTACCACTTGCATTACCTGTCCAACCGTTTGGTAAAGGCGTACCGGAACTTCCCACAGATGGAAAACCTTCAGTTTCGGTAGTTTCTGACTGTCCGGTTAATGAGTAAACATCCAATAAATAATTATTTGCATAAAGCACTGACTCCCAATTGGCTGTGAAATGATTTGCCCCAATATTCGTTGCCTCAATCACCTCGGGAACATCGAGTGAGCTTGTTTTTAACTGCATGGTGTTTATCGCATTGCGATTTCCTGAAGGCCGAATGGCTTCAATACTATAAACTGAAGTTGAATTAGGAGGAACATCTTGAACTTTGTAGGATGTAGTTTTTCCGGTTAATGTTTGAAGAATAATTGCAGGATCTGCTAATACGAAAACCATATTGTGATTTCCTAAAAAATTGTATGTGTCAATGGGATATATATTCCATTCATTTATATTAAATACCGATACAGGATGATTTACACTTTGAATTCGCTTTAAACTAAGGTTTTCGCCCCATATTTTATCGGCACCTGCATTTGCCTGACCTACCATATCGATAGTTACTCCACCCCGTATTAACTGAATTGCATCATTGCCATTAAACTGTAATAGCGTATCTGTCAGAAAATTAGCTTTTGTTTTAAGAGCTTCAATTGCATCTTTGTGAACAATTGCATAAGTTTTATATGGCAACAGTTGTCCACTAAGTCGGAGTGTAGAATAAAATCCACCATAACCATTTGATTGTTTTTGTAAACTATATTTTGACAAATCAATTGTACGGCTTGTACCATTATATAACTGAATGGCTTTATTCCAACTTGTTCCTTCTATATAATCTGAGATAATTAAATCGCCCGCTTCCTGTGCATTATAGTAATGTGTCAATTTATAATCAGTCGCTTCAGGGTCAGAAATCCACTGTAATGTTCCACCAATTGGTGTAATTTCTTTTGGTTCAAGGGTAATAAAATCGGCTGATGCCAGTGCTTTTATTGGTATTTGAATTACCTGAGCCAATCCTCCACCTGAAATTAACAAAGTGTCGCGTACTAAACCCGAAGAAGTAGGTGAAAATTGAATATTTACATCAACTCCGGCTAAAACACTTGAAGTAGAGAGGTTTGAACTAGAAAGAGAAAATGAATTATGACTATTTTTAAATGCAAGCGAAAGTGTTGAATTTATATTAGCTCCTTGAATATGAAGTGCATTAATTCGGGTATCATTCTGTAAAATCACACCAAAATCAATTTTAGACCCACTTCTTGGCGTTAATAAAAACGGGTTTATTTCAACGGGAAAAGGGAATATTTTTGTAGTATCAGCACCCCAAATATATTCTGCCAATGTAGGATAATCTATAAAAGGATTGCGATTGCCCTGAATATTGTAAACTTGCTCTATTCTAGCCAATTCCTTTGCACTTACCGGATCTTGTCTGTGCCATTTAAGTAACAAATCCAATGCCCAGGGCTTCCAAACCGGGTAAACATTATTATTCATCATTGGCGATTGCCATAAATTGAATAAGTCTTCGTAAACAGTGGAAATATAAAAATACGATCGTGCAAAGTCACCTTTAAATTCATCGGCAGGTTCAAAACATTTTTCAAAATAGCTTGTACCAAAACCATTTAAGCCAATTTTCGATTTCCCATTGCTTAAATCCGGAATTCCTGTTACTTCGCCCAGAGGCAAGTTGCTTTTTGTAGTATTGGTGAGTCCATCGGCCGGATATAGATGATACAAATCTTTGTATGCATTGTTTTCATGTCCACCCCACCAACTTTTAGGAAGTGAATGTTCAATATGCATACTGTCGACAGCAGAAAAACCATTAAATTTACGTTTATACTTTGAATACATATCAATTACAGTATCATTGATATTATCAGTACTGTAAAAACCCTCCCAAGTAAAGCTAGGGCCACCGCCATAATCGAGCACTTTAAGTGGAGCACAATATGTGTGGAGCGCTGTTTTTAATTCGGTTTTAGTTTTGTTTTTTACGAAATAATAGTATCCACTTGGAATTTCAGAATAAACAGAGCTTGAAAAAAATAAAACTGTGATAAGAAGTAAAAAAAACTGACGACAATATTGCATAAGGATTTAACTGATTCAGAAGTAAATAATTGTGCTTTAAAAAAACAAAAAGCAAATATAGATAATATTACTCCATATTCAATTTATTTGATTATTATTCACAGAGACATAATATACACAATGAAATAATTAATCTGACATTTAAATGTTTCTCATCCCCCCAACCCCCTAAAAGGGGAGTTTTGGTGCTTTGTGCTCTTGTTCTTAGTTCTTTTATCTTGAATCTTTATTCTTTGTTCTTTGTTCTTTGTTCTTTGTTCTTTGCTCTTTGTTCTTTGCTCTAAATATTAAATCAATTCATTCTTTCGAGCCTAGAAGCATCGAGTCTGATTAATATAAAAAGTAAAACTGTGAAACCCCATAAAGACGAGCCTCCGTAGCTAAAAAAAGGCAAAGGAATTCCAATTACAGGCATTATACCAAGCACCATACCAATATTAATCATTAAATGAAAGAAGAAAACACTTGCCACGCTATATGCATAAATACGAATAAATGTTTCTCTTTGTCTTTCGGCAATTCTAATTATGCGCATTAAAAACAGCCAATAAATAACTAATACTAAAGTGGATCCTACAAAACCATACTCCTCTCCTACTGTGCAAAAAATAAAATCGGTATCTTGCTCAGGAACATAATTGAGTTTGGTTTGAGTACCATTAAGAAAGCCTTTTCCAAATAACCCTCCGGAACCAATGGCAATTTTTGATTGATTTACATTGTAACCTGCTCCCGATAAATCTTCATCCATTGCAAGCAATACTTTAATTCTGGATTGTTGATGCGGTTGTAATACCTTATTGAAAAAATAATCGGACGAGAAGCAAAATAAGGCAGAACCAATAGTAATAAGAACTAAAAGTAAGTATTTTTTAAAGCGATAAAACACTTCTATTACAATCCAATAAATACACGAAGCAACTACTGTAAATAAAGCAACATAATTGAAATCTAATTTAAACCATAAATTAACTATTATTGAAATAGAAACAATAACTAAAACTCCTAATAATAAAATAAATGCCTCTCTTTTATTTTTAGCAAAGAAAAAGGCATAACAAAGTTGCACGAACGTAATTATTCCCATGGATAAAACCATTCCTAAACTACCTTGATTTATGCCTATGGGAATAATACTAAAACGAATAACAACGATAAATAACAGGATTAAAAAAACAGTGAGCAAAAGAAATATTCCATTCATTCCTTCGCGATAAAGTACCAACATAAAAGCAATAAAAACCAAGGCTGATCCGGTTTCTTTTTGCAAAATTATCAATACAAATGGTATAAAAATAAAGGCGACTAAAGGTAATAAATCTTTGTACGATTTAAGCTTGTAGTTATAACTGTCCATAAACTTTGCTAGAGCCAAAGCAGTGGCCATTTTTGCCAATTCGGCCGGCTGAAAACTAATTGGACCAATAACTAACCACGAACGGGAACCTTTAATTTCAGGGGCAATAAATATAGTAAGAATTAGTAATGCTAAAGTTAAACCATAAATAACATAAGCAAAATAATTATACATTTTATAGTCAATCAACAATAGCATTCCTCCAATGCCAAATGCTGTTAAAATCCACACAAATTGCTTGCCTGCTCTATGATCCCAGTCTAAAATACTTGTTTGATCAAAATCGTAACTCGCACCATATACACTAACCCAGCCCATAAAAACTAAAACAACATAGTAAAATACTGTTGTCCAATCAATGGCATATTTTATACTAACGTTCTTTGACATTTTTATTTGTTACTATATTTGTAATCCTTTCCTGAAGTTCAATTCGTTCAATTTTTCCTTTAATATACTGTTCAACAAGTAAGCTAAAAATTGGAGCAGCATATATTGATCCAAAACCTGCATTTTCAACAACTACGGCTATTGCAATTTTTGGATTTTCACGCGGTGCAAACCCTACAAATATTGAGTGGTCTTTGCCTCGGCTATTTTCTACAGTACCGGTTTTACCACACATGTTTAAGCCTTCTATTCTTGAAGCGCGTGCAGTACCCGATTCGAACACCCTTGACATTCCTTCAAAAACGATAGGAAAATATTTTTTATCCACTTTAGTATGATGGATCTTTTGTTTCATCGAATCGTGAATTTGCAAATGAGGAGTTATATAAAATCCCGAATTTGCTATAGCAGCCATTGCATTGGCCAATTGAAGAGGTGTTGCCAGTATTTCACCTTGACCAATTGAATTTGAACGTATGGTTAAAGCCCGCCAACCTGTTTCAGCTTTGTAAACCTTATTATAAAATTTTTGAGTTGGAATATAACCGCGCGATTGTTCATAAAGATCTCCATCTTTAAATTTCTCGCCAAATCCAAAACTTTTAATTTTATCAACCCACTCATCATAATTGGTGCGAAAAATTAAATTTTTTGCACCATAACCATCTTTCTCAATGGTACTTTTAAATGCATTCCAAAAATAAGGATTGCAACTTTGCTCAATAGCATTTAATAAACTAACCGGTGATCCATGATGGTGGGTACATTTTACAGGATAAGAAGATGGCCCATTGCAACTAAAACGTGTATCTTCACTTATTCCACCCATTTCCTGACAAACCAAAGCTTGTATGGTTTTAAATCCGGACCCTGGGGAATACTGAGCTTGGGTAGCCCTATTCATTAATGGTTTATTGGGGTCGTTTAACAAAACATTGTAATTTTTTGATCGTTGACGTCCCACCAAAATAGAAGGATTAAAAGCAGGATTTGATACCATTGCCAAAATCTCACCTGTGGTTGGTTCTATGGCAACTATACTTCCAACTTTTCCCGCCATCAGCTTTTCACCCAAAATTTGAAGTTTAATATCCAAAGTTAAAGTTAAATTTTCGCCTGTTTTGGGCGCAATATCCTTTCTTCCTTGTTCATATCTTCCTTTAATGCGACCTTTTGCGTCTCGTAAAAGTATTTCATAACCTTTTACACCTCTTAAAGCTTTTTCATAAGTATATTCAATTCCATCACGCCCCGCATAATCACCCGATTTATAATAATCATCTTTCTCAATTCTTCTTTGTGATACTTCTCCAATATTACCTAAAACATGCGCAGCGTAAGGAAATGCATATTCACGCAAAGTTCTGTTTTGAATAAAGAATCCGGGATATTTATACATGGATTGTTGAAATGTTGCAATATCTTCAATATTCAATTGAGTCATAAACACTTGAGGCGTATATGGCGAATATCCATGATTTTTATTTCTATCTTTTATATCGTCTACTTTTTTGATAAAAAACTGTTTACTTATATTCAATGCTGTACAAAAAGCAATTGTATCCAAATTACGTATCTCTCTCATAATGATAGTGATATCATAAGCCGGCTTATTATATACAAGAAGAGTTTTATTGCGGTCGTAAATTAAACCCCGAGGTGGAAATTGAGTTTTATTTAAAAATGCATTGCTATCAGCACCACTTTTATATTTAGTTTCAATTATTTGTAATGAAAAAAGTCGTATAATATAAATCAATACAAGCACCGTAATAATAATGGAAATAACGGTTCTTCTGTTTTGAAGAGTATCATTTATCATAATTATTTCGTTTTAATTGAGCGAATTCCCAAAATAATTAAAATACTGACAATTGAACTAAAAAAAGCTTTTGAAAATACGATAAAAATATGTTGAAATGAAAATGCTTCGATAAAAAATAAAGTAAAATGATGAATTAATACTAATGCAACAACATATTTAACATAAACTCCAACCCCAAAAGTATAAAATGTTGGTGTAGGATTGTTACCTTCATCGATGCTTATAAATAGTTTAATAACGTAAGGTCTTAAGAATCCAATTAAAACACATGCAAATGCATGCATTCCCATCGTGTTTGAAAATATATCAATAATAATTCCAATCAAAAACGAAAGGACAAGAGTTAACCATTGAGGCGTACGAACCGGTATTGTGAAGATGAACAGAATGTAAATATATGGGTTTATGTAACCCAAAAATTGGATATTATTTAAGGCTAATACTTGTACCAGTATTAGAATTATGAATAAGAATATGTTTTGAATAAATACTAACATCTTATTGTTCAGCTACTTTTTCTAAATATTTTTGTTCCCGATAATTCAAATAATTGATTACTTTAACATAAGATAAAGTTCGGAAATTTACGGCTAACTTTACATTTATATTATAATATGAATCACTTGGTTTAATTTTGAAATCTTCAATCGTCCCAACCGGAATACCTTCGGGAAAAGCATTAGTAAATCCACTTGTTACCAGCGAGTCGCCTAATGAGAATTCCACATGACGTGCAATATCTTCTAAATTAGCATACCTATAATCCAAACCCGACCATTGTAGCGGGCCACTGTAATTACTTTTAATGAATTTACAGTTTACTTTTAATCTTTCATTTAAAATTGGAATGACAACAGAGAAATTCTCAGAAACCGTTTTGATAATTCCAACAACACCTTCATCACAAACAACTCCCATATCTACTTTAATCCCATCGCTAAATCCTTTATTCAGAGTAATATAATTTTGTATTTTATTAGTTGAGTTGTTAATTACTTTAGCTGAAATAAATTTATATTCCATTTCGGGAGGAATATTGAATTTAAGAGAATCTTTTTGACGTGGTAGTATGGTGCTTAGCCTACCCTTGAGCTCAATAATTTCATTTTTAAGAGCGGTATTTTCTTCGGAGAGATTTTCGTTGGCACCTTTTAATCTGAAGAATTCAAATATTGAATTATTGATTACGTAAATTTCGGAGACAACTTTATTGCTTGATGTTAGAAAAATGCTTTTGTGGTAATTCTGATTTTTAACAATCATAGTAAATGAGATTATTTCTAAAACTAGAAATAAAAACACCATACTATATTTTATTAAAAAATTTATGAGGTTTCTCATTGTTTACACAAAAAATAAAACGGTAAGCATTTGCTGTAACACAGAAATACTTACCGAATTCTTAAATGAAATTACCGAATCAAGAAAGAAAATTTGTCTACATTTTTCAATGCAATACCTGTACCACGAGCAACAGCTCGCAAAGGATCATCGGCAATATGAAATTGGATATTCAATTTATCAGTTAAACGTTTGTCTAATCCACGCAATAAAGCACCACCACCGGCTAGATAAATCCCTTTTTCTACTATATCAGCATATAGTTCAGGAGGCGTTTGCTCCAAAGCACTTAAAATAGCCGATTCAATTTTCGAAATTGATTTTTCAAGACAATGTGCCACTTCCTGATAAGAAACAGGCACTTCCATGGGCAAAGCTGTCATTCTGTTAGGTCCGCGTACAATATAATCTTCGGGAGCATCCTCTAATTCAGTTAAAGCAGCACCTACATTAATTTTAATATTTTCTGCAGTTCGTTCACCTACTTTTATATTATGCATACGTCCCATATATTCCACAATATCCAATGTTAAATCATCACCGGCAATACGAATAGATTTATTTGAAACTATACCTCCCAATGAAATAACAGCAATCTCGGTTGTACCACCCCCTATATCAACAATCATACATCCTGTTGGGGCTTCTACATCAATGCCAATTCCAATAGCGGCAGCCATGGGTTCGTAAATCATATAAACTTCGCGGCCACCTGCATGTTCAGAGGAGTCACGTACAGCACGTATTTCAACTTCGGTACTACCTGAAGGGATACAAACAACCATTTTAAGAGAAGGTGAGAAAAAATGATTTTTTGTTGGAATCATTTTTATCATACCACGTATCATTAATTCCGCGGCATAAAAATCGGCAATTACACCATCGCGCAATGGTCGAACTGTTCTAATTCCTTCATTTTCTTTTCCTTGCATCTGACGTGCACGTTCGCCAATTGCTATTAATTTATCTGTTCTTTTATCTAATGCAACAACTGATGGTTCATCTACAACAATTTTATCGTTGTAAATGATTATAGTATTGGCTGTTCCTAAGTCAATAGCAATTTCTTGTGTAAATGAAAATAATCCCATATTTTTTGTTTCGAGTTACGTATTTTTGTACTTGCCTGTTGTGGCAAATTTGTGTTACACCTATTCTTTTTAATTTATTAATCTCTAATCACCACATCATCTCATTACCACATCATCAAATCATCAAATCATCAAATCATCAAATCACCACATCAATTAATGTTTAAAATGTCGAAATCCTGTTGTGACCATCGATTGACCATTTTTATTGCATGCGTCAATAGAATCCTGATCTTTTATTGAACCTCCGGGTTGAATAATTGAACTTATTCCAGCTTCAAAAGCAATCTGAACACAATCCGGAAAAGGGAAAAAAGCATCCGAAGCCATTACAGCTCCTTCCAAATCGAATTTAAATGATGCTGCCTTATCTATTGCATGTACCAAGGCATCTACTCTCGAAGTTTGGCCTACACCACTGGCACAAAGTTGTTTGTTTTTGGCTAAAACTATGGCATTCGATTTAGTTTGCTTAACAATTTTATTGGCAAAAATCAAATCTTCGATTTCTTGGTCTGTAGGTATTAGTTCTGTTACAACCTTCAATTCATCAGCAGTTTCGGTATGCGCATCTTTGTCTTGTACTAACACACCATTCAATAACGTTCTGACTTGTTGTGCTTTAAGTTTTGCCGACTTTATAATTAAAATAATTCTATTTTTCTTCTGGCTTAAAATTTCAATTGCATCCAAATCATAATCAGGGGCAATTACAACTTCAAAAAAGATTTTATTCATTTCCTCTGCCGTAGCCTTATCTATAATGGCATTAGTTATAAGCACTCCACCAAAAGCAGAAACCGGATCACCGGCTAAAGCAGCCTTCCAGGCATCAACTAATACAGGACGAGAAGCAATACCACAAGCATTGTTATGTTTGAGTATTGCAAAAGTGATGTCATCAAATTCGTTAATCAAATTAACGGCAGCATCAATATCAAGCAAATTATTGTATGATATTTCTTTACCTTGAATTTGCTCAAACAGTTCGTCAAACTTGCCAAAAAACACACCTTTTTGATGTGGATTTTCTCCATAGCGCAATACTTTTGAATTATTTTCGCTCAAACGGAAAGCTGATTTCTCATCACCATCGAAATAATTGAAAATAGCAGAATCATAGTGAGATGAAACAGCAAAAGCTTCTTTAGCAAACCATCTACGTTCTTCAATATTTGAATATGCACCATTCGAATTTATCAATTGTAAAAACGGTTCATATTGATCTTGTGAAGCAACAATTATAACATCTTTGAAATTTTTTGCTGCCGCACGAATAAGTGAAATGCCTCCAATATCAATTTTCTCGATGGTTGTAGGTTCATCAGCACCCGCTTGTACAGTTGCTTCAAAAGGATATAAATCAACAATAACTAAATCTATTTCAGGTATTTCGTATTCAAATAGTTGAGCATTATCTTGCTCATTATCTCGACGTGATAATATACCACCAAAAACTTTAGGATGTAAAGTTTTAACTCTTCCACCTAAAATTGAGGGATAACCAGTCAAGTCTTCAACGGCACTACAAGGAATATTTAGTGATTCTATAAAAGTCTGTGTGCCACCGGTTGAAATAAATTCAACACCCTGAGCATGTAGTTTTTTAATTATTTCATCTAAATTATCTTTATGATATACAGACACTAAGGCCGTTTTAATTTGCTTTTTTTCCATTTTGAATCTTTCAATTGTTTATGGGATGCAAAGCTACAAAAAAACATTGGTTTAATCAATACAATAAAGCATTTTAGTTGTGAAGATAAAATGTACATTTTTGGACATATTATTCCAACAAAAACAACCGCCTTTTCAAATTGAAAAAGACGGTTGTCATTTAAGTTCCCCTTTACGGGTAATGGGTTTTATTTAATAAATTTAGTGCTTATTCCGTTTACACATATAATATAAATTCCGTTATTCAAATCACGCGAATAAGAGCCATTTACTATTGTTTTTTCTATCATTACACCATTAATGGTATAAAGTTCAATAGTTGATTCATTATCAACATTCACTTCAATACCTGAAAGTGTACGTATAATTCTAACATTTGTTTCAATTTTATCTAGTCCTGTTATAATTTGAGTTGTAAAGCGGGCAATTTCATCATTCATAATTGGGGCTACACTCCAGCGATTATCTTTTGAAGAACCATCGGCATTTGACTCCCAATTATCTGAGTTCATATCATTGGTATAATACTTATATTGGGTATTTGCAGGAATTTTATCACCAAGAACTCCGCTAATTGTGGTACTAAATGTACTTCCTGATTTAGTCAATTCAATTGGAGCTGCCCAAGCATCCCAACCTCCTTTAACAAATAATGTTGTAGGTACAGGTGAGCCTGCAGCTAAAGAAACATTTAATTTTAATGTTTTCACCCGATACCAAATATCAACAACATCGGCCGCATTGTAAGTTCTGTTTGGAGCAGTTAAAGGATCACTCGCACCATTGTAAATTGCAGCCTGATAGTCCCAATCTCCTTTTTCGCATAAGTATTTGTAATTCATTCCATCAATACAAGGATAAATTCCTGAGAATTGATTGGCAGTACCGGTTGATATTAATTCAAAAGGATCTGTTATATCCCAGCTTTTAGCAGTAAAATCACCGGCAATATATACTTTAGCTGTTCCGTTAGGTGCAGTAACTGTAAATTGTTTAGCCACGGTTGTCAATGCTGTAGCAGCTTCATCAGCACCGGCATAAGTTAAATCGGCACGTGTATCACCATTAATATCAGTTAAAATTGTAGCTTGTTTTGGTACAGCTAATTGCCAATCACCTACAGAAGCACCTGTTAAACTTAAATCACCTGTTGCTGTGTTTGTAAATAATACGTTAAGACTTTTTGAGTTTGCATCTTGATTTGATAATGTACGCCAGTCTGTTAAAGTAGCTGCATCAGTAGCACTAAAAAATCCAGTATAATTGTTAGAGCTTGCTGCATAAATGACATTGTTATTTGATGAAAAAGTACCTCCAGTACCAACTCGACGTATCCCCCATACTTTCATTGTACTTTCATTAGATACTACAATATTGTTTTTTATGTTAATTATTCCCGAAGGCGCTGCCTCAGTTGCTGCACCTGTAACAAAAGCAATGGCTGCAATATATGAGCCCGATACGTCAGTCATGTCTGTCATTTCGGGAATTACGATTGTATTGTGAAAGATGTTTGAAGTAGAGCCTCCAATATGTCTTATACCATAAATTTTAACGCCTTTAACGGTAGCAGTAGCAATAGTAAAACCTGTAATGAAATTATTGTATATATTTACAATTTTCGGTGATGCCAATTGATTATCTATAGCAATTGCACCATTACTCGCTGATGGTCCAGCTGCTGTATTCCATGTTTTTACTTGTGTAATTTTATTGTTGAAAATATTGAAAGTTCCTGATGCAGAACCACCTGACATCACAGCAATAGTTTGAGCAGCCCCGGTACTAAGTTGACAATCATGAGTTATAGTATTCCCACTAATTTCACCATCACCTACATAGTTAAACAATATGGCACGTGTAGCACGCGCAGATATAATATTATTTTGAACTTTAACTACTGTCATAAGGGTAGTAGGTGTGCCTGAATTGGAGAGGGTTACACCCGAACCTCCATTAGCAAGACCTCCTGTTAGTGTGTTGTTAATTATGGTAATATTATCCGGTGTATAATTCGTTGATGAAGCGTTGTAATTTGTAATATTGATAGGAGCCGTAGTATTTCCACTTGTGCTTTTGCATATAATAATACAATTTTTAATTGTAATATTATCATTATTTCCATAAATTCTAAAGACAGATCTCTGAGCAGTAGTTACAGGACCGTTTATTGTTAGATTTTTAGTGATTCCATCAACAGTGTTTGACCCATCAATAATAATATTGTTAGTTGAAATTAAATTTGTATTAAGAGCATTAGGTGATCCTATTACAAAATGTCCATCAATACTAGCAGATGTTGTTCCATCTGAAAAAGTGATTACAGGACTTAAACCTGAAGCAGGTTTAATAGTAAGCTTGAATGTAGACATATCTACACCTAGGCTAATATTTGCAGCCTCATTTAAATCCGATGTAATTTCCAACAAAACATCTCCTGCAACACCGTTTGTGTTTATAGCATCTACAGCTGCTTTTAAAGTAGTAAAATCTGAGACTGGATCTGTTACACCTACTTTGTATGTTCCAGACATTCCAACTGCAAAAGTGCTAAAACTTATCACCAAAGCAGCTAATAAAAAAGTAATTTTTTTCATAACTTATTTGTTTTTAAATGATTAATAAAATAATTTTTGATATTTATTTTTGTAAATTTAGATATTATGAATTAACTTGTGTTTGTTATTGAATTAAATCAATTGATTTTAATTGCAAACGTTTGCATTCAATAAAAAAAAAGCAATCAATTAAAGTTAATTTTATCCCCATAATTCTCCAAGCTCTCAAATTAAGTTTTGCATTTGAGAGCTTGGAGACAATAAGTTTTTATTGTTTTTTCATTATTCGTTTTGATGCTGTTCCTACATCTGTTTTTATTCTTAAAATATAAAAACCGTTTTGCAGTTCAGTTAAAGAAATATTATTGTAATTTTTGACAGTTGGCAAGCTTAATATCAAACGACCTTCCAAACTAAAAAGTTCAATTTGTTGAATATTAACTCCTTTCGATTCAATTTTAATATTATCAACGACAGGATTTGGATAAACATTGACAAAATCGTCAGGATTTATTATTTGATTTATTCCTGTACCTGTAATTGTTATTTTTTGGCTTGATGGAGCGTTTGTAACAAATTGATTATCAGTTTTTGGCATAGCCCAAACCCCTAATCTTTCCGAAGAATTGGAGATTACATATAAATTTCCCGCCCTGTCGTAAGCTACACCTACTGAATTTGAACCCATGGCCGGTTTAATTGAATGCAACAATGTTAGCGTTGGGATGCCTGTGGCATTGTAAGAAATGGCAAATACTTTCACTTCGTC
>CAMBSB010000057.1 GCA_945870155.1 Paludibacter jiangxiensis | reverse complement strand
TTCAAAAGCACCAATTATTTTGTGGTACGCCAACAGGGAGATGCCACGTATCGTTCTTGTGTTTTGCAGGGAAATGTAAACCTCACAACCTTAGCCACCGGAGCCGATAATGTGATTACTTTTCCGGCAATTGCAAACGTGAATGTTGCCAATTTAGCTCCCATAAATTTAAGAGCTACCAGTTCAGCAGGCGTATCGGTTCGTTATTTTATTGCAAATGGTCCGGCACATATAGCTAACGGACAATTGATTATTGACAAAGATAGTATTCCTGTTCGGGCACGATTCCCATTGCCGATTACCGTTACAGCCTATCATTTGGGTACAGTTTCGCCGGCGGTAAAAACTGCTACAGCGGTTACGCGCACTTTTTACATTACCAGCGGCACAAGCACAGCCATTACGTGGTATGTTTCTCCAACCGGAAGTGGTTCGGGTACGAGTTGGGACGATTGTACATCGCTAACATCGGCAATGAATTTTGCCAGTTATGGCGATAATATTTTTATGAAATGGGGCGATTATTCACTCAGCGCCTCCGTTTCTATCGATAGTAAAATTCTGAATATTTACGGTGGATTTATCGGAAATGAGAGTGTTGTTTCTGAACGTGTTCGCGAAGATTCAGACAAAAATGGCATCACTGAGCCGTGGGAATTTAAAAACCCGACACGTTTGCTTGGTGGACGATTTAAATCCACACCACTAAGTTTTACAGTGCTCAAAGTAACAGGAGGCACAGCCAGCGATGTAAAAATTGATGGAATTACCATTGACGAAGGACTTGTTTTGGGTAACGGAAATCCGGCAGGTGTAAATATATCGGGTAAATGTACCCTTCAAAACTCAATTGTACTCAATTGTCGCGTGTATAATTCTACCGGAGAAACAAATGCCAATGCACCGGGCGGCGTTTGTACCACAGTTGCCGATGCGGTTATTGATGGTTGTTTAATTGAAAATTGCGAAGCGCAAGCATCACAAATTAATGGAACTCGTGCCGGACAATGTCGCGGTGGCGGTGCTTATATTTCAGGAGGTGTGTTGCAAAATTCAATCATCCGCAACAACCGAATTATTTACAACATGAACCGTGCACCCGAAAATTCGTACACTGTGTACTTGAACCCGTATATGTTTGGTGCAGGGGTATATTCTACTTTACGCACTTCCAAAGTAATCAATTGTGTAATCGCCAATAACGAAGCCCGCGTACTTAACTGGAATGCTGCTAATCCGGCCAGTACAGTGGTGATTCGTGGTGGTGGTATGGCCAACGAAAATGGCGGTCAAATTATCAATAATACCATTGTAAATAATCGTGCCTCTGTGCTCGATCAAGCAGGAAATGTTTTAGCCACAGCCTCCAGTGCCGGACAAGGAGCTGGCCTATATGTGCAAAATGGCAGCACTGCAACCACATACGATAATTATGTGGTAAACAATGTGTTTTGGGGAAATGCAGCGCCAGGCACTTCGGTAGCTTATCAAAGCGTGCGACTTAGCGTAAACACCACCAATGTTACACCACAACCATTGCTACAATACGCCAATAACATTACCCCACAAGCTATTAGCACTTCGGCAACTACGGCGCCATTTTATGCCGAAGCAAACAAATTCATCGATTTAGCATTGCTAAATAACGCAGCAAGCAATGCCCCGCAATTCAAAACGCCATCCACTTTTACGGGAGCTGTTTGGGGAACAACAGCGCAAGCTTCGCTCGATTCACTCGCTAGCATAACTTCAGCCAATTGGAGCGTGCAACCAACTTCCTATATGCTTACAAAAGGAACTACTCAGTTCGCTGCACCAACAACCGACTTGTTAGGAAATGCTCGCAATGCAAAAAACCCAACCGTAGGCGCTTACGAAGGTTTGAATTTTTCGACAAACAATGCTACACTTAAAATAAAAGACAAAGCCTACTGAATAAAAAACCAACTATGCAATCTCGAAATAGGTGACAAAGTAACGGTATTCGATACAAGTGGACGAAAATTAGAGTCATTTATTTCACAAGGAAATATGGCTACTATACATTCAAAAGGATTTGTTATTATTGCTGTAAATCCTACATTCGGCACTCTATATTCCTTGAAATAACAAACCGGAAATTTGATATTCAAATCTTCCAATACTACTACTAAACATAATTTTATAAAAACAAGGGAATGTAACTTCTTGTTTTTTGTTATTTAAATAGCTGTATATCAGCTATTATTTTATTATGTAACATTTCTCCCATGAAATGAAATAATTTTTATATTCATTCCAATTTTATGATTTTATATTTGTAGCGTGAAATAATGAAAACAAGTAAACGCATTAAATTTAAAATTATACGGATATGAAAAAATTACTTTTATTAATTGTTTTGGCGGTGGGGATAACAACGACTGTTTTTGCTCAGCAAACTTACACATGGAGGGGTGGTGCATCTGCAGCTTATGGAACTGCTGCCAACTGGAATCCAACAAGAACAACACCAGCTTTAGATGACATTCTAGTATTTGACTTGGGTAATATTGACGGTGCTAATACTGCAAACAGTATAACTGTTAGTAGTATTACAAACGAAACAATTGGGCAACTGCAAATAGTAAGAGCCACCGGAAGTGCGACGGGTATAAAAACTCTAACTTTTTCTGGAACTGCTACGACTCTCACTGTTACAGGTAATTTAACTTTTGGTTATTACGCAAATGGTACGTATTGTAGATTAGCAGATGGTGGAAATATTATTAGTGTTGGTGGAAACATAACTACTAGTACTGCACAAGCTGCATCTTGTACTTATCATACTGGTGCAGGAAAAATTGTACTAACGGGAATTAACTCGTCTATATTGGCAAATGCAACAAGTAATAATGGTGGATTTCAAAATATTGAATTAGCTTCAACTGCCACAAATGTTACTTTTGCTGGCACATTACAAATTAATGGGGATCTAAAAATCAATTCAGGTGCAAAATTAGTACTTGGGACAAAAACATTATCCTTAAATGCGGCAACTGGTGTAGGAGGCACTATTTCTGGTTCAGGTGTAATAACAGGAGGTGCTTCTGCATTGATTTACATTGCAGGAACGGGACCTGCTTCAGGCATACAAACAGTTGGTACAATTAATTTAGATAATAGCAGTTCGGCAAATTGTACATTGAATAATATCATGATTCAACGCCCAAAAGCAATTACAACCTTAGGTCTGGGTTACAATAATGGTTCCGAAAATATAATAAATTTTTCTGGAGGTATCAGATTGGAAGATGGAACCTTAGATGATGGAGGAAATGTTTTAAGTTGCGCTGGAAACCCAATAATAATTATTACTTCGCCGGGAGGTCAAACAGGTGTTCATCAGGGGAATGGAAAAATCAGAATTAACAGGTCTAGTACAGGAGCGGTTGTTACTGCGGGAAGAACTGTTACTTTAAATAATTTAGAAATTGGAAGTGGCTCAGGGGCAGTAGCCTTTACTGTTGGAGCATCAACTAATCTCACAATAAATGGGACTCTTTCATTATTAAAATCAGGTTCAACATTCGATGCAAGTGGCTCAACTCTTACTTTCCAGAATGGAAACACACCGATCTCCTGGACTGGTGGAACCATTACCACAAGTTCTTCTACTAATCTTTATTTTGGGTCAGCTGGTAACACAGGTGGTAATGCATTTCAGATTCCAAACAGTGTATTTACCAGTGCTCCAACAGTTGGTTCAATTACCATTAACAGAACAAATTCTCTTACCCTCGGGAATCAGGCATTTACAATTGCGAATGATTTAAATCTTACTTCCGGTACATTGGCAGATAATGGGAATACTATTTCAGTAGGAGGAAACATTACAGGTACTGGCTCACATAGTGGTACTGGTAAAATTAGCATGACAGGTTCAAGTAAAACCATTTCGGCTGTTACAGCAATAGGAAATTTGGATATTAATACCACAGGTACAATTTCTGCTACAGCAGCATTACCAATCAACGGAAACCTTTCCTTTGCGGCGGCGGGCACTTTAGCTGATGGTGGAAATACCATTACAGTAGGTGGTAATATTACGGGAACTGCAGGTACACATTTAAGTACAGGATCTGGTAAAATTAGCATGACAGGAGTAGGAAAAAGTTTTACTGCAAATACCTATGGCAATTTTGAAATAGCTGGAGGAATAAATGGTTCACCAATTAGTTCAAATGGATCTGCAAAATTAACAGGTGGAAGTACATTTACAGTTACAGCAGGATCATATTTTGATAATGGATTTAATAACTTACAATTTGGAGGAACTCCTCCAAATACAATTTCCGGAACAGTAAATATTTCTGGTACTGCTTATACCCAAAAAGGAAATGGTATGTGGGGTTCATTTAATTCTTCCTATGGATGGGATAATACTATTTATACCGGTGCAACCAATGCAGGTATTACCGTAACTTTTCACCCAGGTTCAACAGCAATTTATACAGGGACAGCTGGCAATACTATATCAGCATTGACATACAGTAACTTAACTGTAACTGGAGCACGCGCATCAGGTGTATTGAGTTTTTCAAATAATATTCAAGTGAACGGTGATTTTACTTTTGATGCAACACAGGGTGGGACTACAACTATTACAAGTCCATCAAGTACAACATTTACTTTTGGAGGTAGTGGCACACAAAATGTAAGTTTTTCCGGACTTGGAGCTAATAGCGGATCAAGTGCAATAAATTTCTTCAATCTTGCCATTAATTCGGGTGCAAACATAGTTTCCAATGTTGATATCCCTGTTGCGGGTTCATTGTCAGGTACAGGAACATTTTCGAATGCAAGTACAAAAATTACTATGACTGGCTCAACAAAAAATATTTCAGGGCTATCAATCAGCAATCTTGAAGTTAACTCTGCAGGTACAATCACAACCACAGCTGCTCCTTCAATTTCGGGTACATTAAGTTTAACATCAGGTACATTAAACAATACTTCAAATGGTTTAACGTTAGGAAATAGTGCTACAATTGTACGTACAAATGGAACTTTAACCGCGGTACCAACATTTGGTACTAGTGCCAATGTAACTTATAATGGTTCATCGGCAGTTTCGAGCGGAAATGAATTACCAACAAGTTCAAGCGTATTGAATACATTAACAGTAAATAATACAGCAGGAGTTTCGATTGGTGCAAACACAACTGCTGACAATCTTGCTATCAATGCTTCAGGTATTTTAAACGTCGCTGCTGGCAAACAACTTACCGTTTCTACTTCGATGACTAATAATGGCACATTAAATTTACTTTCGACAAGTGGTGGTGGAACAGCAACGATTCTTACACCTACTTCTATTAGCGGTACAAATACTGCCAATGTAGAACAATATTTAGCTTCGTCGCGTAACTGGTATATGTCGTCGCCTGTAGCCGGTGCCACTGCTTCGGCCGGACCAACCTATTACAAATATGTTGAAGCGTTGAATAATGGTGCTACGTGGACATCGGTAAATTCGGGCGATACATATGCTTTAATGACTGGATATATTGTAAAACCAACTACTGCAACAACTTATAATTTTAATGGCACATTAAACACAGGTGATAAATCCATTTCAGGACTAACTTCAACTGCTACTGCCAAAACAGGTTTCAATCTGGTTGGAAATCCTTATCCTTCATACGTTAAATGGTCGGAAGCTGTAAGAACCAATGTCGAAAATACAATGTGGTATCGTTCACACAATGGAACGAATTATAAATTCTACACCTATCAGGTTGGAGTTGGTGCAGGCGGAATTGGTGTTCCTGCAACTGTTACCGATTACATACCACCAATGCAGGCGTTTTGGGTAAAAGTAAATTCAGGACAAACTGGTTCGCTTCAATTTTTGAACACAAGTCGAGACCACAAAGATGGAGCCGGAAGTGTATTCAGAGCCCCAAAAGCAACAAATTCAGCCATGAAATTACTTCGTTTACAGGTTTCTAATGCAACCGAAAACGACGAAACTGTACTTTATTTTAATGCGAATGCTTCTGATAACTTGGATGGCTACGACTCGCAAAAAATGTTTAACAACAACGCCGCTATTCCTGAAATCTATACAACAGCCGGAGCTGAAAAATTAGTTATCAATGGCATGAATGACCTGAAATACGATACCGAAATTCCACTTGGTTTTGTAAGCGGACAAACCAATTCGTTTAGCATTAAAGCTACTGAATTGAAAAACTTTGAATCCGGCACACGCATTATTCTGCGCGATAAAGTGGATGTGGTTGATTATGAATTGAATGGCGATAACGCTTATACATTTACTTCGGATGCCGTTAATTCTACAAGCCGTTTCAGTGTATTGTTTAAATCGCCTTCGATACCAACTGAAATTACCGATGCTAAAAATAGTAACGCGTATGCTTATGTCAATGCCAATAACAATATTGTAATTTCGGCACCTGAAAAAGTACATTACAGAATTTATAATGCCATGGGTCAGTTAATCGAAAACGGAACTGCAAACATGAAACATGAAACACTGAACACGAAACTCGAAGTAGGAGTGTATGTAGTGAATGTGAATAATCAAACAATAAAAGTAATTATCAAATAATGTGTTGATGTGATAATGTGTTGATGTGATGATTGAAAGAACACGAAACACGAAACGTGAAACACGAAACAAAATAAATAACATGGAAAAGAAAATATATAGCGTACCTTGTATAGAAATTATTCTTCTTGACAACGAAATCTCCTTAGCATTAGAATCGGCTCCTCCGGCAGGACCAGATGAAACGATGAATTACAATCAGCAAAGTCCTTTTAAACAGGAAACAGGTTTAGTTTAACAAATTATTTTTTAAAACTACTAATTACACCCCACAACCTTGCAACTTAAAATTGCTTGGTTGTGGGGTGTTTTGTTGTGTATTTATATTTTCAGCAACTCCGCACCTTATTCGCACCATATTTTGAGATAATCCATATATAACCCATATATAACTCGTATATAATCCATATATAACCCGTATCTAAAGAATATGAATTATATATGAGTTGTATATGAATTAAATACATCATATTTATAAATTTAATGGCTTACAACTACGGTAATGAAACAAATATGCAAGGTTAAACTGTCGCTGAAATTTGACGATTTGGATGTTTTTGCCAACCATACGCCGTTTTTCTTTTAATTATTCCCAAAACGATATTGATTAAATGGATTAAATTTTTTACTTTTGACGCTGAATAATTTAAAAACAATCTATGCCAACTATATCCATGTTTTTTGGAATTATTATCCGAATGTATTATGCACCCAAAGAACATAATCCACCACATATATATTACAACGAACATGTAGTAGTCATAAATATCTTGGATTTTGAGATTATGGAGGGTGAGATACCTACCAAACAATTTAGGTTGGTATTGGCTTGGATAGAAATCCATCAGGAGGAGTTGATGGCAAATTGGAAACTGTGTCAGAATGGTGAAAAACCATTTACAATTGAATCATTAAAGTAGAAAGACTATGTATTTAGCAGTCGTACAGGTAGAACCATTACCAGATTACCATTTAAAGTTGACATTTAAAAATGGTGAAATAAGGGTGTTTGATATGAATCCATATCTTAACTTGGGTATTTTTAATGAGCTAAAAGACATATCGATGTATAATACTGTACGTGTTAGTTTTGATACAATCGAGTGGGAAAATGAAGCGGATATGGATCCGGAAACTTTATATGCTGAAAGCACACCTATTGAAAGTCAACTAGCTAGTGAGCCAACCGCTAAATATGAAATAAAAAAATAAAAATTATATCTCAGAGACACCATGCATGGCGTATCTGCCAAACAAACAAAAATAAAAATTATCGATTAAAAACCGTATTTTTCAACATATTAATTAAATAGCATTCTGCTATTGTTCGCACGCACGAAACCTGAGAAATTTCAATACGCGAAACAAAGAAGAGTCAATGAGCAAATGCTCGTGCCAAACGGCGCGGGCTTTTGACTTATTCTTCTTTGTGGGCTTCTCAGGGCCTCGTGCGTGGATAAGGATTTAGTTCGCGCTTTTTTTGTGGACAAAACTTAACTGAATAATGGCTCATGAAACTAGAAGCCATGATAACAAAAGACAACTTTGCAACTCTTCTTTCCGATTTAGGTTTTACCAAACAAATAAATTCTTATAATGCAATCAAAACAATTACAAAGAAAGACGTTGTTTGTGAAGTAGTTGAATCTAATATTTATTTCAAAAGATTTGAATCGCAAAACTGTGAGCTTAAAGTTGATTTTGAAAATAGAGAACTAATTTACCCAGCCGGATTGATTGCTAACCGCGAAACTACAAAGAACTTTTCACAAAATGAGAATTTTGTTGTGTTTGAGTGTGTCAGTCGTTTATTACAACAAGGTTACAACCCAACTCACATAGAACTGGAAAAACCAATGCCTGGAGGCCATCACGACACGGGTGGTTTTTGTGACATCATTGTAAAAAACAATAACGAAAAGCCTTATTTGCTGATTGAATGTAAAACATCAGGAAAAGAATTTGATGATGCATGGAAGAAAATGGTTTTAGATGGCGGTCAATTATTCAACTATTATAATTCGTATCGACAAGCTGAATTTCTTTGTTTGTATGCTTCTGATTTTGAAGATGAACGTGCAAACTACACATCGCATATAATTTCGATGAAGGATAATGAAGAATATCTTTTATCGGATAAAAATCTGCTCAGTTTTAGGAAAGTACAAGATGAAAATGGAGGTAAGGAAGACTATTTTAAAGTTTGGAATGAAACCTATCAGCAGGATTTTGCAACAAGTGGTATTTTTGAACCAGATATTGCGGCATTCCATGTAGGAAAACAAAAATACAGTATAAATGACCTGAAAGAAGTTGATAATAATGCAATTCAGAAAAAATATCATGAATTTGCTACTATTCTTCGTCAACACAATGTTTCTGGGCGCGAAAATGCATTTGACAAATTAGTCAATCTTTTTTTGGCCAAAATAGTTGATGAAACGAATAATCCCAATGAGCTAATGTTTTATTGGAAAGGTGCAGCTTATGATGATTATTTCAACTTTCAGGATAGGTTGCAAAAAATGTACAAAGATGGAATGCAGAAGTTTTTAGGAGAAACGGTTACTTATATTGACAATGATACAATAAAAGAAACTTTCCATCTGTTTAAAAATGACCCCGATGCTATAAGAGATAAAATTCTAAGTTATTTTCGTGAACTCAAGTTTTTTACCAATAACGATTTTGCGTTTCTCGACGTACACAATGAACAACTATTTTTTCAGAATGCAATCATTCTGAAAAAGATAGTTCAGATGCTTCAGGACATAAGATTAAAAACAGCATCTCAGAATCAATTTTTGGGTGATTTGTTTGAGGGATTTCTAGATCAGGGCGTGAAACAAAGTGAAGGTCAATTCTTCACCCCAATGCCTATAGTAAAGTTCCTCATATCAGCGCTACCACTCGAAAATCTAATTAAGAATAGTGTAGAAATACCCAAAGCGATAGACTACGCTTGTGGTGCAGGACATTTTCTGAATGAATATGCCCATCAAATAAAGCCTTTTGTAGAAGCTCACAAATCGGATGAAATAGCTAATTATTATGCTGAGATAACGGGAATAGAAAAAGAATATCGTTTATCAAAAGTAGCCAAAGTGTCCGCATTTATGTATGGACAAGATGAGATAAAAATAATATACAGTGATGCATTGGCTCATAATCAAAGTATAAAAGATAAATCTTATTCGGTATTGGTAGCTAACCCTCCCTACAGCGTAAAAGGTTTCTTAGAAACTTTATCAGAAAAAGAACGAAATCGGTTTGAGTTGATAAACGCCATTGATACAAAACAAATTATCAGCAATAATTCGATTGAAACTTTCTTTATTGAACGTGCTAAGCAACTGCTTAAAAGCGAAGGAGTGGCAGCCATTGTATTGCCATCGTCTATTCTCAACAACGGCAATATCTATATAAAATGTCGTGAAATAATTCTAAAATACTTTGATATTGTGGCTATTGCCGAATTTGGCAGTGGAACATTCGGGAAAACCGGAACAAATACTGTTACGCTTTTTCTCCGTCGTAAAACAGATAACCCCGACATGGCAGAACATTTACAAAACAGAGTGAATGCATGGTTCAAAAATGATTTTAGTAAAGATGTGATTTTTGAAGACAGTCATTTACTCATTGATTATTGTAATCACATAACTATCAACGCTGAAAACTATAAAACACTGCTAAGAAGTATGCCCAATGAAGCACTTCTAGCAACGGATATTTTTAAAGAATATCGCAAAGCTTTTGAGGATGATACAAAAGCAAAAGGTATCAAGAAAAAGCGCATTACAGCTAACTATACCGAAGAAAACAAACATGATGAACTTGAAAAATATATTTTAGGGACAATTATTGCTGCCGAAAAGGAAAAACTCTATTATTTTTTGTTGGCTGCAAGTAATCCTCAGCCTATTTTGATTAGTAAAAGTCCTTCGGACAGCAAAACCATGAAGCAATTTTTGGGTTATGAATGGAGTGGAGCTAAAGGAAGTGAAGGTATAAAGTATTTGGGCACAAACATAGCCGACGACGATGATATGATTGCCGCAAACAAAGGTATAAATCAAATTCGAACACCCCTATTTAATCCGAACAATTTTATAGCAACCGACAAAATAAACACACTCATTCGCCAAAACTTTAATGCTGAAACAGTACATATACCTGATTCACTGAAGGATTTTGTAACTTTAACTCGTTTGGTGGATATGATTGATTTTTCGAGAGTAAGTTTTGATAAAGCGTTAAAAATATCAGGATTAAAAAACATTGAGATTATAAGTAAATATCCTCTAAATAAATTGAGTGATACGGCAGATATTATTAGAGGTGTTACCTATTCTAAAAGCGACCAAGTAATTGAAGAAACAGAAAAAGTAATTTTGACAGCAGACAATATAACACTGTCTGGTGAATTTATCATTGAGAAAAAGGTTTTTCTTAGAGATACAATCGAAATAGACGACTCTAAAAAACTTAAGAAAAATGATTGTTTTATTTGCTTTTCCAGTGGAAGTAAAAAACATCTAGGAAAAATCTGTTTTATCGAAGAAAACAATAACTACTATGCAGGTGGTTTTATGGGTATATTACGATCTAAAATTAATATCTTACCCAAATATTTATATAATATTTTCAATTCAGAGACTTTAAGAAATATTGTAAGACTAGAAAGTAGTGGATCGAATATTAATAATTTGTCAAGTTCAGTTGGTAACATAAAGTTTCCTCTACCTCCTCTCGATATTCAGGAGAAAATAGTAGCTCAGTGCGAAATGATTGATGAGGAATATAATGCCAGTCGTATAAGCATCGAGGAGAATAAGAAAAAGATAGAAGAATTATTTGAGAATTTGAATGCCAACAAACAAAACATTTATGAACTTTGCAATCTTATTAAACGAGGGAAATCAACTAAATATGGAGATTCTGACATTCAAATCATTAAGTCAGGACAAGCTAGAGGATATACTACATTTGATTTTAATGAAAGATATTTTGTTGTTTCAGATTTTATTTTGGACGAGAGAAAATTACAAAAAGGAGATATTTTGATAAATTCTACTGGAGTAGGAACTGCAGGTCGTGTAACAATTTTTGAATTAGAAGGTAATTATGTTGTTGATAGTCATATTACAATATGTCGCCCTAATGAGAAAATTAAATCAAAATTTATGTTGTATGCTTTAGCAGATATTGGATTTGATAAAATTGAGAAAATGGCAAACGGTTCAAGTGGTCAAATTGAACTTACAATTGAAACAATTAAGTATATCCAAATTCCAGTTCCCCCATTAACCATCCAACAAGAAATAGAGAGCAAAATTGAAACCTATGAAACAGAAATAGCAACAGCTAAACAGGTTTTAGAAAATGTATCAACTCGGAAGCAAGCTATATTGGATAAATGGTTGAAAGAATAAAAATTTCATTTGATAAAAATTGGAGGTTGATAGTTGCTGTTTGAAATTTTCGGTAAAGCTAAATTCTCATTAAATAATCAATCGCTTAGTAATTTGTAAATAAAAAATATTTGACATTTCAAATAAAAACACTAATTTTGAAACCTCATTTAAGTGCAATGGAAACTAAAACGAAATCCAATTGGATAACCACGGAACAATGGAAATCAGTACCATCAATAGATTGGTGGGTGGACAGCAGGAAGCGTATGGAATATATCGCACAATCGAAACCTGTAACGCCGGAGGAAGCAATAGCCCAAACTATGAGGCTGAGGATCTCGAAGACCTGGAAGCTATAAGTCTAAACCTAAAATTGCTTTTCGAAATAAAATCCAATATTAGCAAATGAAAAACCACCAAAAACCCTCATGGATAACCGACGAACAATGGACAACGAATCCGAATGTATATCATTGGGAGCAATCGCGGGAAGCGATAGCGTCGCTCGAACAATTGCAGAAACTACCTGTGCCCACACGCGAAGAAATAATAATGCATCAACGGCAAGCTCTGATAAATGCTGGATTAAGCACGAAGGACTTCGACTACTTGCACAAATAGCTATTAAAAACGGTGCCTGGATTGAAGATATTCCCAAATTGACTTTGGGTGATAGTATAAATAATGGAACAGAAAATACTGTTTATCTATCATGCGATGGTCGCAATGTAATTAAGGTAAATAACTTCTTCTTTTTAAACGACGACGATACAGAATTTGAATATGTCAGAGATTTAAAATATTTTTTTGACAGAATCCTAGCCCATAATATACTTTTTCCAAATGTTTTTTATAAAATAATCGGTTTTACAAAAGATAAAACCGGTCAAATATGTGCGTTAATGAAACAACCTTACATACCAAATTACGTATATGCAACCAAAGAAGTAATTGCATCAGAATTAGAGAAAATGGGATTTAAAAAATCTGTTTTAGGTAATGGCGTTAACAAAGGTTTTAATGGATTTACTAACGGCATATACGAACTTACCGATGCTAAACCTCAAAACGTTTTAACAGACAAAAATGACAAGCTGCATTTTATTGATTTGGATATTAGTAAAGCTTTAAAATAAATTTTGTTCTCCTGCCTTTTTCATTTCCTTTGTCAATCCGCAACGAAGCAAGGGATATAAAAATCTCCGATGCCGTAGGTGTCAAATATCAATAGAAAAAAAGCCATTCATGGATGTTGTTTGCCCCCTTTCGGGGTCGTATAATGTCGGTTTGTTCCTGTTTTCTACCAAAATGTTATCCGGCCTAGATAAAGAAAAGGAGAATATTTCTGTTATAATAGAAATATATGCTATATTTGCAGAATAATTCACTTATAACAGAACAAAATGAACAATGCATATATTGAACGGTCGAGCTATATTGATAAAATAAAGCCATTCTAAGGCAAACAAATTATCAAAGTCCTTACGGGTCAGCGTAGGGTTGGGAAAAGTTATATTCTGTTTCAGTTGATGGACGAAATAAAAATCTTATTCCCTGATGCGAACATCATTTATATCAACATTGAATTTCACGAAAACGACTCACTTCGCACACACACAGCTTTGTATAACTTTGTTTGTACTCAGCTCAAGGAGGACAAAACTAATTTTTTGTTATTAGACGAAGTGCAAGAGGTAGAGTCGTTTGAACTGTGTTTACGCTCACTTCTTGCCGAAGCCAAATGCGATATTACTGTAACTGGCAGCAACGCTCAAATGCTTTCGGGCGAATTGTCAACTACTTTATCCGGACGATATATTCAAATTCCTATTTATTCTTTGAGTTACAGTGAGTTTCTGGTATTTCATAAGCTCGCCGACAGCAACGAAAGCCTTTCGAATTACCTAAGATTTGGAGGGTTGCCCTATTTAATTCATGTTGGTTTGGAAGACGGAATTGCTACCGAATATCTGAAAAATGTAAATTCTACTATTCTGCTCAAGGATGTTGTCGCGCGCGAAAACATCAGGAATGTAGCATTTTTGGAAAACCTGACTGCCTATCTGGCTGACAATACCGGCAATTTGATGTCAGCTTTTAATATCAGTAAGTATTTAAAATCACAGCAGCAACAAATACCTACTCAAACTATACTTAACTACCTAAGGGCTTTGACATTGGCTTACTATGTACACAAAGTGCAACGAGCCGATGTGAACGGATTGAAAATATTTGAAATTAACGAAAAGTACTATTTTGAGGATATGGGATTGCGAAATGCACTTCGGCGCTACGATTATCGGAATGATATTCATAAACTGATGGAAAATGCGGTATATTTACACCTACTCAGACAAGGATACCGTGTGTTTGTAGGGGTTTTAGGCAATAAGGAAATTGATTTTATGTGCGAAAAGAATGACAATCGCATATATATTCAGGTATGCTATATGCTCACTGACGAGCTGACTATAAACCGTGAGTTTGGCAACTTAATGGCTGTGAAAGATAATTTTCCGAAGTATGTGGTTACGTTAGATGAATTCACCACAACTTCCGGATATAAAGGTATTAAACAAGTCCATTTACGAGAATTTTTATTAGAAAATTTCTAGACCCCAAATAAAAATTACTATGCCAAATATTTTTTAAAAAATGTGTATCTGCATTCTTACTATTTATAAAGCCATTATTATCCCACCTTGAAAAAGTTAGCAATCCAAATAGCTATAGTTTGAGTTAATGCAACATTTCTCCCACCTTTTGACACAATTTTTTATTATCTTTCGCCGCACTTTAGAATATCTTTGTCTCAAAATTCAATCAAAACTTTTTGAGAGTATTAACCTTAAATTAATTGTTTTATGTACCTATTCAGAAGAAATGTAAAATGGGGATTGCTGCTTGTGGTTTTATCCATTAGCTGTACGATGTTTGCGCAGAAAAAAGCGGTTTACGGCGTGGTTATCGACCAACAGAAAGACCCGATTATTGGCGCAACGGTATTAATTAAAGGCGCTAAAGATGGAACTGTTACCGATATAAACGGACGGTTTACCATTCAGGCAGCCCCAAACGCCACCTTGGTTATCAGCTTTATTGGTTACGAAAGTCAGGAAGTAAAAGTAACCAACCAACCCGTGCTGAATGTAACGCTACAGGACAAATCCATTCAACTCAACGAAGCTGTAGTTATTGGCTACGGTACTGTGCGACGAAAAGACCTTACCGGTTCGGTTGCCAAAGTGAATATCGAGGAAATGAATGCCGCACCCGTTGCTACGATTGATCAGGCTTTGGCAGGGAAAATTGCCGGAGTTTCGATAGTTGCTGCCGATGCTGCTCCGGGAGCACAGGCTCAGGTTACCATTCGCGGTGGCTCGCTGTCGCAGGATGCCTCACCGCTTTATGTTATCGACGGCTTCCCAATGGAAAACTTCGACATGGCTTCGCTCGACCCGAAAAATATCGAAAGCATTGATATATTGAAAGATGCTTCGTCGATTGCTATTTATGGTTCGCGTGGTGCAAACGGTGTTATCATTATCAATACCAAACAGGGCGTTGTAGGAAAGCCCAAAGTAAATTATAGCTACAACTTTACGATGCAAACCGAGCCCACCATGCCCAAAATGATGGAACCGTACGAATATGTAAAGTTGCAACAAGAAATTGCTTCGAAAGAAGGATCGTCGCAGTACAATACATACAAAAAAATGTATTTGGACAATGGCGTAACACAACGTACACTAGACTCGTATAAAGATGAAAAAGGCTACAACTGGCCTGATATATTGATGAGTAATGCTCCAATGCAAAACCATTCATTATCAATAAATGGTGGAACAACCGATACAAAATACAATTTGAATTTCGGATATATCGACCAAAAAGGTGTTATTCTTAACACCGGAATGAAACGTTATAATGCCCAGGCTAGTCTAGACCAACAAATTTCGAAATCGCTTCGTGCTCAGTTCAGAGCTACTCACAGCACTATGAGTACTCGCTCCAATTCAGTATTAAACAATATGCGTCAATACAGACCAACTTCCGGTTTGGGCGGACAGGATTTGCTGATTGCGGAATTAGATAGTGCCATGCTTGCTGGAGGTGATTTGGAATATGGTATCGACCCGTCTATTCTTATTAATCCACTACAACAAGCTCAAAACGAGTACGATGTTCGTAAACAAAGCAATACGCAGGTTAACGGAAAAATTATATGGCGTTTTCTGAAAGATTTTCAATTTACTTCATCGGTGGGTGGTACGTTTATAAACAACAACCGCGAGCAATTTTATAATTCAAAAACTGTTCAGGGAAATCTTTTTAAACGTAAAACCACTTCCGATCCATCGTCAACAGCTACAGCTATAAACGCCAATGGTGTGAATGCATTAATCGATAATCAGGATGTAAGTAACTTTCTGAATGAGAACTTATTGAATTACCGTAAAAAATTCAATAAAAATCATGTTTTGGATGTTTTGGCTGGTTTTACTTATCAATATAGCGGCTTTCAGACCGAAACAATGCGTGCTATAAATATGACCCCCGAATTTGAATACCTTGGGTTATACAATTTATCGTCCGGAACCATAACCACTTCGGGTTCAGGAACACAATCGGGCTATAATGGTTCAGCCAATCAACTTTATTCTTATCTCGGACGTGTAAATTACACGCTTAAAGATCGTTATTTGTTTACAGTTAATTTCCGTGCCGATGGTTCGTCTAAGTTTTTCAATACCAATCAATGGGGATTTTTTCCATCGGGCGCTTTTGCCTGGCGTTTGATTCAGGAACCGTTTATGAATGCTTTGACCGATGTGGTAAGCGATGCTAAAATTCGCCTTAGCACAGGTTCGGTAGGTAACAACCGCGGTGTAAGTGATTTTTCGTATTTATTGGAATTAGGACAATTGCAAAAATTCAGGGCCTATACTTTTGATGGTTCAACATTAACAAACGGCTTAACTCAATATTTTTATTCGAACCCAACACTTACCTGGGAAAAAACAAACGAATATAATATTGGTACCGATTGGTCGTTTCTCGAGGATAAATTTACACTTACGGCCGACTATTATCGCAAAATTACTTCAGGCTTCCTTATGGCTAAAAATATCCCATTTTATGCCGGCTATTTTAACGGAGGAAATACCCGTTACGAAAACGTAGGGAGTGTAATGAATCAGGGAATTGAACTGACATTGGGCGCTACACTTATTCAAAATAAAAACCTGAGTTGGAAAGCCAATTTCAATATGAGCTATAACACCAACAAAGTGCTCGAAATTGCTCAGGGAAATGATGTATTAATACAGAGTGGACCGGATAATATTACAGCATTGTGGATTGCCAAAAAAGGTGGAAATATTTCACAATTCTATGGTTTTATGAGCGATGGTTTGTATCAGGCCGATGATTTTTATTCCAATCCGAATGGTTCTTACACGCTTAAACCGGATGTTGTACGTTTTGCAACACTCAAAAACGCCAATTATCCGCCGCAACCCGGCGACCGTAAATACAAAGATTTGAATGATGATAAAATTATTGACGATAACGACCGCACCACATTGGGTTCACCTATTCCTTTTTTAACAGGAGGTCTTTCAACCAATGTAACATGGAAAGGATTTAATGTACAAGCATTTTTCCAATATAGTTATGGTAACAAAGTGTTGAATTACAATGCATTGAAATTTAATGAGTCGGGTAAATACTGGAATCGTGGAAATATGTACGCCACTTTTGCTGACCGTTGGACTCCCGAAAATACCGATACCGATATTCCACGCGTATTGGAAGCTACCGGTGGTGGCGATGTAAGTGTTACCAACCCACGCGTAACCGATAAATATGTGGAAGATGGTTCGTTTATTCGTTTCAAAACTTTGTCGGTAAGTTATACATTGCCCAAAAAAGTAATGACAAAACTTAAAATGACAAGCATCATGTTAACAGCTTCGGCTCAAAACTTAGCGCTTTGGACAAAGTATTCGGGTCAGGATCCTGAAGTGTCGAATTATGGCGGTGTAAACACCAAACGCGGCACCGGCTATACCGAAATTACAAATACCACTTCGTATTCCTCCATGACAGGAGGTATGGACAATGCAGCCTATCCACGTTCGCTGATGTTAAACGGCGGTATCAATATAACCTTCTAAAAAATTCAATATTATGCAAACAAAATATTTAATCAGATTATTTGTTCCTGTTTTGATGCTGATGTTTACTGCATGCGACAGCGATTTGGCACTTATCAGCAGCAAACCCAATTTGCAGGAACCTTCGGAAGCACTTATGCGTGGCATGCTAACTACCGCTTACAGTACGCTGACTACAGACCGAAGTACTTATGGCTACGGACTTTGGGGAGCCATAAATGGTTGCGATACCGACGAATCGTTTTACCGTACAACCAATAACTCGGATGCCAATACCATTGGACTTCATAATTGCAACAGTACCACTACAACTCATATTCAGGAAAGCTGGCGCGCATTTTATCAGATTATCGAATCCTGCAATATTGTAATTGATATGGCCAATTCGGTAACGATGGATAAAGCAAAAAAAGATGATTTGGTGGGTCAGGCAATGACTTTAAGAGCTTTTGCACATTATATGCTGGCCGTTCATTTTGGTCCTGTGCCCATCAAAAATATCCCAACACACTTAATGACAAATCTCGATTTACCACGCGACCCTGTGAAAGATGTTTGTATGTTTGCGGTAAAAGAACTTCGGGCAGCAGTACCTATGCTTAGCGAAATAACCACTACCAAAACAACTACTTACATTACCAAATCGGTAGCCGAAGGTTTATCGCTTCGGGTTGGATTGTACCTTGCATCACATCCTGATTGTAAAGTTACTACCATGTATGACTCAGTAGCTATTTGGGGAAAAAAATTGATTGACAGAAATGTACATACATTAAATACTTCCGCATTTAGTGCTAAAGGCGGAAGTGAAATCAACGAAACTTTGCCCGCCTATGCGCGCATTTTTTTCAATAATATGATAAATAACGTTACTACCGACCAAAACAAGGAAAGTATGTGGCATTGTTCGTTTTATATGAAATCAAATTTAAACGGAACTTACCAGGCTTGGAATGGTTCGTATATCAATTGGTTAGGTTCTTATATGGGTATCGATTGTGCAGATGCTTCGTATGGTACTAGTAAAATTGGGTATGCCAATCCTCAATTCCGCCCGCAAGCTACACTTTGGACAAAATATGAACCGGGCGACTTACGGAGAGACTGGAATATAGCTACTTATGCCTATAAAAGTACGAATAATCTTCGTTACAATTACATTACTTATACACTACCAACAGCTATGGGAACTCCAATAACTCCCGCCAAACTGCTTTTTGTGGTGAAAGGCGAAAAATTGGTCGACGAAACCATTATCGAGAATGGAGGTGCTGGTTATGTTGATGGAACATACACTGATGTAAAAGTGGAAGGTTACAACAATACATTCGTTGCCGGTACAGGAGCTGTAACAGCCTCTACAGGTGCAGGGAGCAAATTTACGATAACAGTAACCGGAGGGAAAATTGCAGGTGTTACTCTGCAGGGAACTTCGGCAACAGGCTATACAAATATTTATTCTCGTGGGATTGGAAAATGGCGCAGAGAGTACGAAGTAAATTATCCAACACCACGCGAACAATACAATAACTCCTGCAATTTTCCAATTTTAAGATATGCCGATGTATTGTTGATGACTGCCGAAGGTGCTTTGCTAAAAACCGCAGCAGCCGGTGCTGGTATTACCGATGGTGTTAATTATATCAATCAAATTCGGAATCGTGCCGGATTGGGTAATATTTCGAGTTATGATTTAGCCTATATTCAGGACGAACGTTCGCGCGAATTGTGTTTCGAAGGTGTTCGCCGTACGGATTTAATCCGCTGGGGATATGATAAATACAAAGCTGTTTACGATAAAATTGTGGACGATACAAAAGTATATGGTTCGGATGGTACTGCAACTCCAGCTTATAAAGGCGATGCAGCAATCAACTCTTCAGGAAACAATGAACCCCGTCCAATCTATGCAATTAAAGCATTGATGAGTAGCTACGTAAAATTCTCGTTAATGCCCATTCCAAACAACGAAATTGGTCGTGCTTCAAACACTTTCTATCAAAATCAGGGATGGTAAATCATCAATTAACAATTAAAAAATTTACAATTTCCTTTTCTCTAACTGAGATATTTGGATTATAAAAACTAATCTTATGAAAATAAATATTAATAATTTAGCATCTTCAAATTTCCATCATCCAAGAATTTTTTTGGGGTTTAGAATTTGTATTTTGGCTATTGCTGCCTTTACTTTCGGAAGTTGCGAAGACGATCGGGCTTTGGTAGTTGTACCGGATAATTTTAAAGTTGAAGTAGCCGACCATTTAAAGCTTATAAGCGACACGTTTGTGGTAAATGTAAACGAAAAAATTACGTTTAATTTTCCTGATGGTTGCCCTGATGAAATACTCTTTTATCCAGGCGAATCAGGCAAAGAATACCGTTTCGGGCAGCGTGGTTTATATATCGCAGCGGATGGAACTTCTTTCGAATCGAAAATAACAGTGAATACTACTGTAAATAGTTTTGATGCTACTGTTGCAAAAGACTACGCTTTAGTTGCCGTTTCAGGATTAGGAAAAGATACAGTCGAAGAGTTTGATAAGGCTACCAAAACCGAGTTGATGAAACTTAGAGCAGGTTCTATAGTTGGCACTTCGCTAACTGATAATTTTGTGATTAACACATCATCAAGTCCGTTGAATTTAACTGCCGGCGATTTAAATATTGCTCTGGTAGCTAAAAGTGCCGATGCAACCAAGAACCTACTATCTATTCCTGCAGCTGGTGTAGTTGTAACAAATACTGAAATTCGCAATTATGGTTATGTAAAAAATAGCTTTACGGTAGTAAATCTTAAAACGATGACTTATCCACAAATATCGAATATTCTTAGTTCTGCAACATGGGCACAACATGCACCTACAAAAACCACCGTTCCCGGCACAACTACCGAAGTGAACAATGCTGTTGGATATGCTTGGAATTTGGGCGAAATTGGTGTTAGCTATGCACCCGCTGTAACAGGAACCGCAGTTGCACCAAACAAAAACGGAGTAACTCTTGCTGTGAATTATCCTGTTTCAGTAACAGTTCCGCTCGATGTAACAAAAGTTGTTGCAGCTGCCTCAGCTCCTTCCGAATCGTGGTTAATAAGTAGAGTGGTAAATCCAGCTGCGGTTATACCCGATGCCGCCACTATCATCAAACGTGTTGATCAAAGTTCAGTTAAATATTATCAGCATATTTACAAAGAACGCGGTGTATACAAAGCTACCTTAGTTGGTGTAAATGTAGGAACTAATGGCACAGCAAAAGTCGTTCGCGAATTTGTAATTCTGGTAAAAAACAGCACCGATAATTTATAAATCTTTTTGGAAGAAAAATAAATAACTTTCCGATAGTTTTTTTGTTATACAAGGAGAAATGTTTGTCTCAAAAATACCTTTTAAGGGCGTTTTAAGCGAGATGTAACATTTCTCCTTTAGTTTGAAATTATATTACTACCCACTTTGCTAACTCCAAACTATATTTGTATCGTCATTCTCAGCTGAGAAAAAACAAAACAAATAATAATCTTAAAAATAAATTCATTATGAAAACAAAACTACATTCCTTTCTTACCTTAATTTTTCTAATTGTGATTATTGGGTCAACTAGTGCTGCAACATGGTTCGTAAAACCAAATGCATCTGGAACGGGTGCAAGTTGGGACGACCCTTGTAATATCTCGGTAATTGCAGGCACGCCTGCAGGAATTGCCGATGGGGATGTGGTGTATTTGACTGCCGGAACTTATGAAAGTTCTACATCTAAAACAGTTGCTGCGTACATCTCTATTATTGGTGGTTATCCTGCCGCATCTACAGGGACTGATTTGCCAACACGAAATTTAGTGGCGGATTCTACGATTTTCGCTCCATCATCAGGTGGTACTGCACGTTGCTTGGTTCTTAATGCTACAACTGCTCCAGGTGCAAATAAATTTGTGCTGGATGGATTAAATTTTAAAGGCTTTACTATGGCTACCGGAAATGCAGGTACAGCTTTGAATATTACTTCTTCTCAAAGCAACATCGATATTAAAAATTGTAGTTTTTTGAACAACGTTTCGTTAAATGCAAATGGAGGAGCCGTTTACATGGGTAGTATTGCATATAACATTACAATTACCTTTGAAAATTGCAATTTTATGGCAAACCAAGCAACTTGGACATCGGCTAATGCTTATGGTGGTGCTGCATACTTCAATAATGGAACAACTGCTAAAACTATAAATTTCACCAATTGCAACTTTAAAAACAATAAAGCTTATAGTCGTGCTGGCGCTCTTTATTTTACACAATCATTAACTTGTAACATTACTGATTGTATGTTTGATTCAAATCAATGTACCGTGGCAACAGATGCTACAAGTAATGGTGGCACTGTATACGTAGCTGGTGGAGGTTCAGCAGGTGTAACAATTAATTCGTTACGTTCAATTTATTTAAATAGCTACATCACTGGTACTGGTTCTGTGTTTTGGTTTAATACCACTCCAAAAAACACATTTAATTTAACCAATAGTAGCATAATTGGGAATTATAGTTCAAGAACCACATCTACACGTGCGGCAGTGGATTGTAGTAATTTTGCAACTACCTTAGGTGGTTCAATTACGAACTCTGTTTTGTCAAACTACAACTGGTCGGGTGGTGCAAAAGCTAGTAATAAAGCCGATGTAATGAATTTGACCGGAGCAAGCACTGATGTCAATTTAACATTTACAAATTCTATTTTAAACGGTGTTTATTTTCTTTCAAGTAATGCCTCTGCTGCAGTTTCACCAACAGTTTTATATGCCACAACTGGCTATCTAGACGAGACAAGCATAGCATTGGCTTTGTCGGGCAATTTAAAAATTACTGATATTATTGTTTTGAAAAAAACTTTTATTGCCGCCGAAGCCGGAACGTATGCACCTGCTAAAATATTTGATGTTAAAAGAACAACAGGTAAAGCAATGACATTTATTGCGAACATTCCAACTGGCTACAAACTTACAGTTGATGGTGTCGATTATTCAGCAGGCGAAAAAACAATCAACATTGGCATTTCTGCTTCTGATCCGGTAATTACTTTAGCTGTTGATGGAACAACTAGCATAAAACCAACATCAAATTCGGATATCAAACTCTTTGCTAAAAACGGAATGCTTTCAATTAGTGGGTTAAATGTAGGTGATGTAGTTAAAGTTTATAATACAAACGGACAACTTATCAATCACCAAATTGCAAATGCACCTGAAGCTCAATTTGCTTCAAAAGGCTTCGTAATAGTAAAAATCAATTCTTATGTTTCAAAAATCTTTGTTAAATAAAAATATTATGAGAACATTAATAACTAAAAAAATAACTGTGCTACTTGCAGTTTGCATGGTGGCAGGTATGGCTAGTGCAAAAGATGTATTTGTTCGGGTAAATGCCGGTGGAACAGGTGCCGATTGGGAAAATGCAGCTAATATAAGCTACTTAGGTGGTTCCAGTATTGCCGATGGTGATGTAATTCATGTTGCAGCAGGCGATTACCTGCGAACAACGCAAATTAGCATTTCAAAATACGTAACTGTGCTTGGCGGATATAACGTAACTTCAACCGGAACCGATTTATCCAAACGTGATATTGCTCTAAACAAATCCATTTTCAAACCCGATGCAGGAAGTACTTCAAGAGCATTAAATATAAATGCTATAACCGCTTCAGGAGGCAATAAAATTACTATCGATGGGTTTTATTTCGAAGGTTTTAACGGCGTGGCGCAAGGTGCAGCCATGACAATAACTACCGCGCAAGGCGATATTGATTTGAAAAATCTTACATTTTCAAACAATATTACTACCAACACAATGGGAGGTGCATTGGCTATGCAGACTGCTTTTGCGTATGATATTAAAGTGACGATAGATGGATGTCTGTTTGAAAATAATCAAGCAAACTGGACAACAGGAAGTGGTTATGGTGGTGCATTCTTCATCAATAACGGAACTACTCCCAAAACAATAAACATCAAAAACTCTGTTTTCAAAAACAATATTGCTTACGGACGTGGTGCTGTTGGATATTTTGGTACAAATATGACGGTAAACATCGACGATTGTTTGTTTGATTCTAATCAATGTACTGTTACAACTGACAATACAAGCAATGGTGGGTGTTTTTACATTGTTGGAACAAGTGGATATGGAAGCACTTTCAATGTAACTCGTTCAATATTCCTGAACAGTTTAGTTACTGGAAAAGGCTCAGTAATATGGTTTAATAATGGAACTGGAAGCTTAATGAATAATTTGAATATGACTCATAGCAGTATGATTGGTAATTATTCATCAAGAACTACGTCCGGACGTGCTGCTATTGATACGGATAACTATACAACTCAAATGCAATTTGCATTAAATGGCTGTGTGATGTCTAATTACAATAATTCTGGAACAATCAAAAAATCCAGGTATGCAGATGTCATGTTTGTTACATTGGCATTGACTTCGAATACAAGTACTTTTAACAACTCTATTGTAAATGGAACTCATTTTGCAACCGGAAATGCTTTATTAGCAATAACTCCACCCGATACTTTGTATAATAAACAGCAGGGTTATCTGGCCGATTCAACCATTGCGTTGGCTTTATCAGGTGATTTGAAAATTACAGATAAAATCGTTTTCAAAAAAACTTTTACTGCTGCCAATGTGGGCTCGTATGTTCATGCTCAAATATTTGACGTAAAAAAGAAAATGAATTTTCCTATGACATTCGTAGCTACAATTCCTGCCGGATATGCACTTTCGGTTGATGGAGTTGACTATACAAGCGGAACTCAAACCATTCAAATTGCTGCTGCTCCGGCCGATCCTGTTATTGTATTAAAAGGAGCTTCGGGTTTAACAAAACTAAATACACCAACAGCGAAAATCCATGCTACTAATGGTCAGATTTATATTTCGAACATTGATGCCGGAAGTCGCCTGAGTGCTTACAATGGCGCAGGTCAACTGATTCACGAGAGTGATGTAAACAGTGGCGAATACAATTTTGCAGCAACCGGATTTGTAATTGTAAAACTAAGCAATTCAACAAATTATCAAACTCTTAAAGTAGTTTCAAAATAATCTTTTAAGTTTTAATTCAAATGAAAAATATATTATTATCCGCATTTTTAATAATTGTAAGTAGTGTTTTTGGACAAAAAACGGTGCTGCTTAACGAAAACTTTACGCTTAAGATGGCCGATGTAAAAGAAGCCTGGACTGATTTTAGTATCCCAACCAAAGTAAACGGTAAAGACGCTTCTTTTACCGCGTATCAATGCCGTTATTTTTCCAATTCGTCGCCAGCACAACCTTGTAATTGTTCAAAAGGTCGCGTAAATATTGAAATGACAAAAAAGGATGTCGTTCCTTATCTCGAATTTCCTGAACTTCCATCGTGTGGTAAATTAGTATTAGGCGTTCAGTCGAATGGTAAAGATACCAAACGCGGTATTGCATTGCAAAAATTAGTGAATGGCACATGGGTTTTGGTTGATGAAATTGAACTTGATGCACCTCCAACCGGCACTTGCGTTATGTGGGAGCCAAAAAATGCAACTAGCAAAACACCTGTTAAATACCGACTTGTTGCCAACAAATACGGTAATGTATATGTAAATGATGTAATTGCAGAAGCATTCTGAAAAAACATTTAAATCGAATAAAATAAAATAATCAAATCCTCTATTTCTCGTCTTATTCCCCCTTTAGGGGGTTAGGGGGCAGGGCTGGGGGTAAATATTTAATAATCATGAAAACAAAAATCATTCTTGCGGCACTTATTTTGTCCGCTACTTCACTTTTCGCACAAACAAATTTGGTAACTGATGGTGGTTTTGAAGCCATGAATCCAACGGTAAAAAACTATATTATTAACAACAGTGGAACTAATAAAATGACTGTTTTTGGTAAATGGTTTGTTAGCTTTTCGAAAGGTGGCTGCGAAAACGGTTGCTGCGAAGGTACTTCCGAAATTACCGCTGCTGATAAAAAAAGCGGAAATCAGGCATTGACCCTGACAATTATTCGCCAAACAAACCGAAATGACATTAAAGTATTTCAGGTGTTGAAAGGCATAACTTCCGGAACTTACGAAGTATCATTTTGGGCAAAATCGGATGCCGATGGCTATCCCATTGCACTCGATGTACTGAAAGCAACTCAGGCTTCGACCAATAATGGTGCAGAACCATTTACAGGCAATTACACAACTTCCACCGATTGGAAACAATACAAATTGAAAGTGGATTTGAGCAGTTGGGCACCCGAAGATTTGGATTTGATGCGCATTTCTATTCGTCCGAATAATACCAAAAAACTACCTGAAGGACCCTATCCAAAAACATTTTGGATTGACGATGTAGCGGTTGTAGCGGTACAATAGTTTTTCGATTAAAATTTGGCTGTCCTTTTGCAAAAAGTGTTACAATTATTTGTTGGACAGCCATTTTTATGTAATTACCCCAAACCCCTAAAGGGGCTTAAAGATACTAACGATATTTTGTTTTCTTAAATTTAAGATTTCTTTGCGTCTTTGGAACATAGCGTCATTGCGTTTAGAAAGTGATTTAATAAAATCTATGTTATGATTAAAATGATATTTTCAAAAAATGCTTTTTTAATATTTCTATTGTCATCATTTTTATTGTTGAACGGAAATACCAACGCCCAAACAAAAGTCAACGTTCATCAAGTTGCAGCATTCGATGCAGTCAATTATCCGCATGTTGCCTATTGGTTTTTCTCCAAAGATATGCTCGATGCCAAACGAAACGAAGAAAAAATAGATAGTTTAGCTCAATTTAGCAACTACACCTTGATTTTTCTAACAGCACGCAATGGCGTTAATTTTTACGAAACCGAAAAAATGCATCCTGTTTTTGAACGATTGGTAAAATACGCACACCAAAAAGGATTGAAAATAGGCTTGCAACTTTGGGATAAAAAATACAAAGTGCCTGTTGAAAATACCGAACGCATGATACTGGAGGGTGAAATTGTGTTGGACGAAAACGGAGCCGGAACATATTCTGCCAAGGCAAAATATGTGCGCGATACCAAAGTTATTCTCAAAAGCGAACTTTTCAAAGTATATGCTTTCAAAAAAACAGGTAGTGGTTTTTACGATTCAAAAAGTCTGAAGGACATTACCGCACTATGCACTTCCACAAACAACAATAAAGAAATTGTTGATATTAAACTTGATGCCGGAAAGAAGCTGAAAGGTTACACGGCTTATATTCTCACGCAGCATTACTACAATATTTGTACAAATCACGGAACCGAAGCGGTGGCGAACTTAACTCAGGCACTGAAATCCTACTCGGATATTCCGTTCGATGGCGTTGGACTCGACGAATACACCAATATGCGCGTGTCACCAACATGGGAACTCGAAAAAGCCAACGATGTGTTTCGTGGCCGTCCATATTCGTTGCCAATGGCTGATAAATTAAAAGCTTCAACAGGCTTAGAACCCGAAAAAGTATTATTCGATATGCGTTATGCGCCACAGGGTAAATCCGAAGTTCGCATGAAAGCTATCAATCACTATATGAGCGCCATGCGTAGCGGAACATTGGCTATAGAAACGGCTATTTACGACAAAGGCAAGGAGTTTTATGGCCCCAATACTTTTATCGGACTCCACGACACGCATCATAATTTCCTGGATGGCGACGAAATATGGCAAACAGGTCTGAACTGGTGGAACGTAAAACGGGATTATGGTCATTCCGACGAGCATACTCCATTACCTACACAAATGGGAATAGGTTTTACATATCCCAAAAATGTGATGTACAACATGTACTA
>CAMBSB010000056.1 GCA_945870155.1 Paludibacter jiangxiensis | reverse complement strand
CGGACGAGGTCAGTCCGATTCCGAAAGGTATATGTCAAATATACGTTTGAAATTTAATATATTATTATTAGTATCTATTTTTTGTCATGTACTAAAACTATATAATTAAATAATGCTCCGAAACAACAGTCTCGGAGCATTATATCATTATTAAAATTAAATAAAAAATTCCAACTTTTATTTTACTAATACTTTATGTATTTCGTTTCCGTGTTTAATTATGTATGCACCTGCATTTACAGCTATTCCATTCATGGCATTGATAACAGATAATCTTGCTACTTTTTGACCGGAAATAGTGTAAATATCTATAACTTCTTTAGCATTAATTATTGAAATTGAGGAGTTGCTTGTTGAAATACCAAGTGGCGAAATTGACTTACCATCAAGTGCCGTTGTAGGTGAAGCAGTGAACAAAAAGTCGTACCAAAAACGTGCCGATCCATTGCTTATTTCTAACCTTAGAGTTGAGTTTCCATCAGTAGGTCTGTTGACATTAAATGTAAATTGCAGGTCATCATTTATTGAACTAATAGGTGCAGGTACAGTTAAAGTCCAAAGGCTATTTGCATCAGAAGTCAATGTTGATAATGTTTCAACCGTGTAATTTCCAATACCATCGTTAGATTTGAATGCAGTGGCAGCATCAACAGTAAAGAAAGTACTATGTATAAGATTTTCTTTTATTGTAAAAGTACCAACCCTATTGACGCTTTTTAACAAAACAGAAATAGGAGTTGTTACGCCAGTAATTACTGGAGTTGCTGTACCTGGATTTGATAAAGCAGCATCTGTAGCTTTTACTACTGGCACACCATTATTATAATTTACATAAACAGAAGTAGCAGCTGTAGCGGTCGGTACGCTAAATGAGGGTGAACTATACATTACCGAGAAATCATCAAAGAAAATTATTGGATCATATACAATAGGGATATGTGTTGCTCCAGTTGTAGCGTTTGGCAATCCATCAACAACACTTAAATCATTTGCTGTTCCTAATGTTTTCAAAAAAATATAGACATTTTTATTTGTGAAAAAATTAGGAGTCTTTCCACAAACCGTTGACAAATTAACCGTTTGTGTTCCAGAGCCGGTAACATAAAAATCAGCGACTCTAACTACTAAATTTGTACCATCGTTTGTGGTAGTTCCAATTTGACTAAAGCTAGATATTGTACTCGTACTTGCGTATACAGTTAATTCATATTTAGCAGTTTTTCCTGATGTTCCATTATTATATGTGCCAATTTTAAAAGTCATGTCGTCAGTTACTGTCTTTCCAGCCATTCCAAAATAATAGCCATATTCAAGATGTTTATATTTGCCTGGATAGACACCAAATACTTTTTCAGATCCCATATCAAATACACAATGAGATGGTGTTGTCAAACTATCTTTAGGGCTGCCGTTTATAGTTGGAGAATTAACAAGGTCAATAGTTGTACCTGAAGAATAAATTGTAGCTGCTGACTTAGTCATAATTTTCAACAAAGAGTCTATGCTTTCAACATGAACTGGATTCCCATTTCCGTTATATGCACCACCTTTAAAATTGTCATTTTGAACTGAAGTTGTTAATGTATTGTCAGTATAAATAAGACATTGTATCCCTCTTGCTGTAGTACATTTCTGAATAGAAATTGAATCTTTTCCTAAAGTTGCAGCCTTTTTCGATTTTGCCCATGCACTGTTTGCTTTTGTTGTGTTAAAATGAATGACCAGTGTATCTTTGTCTAAGAAATTTACTGCATCACTTTTCATTCCAATGTTTACATCATTTTGGAATCTGAACTGTGCAAACGCACCGCCCATAAATAATACGCTAAATAGCGCTGAAAGTATTAGTTTTTTCATTTTTTAAATTATTGAAGTTAATAAAATTGGTTTATTTTGAATTTTTATTTGAATAATGACGGAAAGAAAAATCTTATGTACTCAATCTATTATATTACTTTGAAAATTAATCTTAATGACTTATTAAGATTAATTATTTGAGTACTTTTTTACATTATCTTCGTCAAAAGTATAATCGAAAACAAATGATAAATGATTTATTTCAATTCCAAAATATTTAAACTATTTATATTTCAAGCATTTATAATACAGTTTTTAATTTCTCAGTCTTGTAAAACTGAGAAAACATTGTATGTTTCCTCCTCGTTTCACGAGCCGGCTAACGATGGATTGCGATTTATTTACAGCGAAGATGGATTGCAATGGGATAGTATTCCCGGCACATGGATGAAACCCAAAATCGGTGTTCAGCAGGTATTGCGTGATCCATCTATTGTTCGCACTCCAGACGGTATTTTTCATTTAGTTTGGACAACAAGTTGGAAAGGGGATTTAGGTTTTGGTTATGCAAATTCTACGGATTTGATAAACTGGAGCGAACCTCAGTTAATTCCGGTAATGAAAAACGAACCAACTACTGTAAATGTATGGGCACCGGAGCTTTTTTACGACGATGAAAAACAGGAATTTGTGGTTGTTTGGGCTTCCTGCATTCCCAATCGTTTTGCTTTGGGCGATGAAGAAGCAGATAATAATCACCGCTTATATTATGCAACTACCAAAGATTTTCAAACTTTTACGGATACCAAACTCTTTTACGACCCGGGCTTTAGTTGCATTGATGCTACCATTGTAAAACGTGCAAAATCGGATTATGTGATGATTTTCAAGGACAACACGCGTCCGAATCGTAATTTAAAAGTAGCTTTTGCAACATCGCCAACCGGTCCGTATTCAAAACCATCATCTTCTTTTTCAGACGAATTTGTGGAAGGACCAACAGTCGAAAAAATTGGAAATGAGTATTACATTTATTTCGATGAATATCGTAAATTCAGTTTTGGAGCTTCTAAAACAAGCGATTTCATTCAATTTGTCAATGTGTCGGATAAGTTAAATATACCACAAGGGCATAAACACGGAACAATTTTCAAAGCTCCAGTTTCAATAATTAATAATATGAAAAAGAATTATGAAATTAGCCAAAAACAGAAATTAAGCTCCTCCGAAAACATCATATCCGGTGTAAAATAAAACTTTCAGTATCTTTGTGTTGAACTTCACGCAAAGGCATTAAAACGCAAAGAATAAAATGAGCATCTACTATCGATATTTTTTAATATCCCTTGTGCTGATACTTTCTGCTACAACACTTATGGCTGTAGAGAAAATTCATTATTCAGGCACTATCCTTGCTAATCCCGCCTATCATGACGGGCAACTATCGCCTGTAGTTGGTGTGCATAATATTCAGGTGATGCGCGCCAACCGTCAACATCCTGATGCGTCTAATTGTAACGGTTGGACATACAATCACCAACCCATGCTGGCCTATTGGAATGGCGTTTTTTACCTTCAATACCTCAGCGGCGAAGTAGGAGAACATATTCCGCCTTCGCAAACTTTTCTACAAACTTCGGTGGATGGTTACACTTGGACAAATCCGCAAGTTTTGTTCCCCATCTACAAAGTGGCCGATGGATTTACAAAACCCGATTATCCCGGAGTGGCCAACAACCTGACAGCAATTATGCATCAGCGCGTTGGTTTTTATGTTTCAAAATCAGGTCGGTTGCTTACCATGGCTTTTTACGGTGTGGCATTGGACAAAAAAGATGACCCCAACGATGGCAATGGCATTGGTCGTGTGGTACGCGAAATTAAAAAAGATGGAACTTTTGGATCCATTTATTTTATTCGTTACAATCACGCTTTCAATGAAAAAAATACCGATTATCCGTTTTTTACCAAAAGTAAAGACAAAGGTTTTCGACAAGCCTGTCAGGAAATTCTCGACAATCCATTGTACATGATGCAATGGGTGGAAGAGTCGGACAGAAACGACCCGCTTATTCCGTTGAAAAAAGAATATAAAGCATTCAATTACTACCATTTACCTGATGGAAAAGTAGCGTGTTTGTGGAAACATGCGCTCACTTCTATCAGCACCGATGAAAGTAAAACGTGGGACACTTTGGTTTATCGCGCCAAAGGTTTTGTAAATAGCAATGCCAAAATATGGGGACAACGTCTGACTGACGGAAGTTACGCAACGGTTTACAACCCTTCAGAATTTCGCTGGCCGCTGGCTATTTCTACTTCAGCCGACGGACTGAATTACACGACTTTGAATCTCGTTCATGGCGAAATTACACCCATGCGTTATGGTGGAAATTACAAGTCGTATGGCCCGCAATATACCCGTGGCATTCAGGAAGGAAACGGTATTCCACCCGATAAAAATATGTGGGTGACCTACAGCGTAAACAAAGAAGACATGTGGATATCGCGCATTCCCGTGCCGGTGAAAATTACACCTACAACTCATGCAAATGATAATTTTGAAAATAATGCCAAAATATCCGAACTTACCGATTGGAATATCTATTCTCCGCTTTGGGCACCGGTTTCGCTGGAAAAAGTAAATGGTAAAAACTGGTTGACGCTTTCGGACAAAGATCCTTTTGATTACGCCAAAGTGGAACGTAAAATTCAGGCTTCGAAAGAATTAAAAGTATCATTTGATGTGCAGGCAGAACAAATAGATAAAGGTGTTTTACGCATCGAGTTTTTGGACGAAAAAGGTATTGCCTGTTCACGTTTGGAGATGACCAACGAAGGTGTATTTCGTGCAAAAGGTGGTTCACGTTTTTCGAATTTCTCGAAATATGAAGCTGGTAGAACTTATAGGGTGGAAGCCAAACTTTCGGTAACAAATCGCAGCATAACACTGTCGGTTGATGGTAAACAGGTGGGAGTTCGTATGTTTTATGCTCCTGTGGCCAGCATCGAACGCGTATCGATTTGCACAGGTGCTCCGCGGACATTCCCAACGCCCGAAACGCCTGCCGATCAGGATTATGACTTGCCGAATGCCGGTGAACAAGAGTCATTGGCTGTTTTCCGAATCGCTAATTTCAAAACCGAATCGTTGGACTCAGATACAACTGCCGCGGTATTAAAGTTTGCCGATTTCAAACATTATGTGGATTATTTTAATGGCATGGAAAATGAAAATATTGTACAAGCCATACCAAATGCGAAAGCAGCCGAATGGATGGAGCAAAATATTCCACTTTTTGAATGTCCGCAGAAGAATTTCGAAGAATTGTATTATTACCGCTGGTGGACTTTGCGTAAGCACATTAAAGAAACTCCGGTTGGCTATGGCATGACTGAGTTTTTGGTAAATCGCTCGTATGCTGATAAATATAATTTAATCTCGTGTGCATTTGGGCACCACACCTACGAAAGTCGCTGGTTGCGCGATACTACTTTTCTAAATCAAATTACGCGCACCTGGTACCGTGGCAACGAAGGTGCGCCCATGAACAAAATGATGAACTTCAGTTCATGGAATATTGACGCGCAACTGAATCGTTATTTTGTATCTGGCGATAAAGCTTTTTTAATTGATTTACTGAAAGATTTGGAAGCAGAATACCTGCGTTGGGAAAGCACACACCGCTTGAAAAACGGACTTTTTTGGCAAGGCGATGTGCAGGATGGTATGGAAGAAACCATCAGTGGTGGACGCAAAAAACAATTTGCCCGCACCACCATCAACAGTTATATGTATGGCAATGCCAAAGCGCTGTCGACTATATTTTCATTGGCAGGTAATAATGAAAAATCAACGCTTTACAGCCAAAAAGCTGATACTATTAAGAATTTGATAGAAACAAAACTCTGGAGCAACAAACAAGGATTTTTTGAAACCTTGCGATCCGATACGCTGGCAAATGTGCGGGAATTTATCGGTTATTTGCCCTGGTATTTCAATATGCCAACACCAACAAAATGCGATAGCGCTTGGTTGCAATTGGCCGATGAAAAAGGCTTTTCGGCTCCATTCGGTATGACAACTGCCGAACGTCGCCACCCCGAATTCAGAACACGAGGCGTAGGTAAATGTGAATGGGACGGTGCTGTGTGGCCGTTTGCTACTTCACAGGTTTTAACTGCTATGGCTAATTTTATGAATAATTACAACCAAAGAACAGCAACTGATAGTCTGTATTTTGATGTATTTGAGAAGCTTGTAGAGTCACAATCGTACCGTGGTCGGCCTTACATTGGCGAATACCTCGACGAAGTAACCGGATATTGGCTCAAAGGCGATCAGGAACGCAGCCGGTACTACAATCATTCCACTTTCAACGATTTAATCATCACCGGATTGGTTGGTCTTCGTCCACGAATGGATAATATTATTGAAGTAAATCCATTAATACCCGAAGGAAAATGGGATTGGTTTTGTATGGATAATGTACTGTATCACGGTCATAACCTCACCATAATCTGGGACAAAAACGGCGATAAATACCATTTAGGTAAAGGATTACGCGTATTGGTGGATGGGAAAGAAATGGGAAAAGCTGATAAGTTGACAAGGATAATCTGTCGGTTTTAAGCAACAGCGTAGCGCAAGTTTTGTAGATTTTTATACAATCCCAACCACACAAAGGTGTTGATTTTTAATCTGCTATTTTGATTGCAATGTAAATCGGAATGCTTTTCACAGTCTGTAATTTATGAAACTAGGGACAGCGGAGAATTTCTAGTCTCAAATTGTAACGTGATTTGATGTAATATGCTGAATATAAATAATATTAGACGCTAAATCTACATCATAAACTATATACCAAGTTGTATTTTTATTTCTGTTATAACAATACACTTTTTTACCGTATTGTTTATGAATTTCGTATTGGACATTTACATGATAGTCAGTTTTATCAAGACTTTCACAAACATCTACAATATCATCCACATATTTAACGACGTGTTCAAATTCCAACGGATGCTTTTTCCATAACGAAAGCCCGATAAAAATATTTGACAAATCATTTTCTGCTAAATGGCTAAACAAGACCATTTTCCTGATAATGTTTATGAATTTTCGACTTTACATTTTTACGAAATTGATCACCTGTTAAATATCCCTCTGGAACGTTTGAATTTACAGTAGAATCAACAAACTCAACATCTTTGTAGTTATTGCGTAATTCTTCAACTATCCTCTTTCCGTTAGGTGTATTGTCATTTATTTTAACTATATGTATCATTATATTTCGCTATTAATAGATTATGGTGCAAATATACAAAACTTCTTTTTAATTGAATTACAAAAGGCATTAAAATATTATTTAAGAAAACAAATGCTTACTGAGCTCTATGTAGCACTTTGAATATCTGACAATTAATGTTTAGTATTCAAGTTTGGGTACTTGTTTTTTGGATATGGCTAAATCAAACACTAGCAACAGCTCATACAATAAAACCTACTCGATTATTCCTCCAACTTGCTCAATATAATCAAGAATCAGATGAACAACAATTTTCACACATTGATCTGGCAACAAAATTCTTTGCTTTTTTAACTCCAATAACACTTCATCTTCAATTTCAGAAAAATAAATGTCGCCACCTAATCCAATCTTAGAATTCCATATTTCATAAAATATCTTATCAATACATTTCCAGGTTGTCAATGAAAAATCAAATTCTATATGAGCCAACACATAGACATAAACCTCATTTGAATTGATTACTTTTTCGTAAGGATTTTCACCCTCAGGAATTTGTTTGTTTCTGATTAAATCGATTTTCATATTTTCAAGTTTTTATGTTCCATGAGACGCAATTCATATGACCTCCTTTTATAGCAATCTCATTTATATTAATTTGTTCGATATTTTTTTTAGGATACAAGCTTGAGATTAAATCGAATGCTTCAATATCCTTATTTCCTTCAAGTTCAAAAACTGGAAAAATTATTAGATTTCCAATTTCAAGATAGTTCATATAACATCCAATTGCGGACATACTTTTGTTTTTATATTGAACTTTGTAGTCAAACACAGGCATATCAATGTATTTAAAACCATATTGTTGGATAAGCTTTTTCATAGCTTCGCCCCAATATTTATATTCGTCTTTAAGGCTATTCCCCATAATAGTTTTTTTATCATAAAACCTCACTAATCCATCTGCATGTCCTGTAAAATCCGATTTTATCTGTGGGATAATAATTACTTTGGCATTTAGTAAATTTTCTATTTCGATTACTAGCTGGTTTTTATCAGAAAACTGCGGATTTTCAGCAAATATTCTGTCTGTAAGTATTACCCTATCAGTCCATTTCACAACATTTCCACCATCCAGATTAATATCAGAGAACAACGGAGCAAACCCATTTGATTTACAAACATCTTTCGGATTTGATTGAAGAAGTAAATCCTCCGCTAAATAGGTAGGTTCATACCTAAACTGAACAAACTTATTAATATCTGTCTGAATCGGCATATAATCCCTAACCCATATATCCTTGGTGTCTTTTAGAAAACCAAAATTAATTTGATGTTTTTTCAGAACTTGTTCAATTTTCTGAAAAGAACTATTCTCTTTTAGCAATTCAGAAAAATAAACAGTATTGGTTTGGTTATCTGTTATCATTGTTTTTTAATTTATAACCAAGAATTTCATTTATTTCCGTTTCGCTTAAACCTGAATTTTTGAAAACAGTTTCTTTATCCTTATGTGATTTTTTCGGCATTACAAAGAAGCGATATTTATTCTCATAAAATCTTCCGCTTGAATCTTTTTCCTTATTTAATCCTACTCGTGGAGCTTCAAAAATTATCTTATCTTCGTTTTTGATTTTACCTTTAGTATCTGGAACTAACTGCAAAGTAAAATCTCCGCCATAAATACCAGGGAGATTGGATAACAATTCAGTCACTGACTTTACTGGTCCGTATATATATTGGAAGTTGTCAAGATCATAAATAGCTCGGATTAGAATACTTCTATGATTACCTTCTGACCCAAATGTCAAATCAAGCCCTGAACCATGAAAATACCATTTTCCAAACTTCATTTGTAAGTCGTTTCCATGTATATATGGGTCTTTATGAGAATCACTTTCATAATAGAATTCTAATTCACAAATCCTGTAAGATTTATTGCCTGCATTAAGAATACAGTTATTCATTAAATCTGTTGCAATTCTATTAAAAGAGTAATTAATTCTTTGATTGTCTATTTCAAAATTCATATCTTTAATTTTTAAATGGTTATACATTGCATACGCAAAAGTAGACGCATTAAACCATAATATATAATAATTTTCACTAAACAAAGTTAAGTAGTTATTTAATAATTATATTTAAAATAATTATTGAAAATAAACAATACTTTAATATCTTAAATAATAATATCCAATATTATACTCACTATCTGCATATTGAAATTATATTTGAAATAGGTTACAAATTTGAGTTTTTTTCGTCTGAATGTTGTATTAAACTTTCTCAAGTTATCAACATGCATTTATCATATTCAAAATATTTTTTCAAAATAGGGCGATTAGTTTTATTTCGGATAATTTGTGTGTGTGTTCTTCTTTTTAATACAGTTGAAAGTCAAGCCATTGAACCAATCAATCCCACTAGCGAATTCCAGCAAAACGCATCGACCTTCTGGATAGGCGCTATTCGTGCCGATTCTGCCCGTATTCCTGCCGGAAAACGTTTTCTGAGTTGGGAAATGGGAACGCCCGAGTACAAAGCGGTATGGAAAAACATTGATACGTTATCTCGCAGAAGTATAATTCTCCGAAAATCTTTTATTGCTATAAAAGAAATAAGAGAAGCAGTCACATCTATATGTGGTTTGGGGCATTACGAACTGACTATTAATGGTAAAAAAGTGGGAGATGGTGAGTTTGCACCTTTCTGGAGCGATTACAATAAAACGGTTTATTACAATACTTTCGATATTACTTCTTACCTTAAAAAAGGTGAGAATGTGTTTGGTGTTTTGCTGGGTAATGGCTTTTTCAATGCACAGGGTGGAAGGTACAGTAAACTGAAAGTGTCGTTCGGTGCTCCTACTTTACTTTTTAAAACTATAATTCGTTACACCGATAATTCGACTCAGGAAATTGTATCGGACGGAAGTTGGAAATATGACTTTAGTCCCATCACTTTCAACGATATATATGGCGGCGAAGATTACGATGCTCGTTTGGAACAAAAAGACTGGAATAAAGCCGGATTTGATGACGTTAACTGGAAACCTGTTGTTATTCAGGATGCTCCGAAAGGTAAATTGGTTGCGCAAAAAGGCTATCCAATCAAAATCATAGAGAAGTTGAACTTTGAAAGAAAAAAAGTCACTTATTTATTCCGCGATAGTCTCGGGAAACTCACCAAAACTCCCCCTTCAGGGGGTCGGGGGGCAGTTGCAATGGTTTTTGATATGCACCAGAATTTAGCCGGTTTTCCTGAAATTACTGTGAATGGGAAAAAAGGCGATACCATCACCATTTTTGTGGGCGAATCAGTTTTTTCCGAAGGTGTTGTGGATCAACGACAAACTGGTCGGCCGCATTTTTATACCTATATTTTGAAAGGCGAAAAAGATGAAACCTGGCATCCACGCTTTTCTTATTATGGATTTAAATATATTCAGGTGGAAGGTGCAGTGATGAAAGGCGATAAAAATCCCCGCAGATTGGCTATTTTAAAGGATATAAGATCGTGTTTTGTCTATAATTCAGCACCACAAATTTCCACCTTCGAATGCTCGAATGAGTTGTTTAACAAAACGCATACTTTAATTCAAAAGGCAATCCAGAGCAATATGCAGGGCGTTTTTACCGACTGTCCGCAACGCGAAAAACTGGGTTGGATTGAGCAATTGCACCTCAACGGACCTGTTTTGCTGTATAATTATGATTTGGTGAATTTTTTACCCAAAATTATGCAGGATATGGTTGATGCACAACAGCCCGATGGAGCGGTTTCGTCCATTGCACCCATGTATAATATTTTTGGGAATAAAAATGGATTTGATGCATTTGGTGTTTCACCCGAATGGGGAAGTTCCATTTTGATAATGCCTTGGATGTATTATGAATTTTATGGCGATTCGTCGCTGATTGTGAATAATTACCAACCTATGCGCCATTGGGTAGATTACCTGACAAATCGAGCCGACAATCATGTTCTTTCGTTTGGGCTTGGCGATTGGTACGATTATGGAAACTTCAAAGCCGGATATTCGCGCAATACGCCTGTGCCTTTTGTGGCTACAGCCTATTATTATTATGCATTGAAATACCTTGTAAAATCAGCCGAAATGGTTGGTAATAAATACGATGCTGCATATTATACTGCGATGGCCGATGAAGTTCGGAAAGTGCTGAATACCAAATTCTTTAATGCCGAAACCAAACAATATGCTACCGGCAGCCAGACTGCCAATGCAATGGCTGTTTACATGGAAATAGTTGAGCCCAAAAACAAACAGGCTGTGTTGGATAATTTGGTAAAAGATATAAAAGCGCACGGAAACAGGCTTACAACAGGCGATATTGGCAACCGATATTTGTTTCAAACGCTGGCAACAAACGGACTGAATGAGTTGATGTACACCATGTTCAATCACGAAGAAGCACCTGGCTACGGTTTTCAGCTAAAGTTTGGTGCTACCACGCTTACCGAACAATGGGACCCACGACAAGGTGCATCGTGGAATCATTTTATGCTGGGGCAAATCGACGAATGGTTTTTTGCTTCGTTGGCCGGAATTCAGATTGACCCAAAAAGTCCGGGAATGAAACATTTCATCATTAAACCCGAAATTGTTGGCGATTTGAAATTTGTAAAAGCCAGTACAAAAACGCTTTATGGGAAAATTGCTGTGGAATGGAAGCTCGATGGGAAAAATTTTTCGTTAAAACTTGAAGTACCTGCAAATTGTACTGCTGATGTGTATTTGCCGACGGAAATTGTACCCAAAACTGTAAAAAGTGGCACTTATAATTTTTCAACGGAAATTAAATAGCTTTTTTTGTGTCTAAAAGTATAAATACTAACTGTTTATCTTACTTTTGTGTTTTAAATTAATATTCTATGAACAATAAACTTTTTTTGTCACTCGCATTTTTGTTTTCTTTTTTAATAAGCCTAACAGCGGCAGTTGTTGATATGCAAAAAGCGGGTGCTAAACCCGATGGTGTTAAACTCAATACTGCCATTATCAACAAAACCATTGATAAACTACATGCTAAAGGTGGTGGAACATTGTTTTTTCCTGCCGGAACTTATCTGACAGGTGCTATACGAATGAAAAGCAATATCACTATTGAACTGGAAGCAGGTGCCACTTTGCTGTTTTCGGATAATTTCGACCATTATTTGCCTTTTGTAGAAATGCGTTACGAGGGTGTAATGATGAAAAGTTTTTCGCCCTTGATTTATGCCGTAGATGCCGAAAATATTACCATCAAAGGCGAAGGAAAAATTGATGGACAAGGGAAAAAATGGTGGGATGAGTTTTTTAGAATTTATGTGGATTTGGATAAAAATGGTGTGCGCGATTTGAACAAATACCAACCGATGTGGGATAAAGCCAACGATGTAAAAATCATCTATGCCGAAACCAACGAAGATTATATTTCAACGCTACAACGTCGCTTTTTCCGTCCGCCATTTATACAGCCCGTGCGTTGTAAAAACGTTCGTATAGAGGGGGTTACGATTGTAAACTCTCCTTTTTGGACTGTCAATCCTGAATTTTGCGAAAATGTTACCATCGACCGGGTAACTATCAACAATCCGCCTTCGCCAAATACCGATGGAATTAATCCCGAATCATGTCGGTATGTGCATATTTCCAATTGCCATATTTCGGTGGGCGACGATTGCATTACGCTCAAAAGTGGTCGCGACTTGCAAGGTCGAAAATTTGCTAGCCCAAACGAAAATATCACCATTACCAATTGCACCATGCTCTCAGGGCACGGTGGTGTGGTTATTGGCAGCGAAATGAGCGGAAGTGTTCGCAATGTAACTATCAGCAATTGTGTGTTCGATGGCACCGACCGCGGTATCCGCATTAAATCGACTCGTGGGCGTGGTGGTGTGGTTGAGAATATACGTGTTAGCAATATTGTAATGCGCAATATTCAGCGCGAAGCAATTATTTTGGATTTGAAATACAGCAAAATGCCCGAAGAACCACTGAGCGAAAGAACACCTATTTTCCGCAACATTCACATTAGCGATTTAATTGGCGTTGATGTGAAAATTCCAATTTACATTCGGGGTTTGGAAGAATCGCCCATTAGCAATATTTCGTTCAGCAATATCAACATCAAAGCAAAACAAAAAAGCTTTTTCGAGAATTGTACAAACATTAAAATGACAGATGTTTTTGTAAATGGGGAGAAAATCACAGCCCCCTAAATCCCCCGAAGGGGGACTTTATGATAGTCTTAATCCATAAATTCAAATGAAAATCCCAAATGAAATTTTTTATTATTAATTGTAGAACGTTCTTTAAGTCCCCCTTCGGGGGATTTAGGGGGCTATTTCTTTTATTTGTTGCAGCTACTTGCAACGCCCAATCCTACGAAACCCAATTCACAAAACCGCTCGGGCAGGTTTTACAGGAAATCGGCATACGTTTTAATGTAAAACTCAAGTGCGAAGCCGACACTGTAGGAAAAGTCGTTTCGTTTGCCGATTTTCGTATTCGTCCGTATTCGGTAGAAGAATCGTTGACCAATGTGTTATCGCTTTTCGACTATAAATTTGCAAAGCAAGACGATAAAACCTACAAAATAAAAGTCTACGAATACCCGCGTCGTACGCCCGAAGATGGAGCAAAACTATTGGCTTATCTCAATACTTTGTACAAAGATTCTGCATCATGGAACTTGCGACGCGCCACATTGAAAAAGGAAGTTCGTGAGCGTTTACAAATTGATTCGGCGCTTGCCAAATGTGTTCAATCAAAACCCATTTTATCAAAAATACGTAAATTTGATGGTTATACGGTTCAGAATTTTGCATTAGAAACTATGCCCGGCTTGTATGTTAACGGTTCTGTTTATACGCCACTCAGCAAAGGAAAACACGCGCTTATACTTTGTCCGAACGGACATTGGGGCGGTGGACGTTACAATAGTGACGAACAAACCCGCTTTGCTACATTGGCACGCATGGGAGCTGTATGCGTTAGTTACGATTTGTTTGGTTGGGGCGAATCGGCTTTGCAAGTAACCATGACAGCTCATCGAACTTCTATTGCGCATATTATTCAGATAATGAATGGCATAACGATTTTGGATTATATGTTGACCCGCAAAGATATTGACCCAAAACGTGTTGGCGCAAACGGCGGTTCGGGTGGCGGTTCGCAGGTTGTATTGTTGGCGACGATCGATGATAGATTTGCGGCAGTTTGTCCTACAGTAAGTTTGGCTTCGCACTTCGATGGAGGCTGTCCGTGCGAGAGCGGAATGCCTGTTCAGTTGGCCGGTGGTGGAACTTGCAATGCAGAATTGCTGGCAACTTTTGCACCAAAACCGGTTTCTGTGGTTTCGGATGGTGGCGATTGGACGGCTTCTGTTCCTGAGTTGGAATATCCATATCTGCAACGCATTTATGGTTTTTATGGTGCTCTGAAAAATATCTCAAATATTCATTTAGCCAACGAAAAACATGATTTTGGTGTAAACAAACGTAAAGCTGTTTACGATTTTTTTATCAATACATTTACGCTTAATGCGCAAATGCTTGATGAATCAAAAGTAACCATAGAACCCGAAAAAGCTATGTACAGTTTTGGAGATAATGGAGAAAAAATGCCCGCCAATGCCATTCGTGAATTCAAGCAAGTAGAACGAATGTTCGATAAAAAAGCGGATGCAAAAATCCACTCGGATATCGACCTCGAAAAACGTGCTCAAAGCTATGTTGATTCCCTCAAACTCAATGATAAAGAAAAGGAAACGCGCGTTTACGCCGTGATTCGAACACACATGCGTGCCGTGCGCGATTGGCACAACGAACATCCATACACCACAGTTCCCGCAGGCATTAATCCACGTACAGGCGAAAAACTCACCGATGTGCATCGCGATGTAATTGCCTGTTCGGCCAAACCAAAATCGGTTCACGAAAATTTAATGACTGGACTTCGTAAAGACTTAACCGAACAACAGTTAGAAACAATTTTGGACTTGTATACCATTGGTAAATATCATTTTACGCTAAAGGGATTTAAAGCCATTGTGCCTGATATGACTGAAAAAGAAGAGGCTTATGTGATTAGTCAGTTGCGTTTGGCGCGCGAGCAAGCTGTGGATTATAAAACGATGAAAGGTGAAATTTCAGCTATTTTTGAAATTTACAAAGATAATGTAGAGCGTTATTTTAACGAAAACGGACGTAACTGGCGAACTATGTACAAAACCTACACCAACAAACTGAAAGCCGAGAAAGAAGCTAAAAATAAAACGGAAACAGAGAAGAAATAAAGTTTTTTTGAAAAGTCATAAAATGACAGTGTGAAGTAAATTCATGCTGTCATTTTTACTATACAAATTTCTTTGTTTAAAAAATGTATTTGCTATTAATTCCTTCAGTCTGTTGAATAAATTAATAGTAAATTATTCAATTAATTGAAGAAATTACTAGTTTTTTATGCTGTAATTATAAGGAATAGCATATTAAAAAAAATGTATTCCATAATATCTCCGGGTACAAATCACAGTTATTTACGTCATTTATATTACTTTTGGAAAGTAAATAATATATCAAAAATGACATATCAAATCAAGAGAATCTGCTTTTTTATCTTTTCGCTTATTTGCGGTATTTCGTCCTTGCTTGCACAATCCAACGATTACAAACTTTGGTACAATAAACCGGCACAGGTTTGGACAGAAGCTTTACCGCTGGGAAATGGACGATTGGGCGCTATGGTGTATGGAAATCCCGCCACGGAACAAATTCAGATGAACGAGGAAAATATCTGGGCAGGTAGTCCGAATAAAAATGCCAATCCAATGGCGTTGGAATTTATTCCTAAAGTGCGTGAGCTTGTTTTTGCCGGAAAATATGTGGAGGCCGAAGCGCTTGCAACCGAAAAGATCATGTCGCAAACCAACCACGGAATGCCTTACCAGACTTTTGGCGATTTACGTATTGCATTTCCGGGTCATGCACGCTATTCCGATTATTATCGCGAATTGAATCTGGATTCGGCATGTGCTATGGTTCGTTACAAAGTGGATGGCGTTACTTTTCAGCGCGAGGTGTTTACTTCTTTTACCGATCAGGTTGTTATTGTAAAACTATCCGCCAGTAAAAAGAAAAAAATCACTTTCAATGCTCAACTCACCTCGCCGCAGCAAGATGTTTTCATTGCTACCGAAGGAAATGAAATATCAGTCAGCGGCATTACGCCAACACACGAACGGCAGCGAGGCAAAATAAAATTTAATGGTCGGCTTACGGCAAAAATCACTGGCGGGAAAACCACTTACAAAGATGGTGTTTTATCGGTCGAAAATGCCAACGAAGCAATACTCTATGTATCAATTGCCACCAATTTTGTAAATTATAAAGATATTTCGGCCAACGAAGGAGAACTGGCAAAATCTTATCTTACAAATGCTTTGAAAGTAAATTACGAGTCCGCCAAACGTTCGCACACCGATTTCTTTCAGCAATTTATGAAACGTTCGTCGCTCGATTTGGGTCCCAACCTATCGTCCGAAACCACCGATATGCGCGTGGAAAACTTTGCCAAAACCAATGATGCACATTTGGTAGCAACTTATTATAAATTTGGTCGCTATTTGTTGATTTGTGCTTCGCAACCGGGCGGACAAGCAGCTAATTTACAGGGAATCTGGAACGATAAAATGTTTCCGTCGTGGGATAGTAAATACACTACGAATATTAACTTGGAAATGAATTATTGGCCAGCCGAGGTTACTAATCTGACGGAGCTCAACGAGCCACTTTTTCGCCTCACAAAAGAAGTCTGCGAAACGGGTAAAGAAACCGCCAGAGTCATGTATGGCGCTGATGGTTGGGTATTGCATCACAATACAGATATATGGCGTATTACAGGACCAGTCGATCGTGCTGCATCCGGAATGTGGCTGGTAGGTGGTGCTTGGTTATCAAGTCATCTCTGGGAACATTATTTATACACTGGTGATAAAGAATTTTTAAAATCTGTTTTTCCAATCTTGAAAGAAGCTGCTGTTTTCTTTGATCAGATAATGATAAACGACCCAGTGCACAATTGGTTGGTGGTTTGTCCATCAAATTCCCCTGAAAATACGCATGCCGGAAGTGATGGAAAAGCAACTACAGCAGCCGGTGTGACAATGGACAATCAGTTAGTTTCTAATCTTTTTAATATTGTAATTGAAAGTTCGAAAATATTGGGTGTTGATGCCGAATTTGCTGCTAAATTAAAATCTAATTTAACTAAAATGCCTCCTATGCAAATAGGTAAATGGGGGCAATTGCAAGAATGGATGCACGATTGGGACAACCCGAAAGACGTGCATCGCCATGTGTCGCACCTTTGGGGACTTTATCCAGGCAATCAGATTTCGCCATTCCGCACGCCAGAACTTTTTGATGGTGCGCGCACGTCACTTATTGCTCGTGGCGACCCTTCTACTGGTTGGAGCATGGGTTGGAAAGTTTGCCTTTGGGCGCGATTACTCGATGGCGACCATGCTTATAAATTAATTACCGAACAACTCAATATTGTCCGCAACGAACCCAAACGCGGTGGAACATATCCAAACCTTTTTGATGCGCATCCACCTTTTCAAATTGATGGAAACTTTGGCTGCACCGCCGGTATTGCCGAAATGTTGATGCAGAGTCACGACGGATTTATTTATTTGCTTCCGGCTTTGCCTACTGTTTGGAAAAACGGAGAAATAAAAGGTTTGGTGGCTCGTGGAGGCTTTGAAATGGACATTAAATGGAAAAATGGTGCAGTTGAAAAGGTGGTAATTCGTTCGCGCAATGGTGGCGTTTGCCGCTTACGTTCACAAACCGAATTGAAATGTAGCCTGCCCCCTAACCCCCTAAAGGGGGAACAAACCGACAATTTGAAATTGTTGGAAGCTGCGGGCGATAATCCGAATCCATTATTTGATGTGTCACAAATAGTAAAGCCGATAATTAACCCAAACGCAAAACTCAATCCGGTTGAGTTGAAAAAATCGTATCTTTATGATTTGCAGACAGAAAGAGGGAAGGAATATTTGATAAGACCCCTAACCCCTAATGGGGAATAAGAATAACCCCCGACCCATATAGTAAAGAGAGTTATATTGATTTATAAATATTTATAACAATAAAAATGAAGCTTAAAACAATTTTTAAAGATAAAAGTAACCTGTGTTCCCCTTTAGGGGTTAGGGGTAGTATTTTACTATTGTTTATCTTTTCCTTATCACTTTCATCAGCCAAACTTCCGTGGGACAATGGCAAATTAAAAGTAAGTGAAAATAGCCGTTACCTTCAGCATGAAAACGGTGAACCATTCTTTTGGTTGGGTGAAACGGGTTGGTTGCTACCCCAACGAACTGACCGAGATGAAGCTGAATTTTACCTTTCGCAATGTGCCAAAAATGGTTACAATGTAGTTCAGGTACAAACTATAAACGATGTTCCTGCTTTCAATAAATTCGGACAATCGTCGATGCCCGAAGGTTGGGATTTTAAAAATATCAATAAAAAAGGTGTTTATGGTTACTGGGATCACATGGATTACATTATAAAAGAAGCCGAAAAACGGGGGATTTATATTGGTATGGTTTGCATTTGGGGCGGACTTGTTCAGTCGGGATTGATGAATGAAAAACAAGCGCAAGTGTATGGTAAATTCCTTGCCGAACGTTATAAAAACGCACCGAATATTATCTGGTTTATCGGTGGCGATATTCGGGGAGATATTAAAACCGAAGTGTGGGAATCGCTGGCAACATCAATCCGTGCTGTCGACAAAAATCACTTAATGACCTATCATCCTCGCGGCCGCACCTGTTCTTCAACTTGGTTCAACAATGCCAAGTGGCTCGATTTTAATATGTACCAAAGCGGTCACCGCCGCTACGGACAGCGCAAAGGCGATGGCGATTACACCATTGCCGAAAATACCGAAGAAGACAGTTGGCGTTATGTCGAAAAATCACATTCCATGACTCCGCTAAAACCGGTAATTGATGGAGAACCCTCATACGAAGATATTCCACAAGGTTTACACGACTTTAACGAAGTGAGATGGAATGCGAATGATGTGCGCCGTTATGCATATTGGTCGGTTTTTGCGGGAGCATTTGGTCATACTTACGGTCATAACTCCATCATGCAATTTTACCGTCCCGGAATTCCTTCGGCCTATGGAGCTAAACGCGCGTGGTTCGATTGTATGGAAGATCCGGGTTTTGTACAAATGAAATACATTAAAAAATTAATGCTTGCGTTTCCTTTTTTCGAACGTGTACCTGACCAAAGCATTATTGCCGGACAAAATGGCGAGCGTTACGACCGTCTGCTTGCTACTCGCGGTAACGATTACCTGCTGGTTTATAACTACAGCGGACGCACCATGCAAATTGATTTATCAAAAATCAGTGGAGCAAAGAAAAAATGCTGGTGGTTTAATCCGAAGAATGGCGAAGTGCAATATATTGGTGAGTTTGATGGTAATAAAAAAGTTGATTTTGCGCTCGATATTGCTTATAATGCCGGAAATGACCGTGTGTTGATTGCAATGGAAAGTGCCAAAGACTATATAGACAAATTAATGGTAGTAAAGTAGTTTTAATACTGATAAAAATGAGTATACCATTCCTTTTACTGATAGCTTTTGTGATTGTTTTTGAATTAAAAGCTCATATGCCGGCACGCAATCTCAAAAATATTGAAAAATACATACAAATCTGAATAAAAAACATTCATCCCGAAATGAAAGGCATGTATCATGAGTCTGGCGGCTCCATGAAATATCCGTTTCTAGCAACACGAATCAACTTACACCTCAATATGTGTATGGAAATGGGATTCGTGGTTGAGGAATGTTGCGCTACGTCAAATATTGCTTAAAAAAAGGAACTAAAAAAGAGCAAAAAGAGGCGCTGAATTATGAACAGGGCAGCATTGTAATTCATTGCTTTACAATGTCATGACGGCAGAATTCCTATTTGGATTGATCGAAATGCTCCTACTCTAGATGCTAAGCTATTTACAAAAAATCCTTGAAAAAGTAATATTCATAAACCTACCAAACCCAAAATGCTGCTTAAATTATTCAGAATATGAACGGCGTTGCCAAATGTTTGCGAGAGAATTTTTCATAATCATTCCATTTTGTAAAAAAAACAAGCAAATAATTTATTTTAACTTTAATCGCAAATAATTCTTAATTTCATAGTTTTTTTATGGTTACAAAGGACGCATATTTGCGTCCTTTTATTTGTTCGTAAAAATTTTTTCAAGTAATAAAACCTACTAAATTTCAACGAGCTAAAACAATGAAATTAATATTAACACTTAAAAACAAAGCCTATGTAACAAAGAAAAAAAATCGAAGAAAATTATTTCAAATTCCTTAATAGTTAAAATAACTAATACTAATTATTTAAATAAAACCGAAAAAAGGTTTTAATAAAAAGAATATGAATAAAAGAACAAATTATTTAATGTTATTCTGGATGTTTATCGGGATAACAAGCATTTATGCTACTTCCACAAATGAAGTAGCTTCGGGAACATCAACAAATAACTTGATAAATACCGAATTACAACAAGATAAAAAAATTATTAGCGGAACTGTTGTTGATGAAAATGGCGATTTGGTTATTGGAGCAAACATTATTGTAAAAGGCACTTCTATAGGAACAATTACTGATATTTCGGGTAAATTCGAGATTAATGTTCCTACTGACAGCAAAGTAATTTCAATAAGTTATATTGGTTATCGTAGCCAAGAGCTTACATTAACAAATCAACGAATAGTAAAAATATCATTGATTCCTGAGAGCAAAGGGCTGGATGAAGTGGTTGTAATAGGCTATGGAACAGTTAAAAAACGTGATTTAACTGGAGCTGTATCATCTGTAAAAACAGCAGATATTATTCAAACCCCAACTTCTAATGCAATGGAAGCTATTCAGGGTAGAATTGCCGGTATGGACATCACACGTTCAAGTGGAGGTGCAGGTTCAGGTGTAAACATTTTAATTCGTGGAACAAAAACTATTGGATATACTGATATGTTCGGTAACAAAACTAGAAATACCGAACCTCTTTTTATTATTGATGGTGTGCAGGGAGGATCTTATTCGGACTTAAACCCGAATGATATTGAAAGTATTGATGTGTTAAAGGATGCATCTTCAACTGCTATTTACGGCTCACTTGGAGCTAATGGTGTAGTAATTATTACCACCAAAAAAGGCAAGGATAACAAAGTAAATGTCAGTTTGGATAGCTATTATGGTGTTAATGGATTTGTAGATTATCCAACACCCAGAACTGGCGATTCGTATATGAATGTACGACGTGAAGCTTTTCGCAGCGTTGGACAATGGGAAACAACAGCGGATGATTTTAAAATTTTTTCGAATGAAGAGTGGAGTGCAATTCAAGACAACAAGTGGGTAAATTGGGTTGACTTAGTTACTCGTCAGGGTTCTCAACAAAGCCATAATGTTACTTTTTCTTCAGGAAAAGATAAAATCAAGTCATATCTATCTCTTGGATATTTTAACGAACAAGGTATATTTCAAAATGATGATATTTCAAAATATACAGTACGTACTAATTTGGATTATGAAGTAAAAAAATGGATGAATGTTGGTGTAAGTTCACAACTTACATATTATGATAAGAATACAGTTCCGAGTAGCATGTTAACTCAGGCTACAACGTACATTCCTCTTGGTACACCATACGATGAGAATGGTAAAATCAAACTGTTTCCTGTTTCAGGTGATGCAAATCGACTATCACCATTAGCAAACTATGTATCTGACACAAAAGCCATTAACAATACATTGACATTAAAAACGTTTAACACGGCTTATCTTTTAATACAGCCAATTAAACAGCTAAAATTCCGTTCAAACTTTTCGGCTGCAATTAATGCATCTCGTCAAGGAATATACAATGGTCAAAATTCAACAAGTCAGTTTGGTGGCAGTTATATCAATCAGGCAAGTGCTTCAAATAGTTTGTATCGAAATTTCTCTTGGGATAACATATTAACATTCAATGAAAATTTAAATGACCATAATTTTGAGGCAACAGCTGTTTCAACATGGGTTAAATCAATTGATGAAAATTATTATTCTTCGGGTTACAACCAGTTAATTGATTCATACATGTACAATTCATTAGGTGCAACCGACCCTGCAAGTCGTACAATCAGTTCTGGATATATTCAAACTCAAACTCTTGGCTTTGCAGGTCGTGTATCTTATAATTATTCTGGAAAATATTTCCTTACAGCAACTGCTCGCTGGGATGGATCATCGGTATTAGCACCAGGTCATCAATGGGATTTCTTTCCTTCTGTTTCAGCAGCTTGGCGCTTGAGCGATGAGGGATTTATGGAAAATGCTTCTAGATGGCTTAGTAACTTAAAACTGAGGGCAAGTTATGGTAAAACAGGTAATGGTAGTGTTCCAGCATACGCAACCCAAGGTGGAAGCGTTGTAGCAAATACAAAATTTGGATTTAACGATAAAGCTGCTACAGTTTATCAATATAGTTATTTGGTTGGAAACTCGGATTTAGGATGGGAAAAATCAACTACGACAAATATTGGTATTGATTTTTCGGTGTTAAAAAACAGAATAGATCTAAATGTTGATTTATATAATATTGACACTGAAGATATTCTTATGGCACGTAGCTTACCTCCTTCAACCGGAGCAGGTGGTGCAAGTTCGGCACAATTTTCAACTTATCAAAATATTGGAAAAACAAATAATCGCGGTATTGAAATTGCTATTAACACAGTAAATATTCAAACCAAAGATTTAAAATGGAACTCAACAATAACATTTGCCGCAAATCAGGAAAAAATTGTTTCATTAATTACTGGTACAGATATTATTCAGGGACAAAATGCAGAAGTTTCATCTTTACTTATTGGACGTCCAATAAATTCATTTTATTCATATAAATTGGATGGTATTTGGCAATTAGGCGAAGAAGATAAAATGGCAGAATACAAACTAAATGGAACAGCCAATGTGTTCAAACCTGGTTCGTTAAAAGTTGTTGACAGGGATGGTGATATGAATATTACATCTGCAGATCGTCAATATTTAGGTAGCCGTTCGCCAAAATGGACTGCTGGTTTAAATAATTCAATATCATACAAAGGATTTGACTTAAATGTTTATATGCTAGTACGTTGGGGTCAAATGATTGATGCTGAATTTTTAGGTCGTTTTGACCCATCCGGAGTTTCAAACAGTCCTGCATATTTAAATTATTGGACTCCTGAAAATCCATCAAATGATTTTCCACGCCCTAAAAAAGACGGAAAACTATATGATTATTATGGATATATGTCATTAAATTATATTGATGGTTCGTACTTTAAAATTAAAAATGTGAACTTAGGATATACTTTACCTTCAAAACTAACAAATCAAATAGGTATTAGTAAATTAAGAGTTTATGCAACTGCTTCTAATTTGTTTACAGCTTCAAAAAATCATTTAATTCAGAATTATGATCCTGAAAGAGGTGGAAGTGAAACAATGCCTTTGACAAAACAATTAGTATTTGGTTTAAATTTGAATTTTTAATGCTGAAAAAAATAAATATTATGAGAACAAAAATAAAATCAAGTCTATTAATTTCAGCCATTTGTGCAATTATCTTCAGCTCATGTAGCTTGGCAGAGTACAATCCATCTGGATCAACAGCCGGAGTAGTGTATAATACTGAAGCAGGAATGAATACATTGGTTAATGCTGCATATTACAATTTCAGAGCACAATTTTATGGCCGTGAAGATGTTATGTTTTTATGGGAAGGCGGAACCGATCTATGGTATATGGGAGCAAAAGGAACCTATGCCGATCAATTGTTATCTTATACCGAAAAGTTAGATGCTACAACAGGTCAAATAAAAAATACCTGGCAACGTTTATATGAAATTGTTAATTATGCTAATGCCGGAATCAACAGAATAGATGGTGTAGAATTTGCAAATGCTACTAATAAACTTAATAAGGAAGGTGAATTACGTTTCATTCGTGCTTATGCTTATTGGATGATAGCCGAAGCATTTGGAGGTGCTACATTACGTACAACAGAAACTACCGGTGTTCCTCTTACTGCACTTCGTAGTCCTTTAAAGGATTTTTACGATTTAATAATTTCGGATTTAGAAAGAGCTGTTGAGATTCTACCTATTACACAATCAGAATACGGTCGTGTAGAAAAGAAAGCAGCGTTGGGATTATTAGCTAGAACAGCTTTAACAAGAGCATCATACCTTGAATATTTTGAAAATAATAAAACTGAAGCTGATAAGTATTATGAAAAAGCATTGACTGCATCTAAAGACTTAATTGATAATCAGGCAACTTATAAATGCAGTTTATATAAAACATTTGATGAGGTGTTTTTGCCCGCTAATAATAAAAGTAACACTGAAGCTTTATGGTCAATTACACATTCAACTAATACTGCACTTAATCCACAATCGAGCAATCCTAATCGATTATTTAGATGGTATCTTGCAAAATATACCGGATTATGTGGAATGCCATCGTTAGAAGTGCTGGAATATGGACGTGATGGAGCGAGCAGAATGATGCCTACGAAGTATTTACTCAATGTTTTTAATGAAGATATTGATTCGCGTTACTTAGCTTCGTTCCGCGAGGAATATAAAATTCCACTTACCGCAGCAAAATATACTTGGTCGGCAACTGATATTTCAAGATTTAAAAAATCATTTGCAGCAGGATCTGTTAGTTTACAACCAGGCGATACATCTTTGTTATATACTAAAAAAGTAATAGCAGATAAAGCAAGCAGAAAATATGGTGTAAAAGATATAAACGACACTTACAATGCAGATGGTACAATTTCTTCGGATGCAAACAACAATCCATATTATCCGGCATTGCGAAAATTTCGCGATCCTGATAGAATTGCGGGACAAGATGCCGGAACAAAAAATGTTATTGTATTGCGTTTGGCCGAAATTTATCTTATTGCGGCAGAAGCTAGTTACAAATTAAACAAAACTTCTCCAAGTGCAGCAGATTATGTCAATGTATTGAGAACACGTGCGGCAATTAAATCTCCAGTTGATAAAACTGTCGAGATGCAAGTTTCCAATTCACAAATCAACCTGAACTTTTTATTGGATGAACGTGCCCGTGAATTAGCAGGTGAACATCTCCGTTGGCCTGATTTAAAAAGAACTAAACAACTTGAAAATCGTTTGGGTGCAGGTAAACAAAATCCTGACATTATTGCGTTCAATCCGGCAAAGCATTATTTTCGTCCTATACCACAGGCTGAATTAGATGCTTTATTGAACAAAAGTGAATATCCTCAAAATCCTAATTATTAATTGACAAACTAATAATTTAAAAATTGATTGGTACTAGTGAAATTAAAAATTTTGCTAGTGCCAATTTTTCATTTCAAATAATGTGTTTAAATATCATTTCCAATTAAACTGAAACAAATTTCATTAATTTACGTCTAAATAAAAATATGATGTCTATATATCTGCAAACAAAAATTTCAATCAATGTATTCAAAAATATTATTAACCATATTTTTCTCCTTCTATTTAGCATCAATTAATGCAACGATAGTTTCTACCCAATTGAAAACCGAAGGCATGTCAAATCCGTTGGGAATTGACGTTGAAAAACCACGCTTAAGTTGGAAAACACTTGCAAGCACCGAAACCGGAGTTCGACAAAAAGCGTATCAAATTTTGGTGGCTTCGTGTGCTGAAAAATTGAAAGAAAACGAAGCTGATGTTTGGAATTCAGGAAAAGTAAGTTCCGACAATCAATTGTTTATTCCTTTTGGCGGTGGAGAACTAAAAAGCAATCAGCAATTTTTCTGGAAAGTAAAAGTCTGGACAAATAAAGGCGAAAGTGCGTGGAGCGAGACGGCTTTGTGGAGCATGGGCATTTTGCTGGAAAATGACTGGAAATCGGCTCAATGGATTGGTATGGACAAAGCCATGCCATGGGATGATGAAACGTTCTACAGTCGCCTTTCGGTACGTTATGTGCGTAAGGAATTTGCAGCTAAAAAAGAAATTAAACGGGCTACGGTTCATATTTCGGGTTTGGGTGTTTTCGAGATGTTTCTGAACGGCAAGCGTGTGAGCGACGAAGTGTTGGCAACAGCTCCTACTGATTACAACAAATCGGTGTTGTACAATTCGTATGATGTAACTTCAATGCTCGATAAAGGTCAAAATGCTGTTGGCATTGCGCAGGGAACCGGTCGTTATTACAACATGCGGCAAACCTACAAACCCTGGAAAGTTCCCACTTTTGGTTATCCAAAATCGCGCATGATTTTGATTATGGAATATGTGGATGGCACAACTGAAACGGTAGTTACCAAAGATAACTGGAAACTGAATGCCGACGGACCTGTTCGGAGCAATAACGAATACAATGGCGAAGAATATGATGCCCGAAAGGAACTGAACGGCTGGGAAGAAGTTGGTTACAATGATTCGAAATGGGAAAACGCACAGCGGGTTCGCTTCCCCGAAGGAAAATTACGTGCACAAATGATGCCCGGCATGCGCGTGGTTGACCGACTGAAAGTACAGAAAATCACTCCACTCGAGAATAAATTTATGCTTGATATTGGTCAGAATATTGCCGGTTGGTTACGCATTAAAGTGCGTGGAAATGCAGGCGATTCATTGATTTTGCGATTCGCTGAAACATTGCAACCGAATGGCGAACTGTACACCGAAAACCTGCGTTCGGCTCGTCAAACCGATGTTTATATTTTGAGAGGCGACCCGAAAGGTGAAGAATGGGCTCCCGCTTTTGTGTATCACGGATTTCGTTTTGTCGAAGTTTCGGGATTGAAATACACGCCTTCGGCTGATGATTTTACGGCGGAAGTGGTGAGCGACAAAATGGAGTATACCGGAAAACTCGAAACTTCGAACGGTGTATTGAATCAGGTTTTGAAAAATGCCTGGTGGGGAATTTTGGATAATTATAAGGGAATGCCGGTAGATTGTCCACAGCGAGACGAACGCCAACCCTGGCTGGGCGACCGAACCATGGGTGCATGGGGCGAAAGTTACTTTTTTGACAATCAGCGTTTGTATGCCAAATGGACAACTGACATCCGGGATGCACAGCGGCACGATGGTTGCATTCCAGATGTGGCTCCCAATTACCTGACTTATTACACCGACAATGTAACGTGGCCTGCTGCTTTGCCTATGGTTTCAGACATGCTTTACACGCATTTTGGCGACAAGAAACCCATTGAAGATAATTACCCTGCCATTAAAAAATGGATGACTCACATGGAAAAAAACTATTTGTCAGCGGATTATTTAATGACCAAAGACGAATACGGCGATTGGTGTGTGCCGCCCGAAGATTTGAAAATGATTCACAGTCAGGATCCATTCCGAAAAACGGATGGAACGCTTATTTCCACTGCTTATTATTACAAACTGTTGGGCGTAATGGCTCGTTTTGCAAGTTTGCAAGGACTGAAAAACGATGCGAAATCTTTTAACTTGCTTACCGAAAGAATGAAAAACGCTTTCAGTCAAAAGTTTTTCCATGCCGATTCTTTATTTTATGGAAATAACAATACCACTTCCAATTTGTTGCCACTGGCTTTTGGCATAGTTCCAATGCAATTTAGCGATACGATCGCCAAACGTGTTTTGTACAATACGGTGCCGGCCAATACCGTTTCACAAATTGGCACAGGCGACTTAAACATTGGCTGTGGCGTTATTGGCATACAGTTTTTGCTCCGCGAACTGAGCAAAATGGGTCGCGCTGATGTGGCTTTTGCATTGGCTTCGAACAATAAATATCCCTCGTGGGGTTATATGGCAGCCAATGGGGCAACAACCATTTGGGAACTCTGGAACGGAAACACCGCTGACCCGAGAATGAATTCGGGTAATCATGTAATGTTGTTGGGCGATTTGCTAACATGGACGTATCAAAACTTAGGCGGAATAAAATCGGATTATTACAAAGTAGCTTTTAAACACATAATTCTAAAGCCCGACTTCTCCATTCCCGATTTGGAATTTGTAAATGCAGACTACGAAACGCCTTATGGCAAAGTAGTTAGTAACTGGCAGAAAAATCTGATGAAGTTGCATTGGGAAGTAACTATTCCTGTAAATACAA
>CAMBSB010000055.1 GCA_945870155.1 Paludibacter jiangxiensis | reverse complement strand
AGGAGAGGGGAATAGTTTACCACAACAAATAATTGCACTTGGTATATATATAAACTTAATAATCAATTAAATATACATGAGAAAGTTGAATAATTTTAAAATATTTTCAGAAGCATTTAACAATACAAAGATATGATTTTTTTGTTCTGTATTTACCAGAAAAACAGCACAAATCAATTTTGTTTTTACTTTTATTAAAAATTCAATGTTGCTTTAATAGCGTATATATTTCAGATATTAAATTTAACTGACTGCATCTTAATGATTTGATGCATCACATTTTTTAATTACTTTTGCACATTATAATTCAATAAAAGCATTCAATGTCCCTAATTCAAAAAGACCATCCCTGGATACATTATTTTCTGTTATTTTTTGGAATCCTATGTATTTCATGGTCGGCTATTTTGGTAAAAATTGCTAATATAAGTGGATTAGGATCAGGATTTTATCGCATGCTTTTTGGTACTTTGGGTATCATTCCTTTGTTTTTCTATTTCAAAAAACCCATAACAGATCGAAAAGGAGTAATCGTTGCAATTATTTGCGGCGTATTGTTTGCTTGTGATATTGCGCTTTGGAATACGTCCATTATGCTATCAAAAGCTTCTATATCAACTCTTTTAGCCAATTTATCTCCGGTTTGGGTTGGAATGGGTGCTTTTTTCTTTATGAAAGAAAAACCAAATGCAGTATTTTGGATTGGAACAATTATAGCAATATTGGGTGTAACATTTATAATCGGTTATCAGCAAATTATTGCTGCTCAAATGAGTTTAGGAAGTCTGTTAGCCATAGTTGCAAGTTTGTTTTATGGTGCCTATTTGCTCACAGTACGCAAAGGACGCAATACACTCGATACATTTTCATTTACAACGATTTCATTAATAACAAGCACCCTGGTTTTAGGAGTTTTTTGTTTTATTGCCGATGTTCAACTTACCGGATTTAATCAAACCACCTGGCTTGCATTAATTGTGTTGGGATTAGTGCCGCAGTTATTAGGATGGTTGGCTATTAATCAAGCTTTAGGACATATTCGACCTACTGTGGCGTCGGTCAGTTTGTTGAGCCAAACAGTTTTTACAGCCCTTTTTTCTATTCCGGTTTTAGGTGAATTACTTTCATTGCAGGAAATTATGGGTGCAGTAATTGTTCTAATTGGCATTTATCTGGTTAATAAAAAATAATAATTACCTGCCCCCCAACCCCCTAAAGGGGGAGTTTGGCGCATCATTGAATTTAATTCTTTAAACAAACTGACTTTTTTTGTTTCTAATCAGGCCATAAAATGTTATATTTATCAGTTTAAACAAAAAATTGCAGATTTTATACTGAATTATTTGACATATTGGGTATTAAAACAATATAATAAATGAAAATCTAGTTTTCTTTTAGCGTGAATATATATATTAACGCACTACAAACTTCCCCTTCAGGGTCCACGATAGCTATCGGGAGGGGGGCCGAGTAGTTACTTAAATTCATATAAATTATAGCTCAATCTTAACGATAATGTTCAATATAGAAAACAATAACGATAGATATCTTAATTACAATCAGATACTTAAAGCTGAATTTGGCGAAAGGGTGCAAAAAATATCCATCAATGCCGGTTTTACTTGTCCTAACAGAGATGGAAGTAAAGGAATGGGTGGTTGTACTTATTGTAATAACCAGACATTTAGTCCCGAATATTGTAAACCCACCAAAAGCATTACGCAACAATTAATGGAGGGAATCGATTTTTTCAAACACAAATATCATACACAGCATTATCTGGCTTATTTTCAGTCGTATACCAATACTTACGATTCATTGGATAAGTTAAGAGCGATTTACGAGGAAGCTCTTGATAATCCTAAAGTTGTAGGCATTGTGGTTGGTACACGTCCCGATTGTGTGAATGATCAGATATTGGATTATTTTGCTGATTTATCAAAACGTTGCTATGTAATGATTGAATATGGAATAGAATCGACTGATGATAAAACGCTCGAGTTTATTAACCGTGGACATAATTATGCTTGCGCAGTTGATGCAATAAATGCCACTGCATCAAGGGGCATTAGGGTTGGAGCACACTTAATTCTGGGTTTACCACACGAAACCCGCGAAACCATACTTTCACATGCTGTTAAAATTTCAAGTTTGCCTCTTACAGCATTGAAATTACATCAATTGCAATTGGTAAAAGGTACAAAAATGGCCAAGCAATACGAAGAACATCCTGAATGGTTTAAACTTTATACAGCTATGGAATACATTGAGTTAGTGATAGATTTTATTGAATTATTGAACCCGAAAATTGCTATTGAACGCATGATTTCACAATCGCCACCAAGATTGCTGATTGCTCCCGATTGGGGTCTGAAAAACTTTGAATTTATTGTAAAAGTTGAAAAACAAATGCAATTGCGAGATGCAAGGCAGGGAAAGAGGTTTTAGGGGAAGACCCCCAACCCCCAAATGGAGAAGACCCCCAACCCCCAGACCTCACCCCAGCCCTCTCCAATCTGAGAGGGAGCAAGAGGGGCTTAAAGACCAAGTATTTGAAACACGAAACACAGAACACGTATTCAAAACAAAAAGTACAGCAATTTAAACAACAAACTTTCAAACTTTCAAACTCTCAAATTTTCAAATCTTCAAACCACAAATTTTCAAATTTTCAAACCTCAAACTTTCAAACTCTTTTTTTTTGACAGAGTCGGAACTCTATCATCCCGAAACCCAAATTTTACTTTACTAATAATATTTTTTCTTTCTTCAAAATACCATTTTTGCTGTAAATACTCAATATATACATACCATTTGACAAATGATTTATATCTATTTTATTTTCGTAAAATGATTCAATCAAAACACCATCAGTAGAATATAAATCAACTTTTAATAGATTGATTTCCTTTATGTTGATTAATCCTTGCGTAGGATTTGGATATGCTAAAACAAGGTAATCGTAATTTAGCTCAATATCTGTAGAATCTGTTTTTGACCAAAATACCGGGCTACCGGCTTCTATCCAAGCATTGTATATTAATTCGGCTAGCGAATGAGATGCTCTGCTAAATAGATTGGTTGTAAACTGACTTTTACTCCAAAGTGCGCTATAATATGCCGTAGAACTTGTATTTCCGGCAATGTTTTTTGCATACAAATCGGCATTTAAAATACTATCTACATAATTTTCATTTCGGTAAATATATTGCATAATGTATTGATTTATATTACTTATCAACTTTACTTGCCCACCGGTATAATTTATTATTGGAGTTAAATAAGTTGATACCATATTCGATTCAAAACGCGTATGAATTCCACTCTGACCAGTTGCATATCCATCGTAGTTTGATGTTATGTGCAAAGGCATGTGTCCATCTGCCACATAATGTCCTAAATCCGATGCAAACAACATGGCTTTAGTCCATTGTCGCTTTTTAAAACAGTTTTTTAACGAGTCGTAAGCAATTCGTGTTGCCCAAGGTAGTGTCCCATTTGATTTAACAAAACTTTCGCCATGAATTCTAACGATAGAATCGTAAGTAGAAGCAATTTTTCCGTTTAAATTATATTCAGCATAATTATCAAGGTCAATATAATGTTTACGTCCCTCATTTAGGTCAACGCTTTTGCGATAATCGGCATCAGAGGCATGCATAGCAAGAGAATCAGCCCAAACACCAAAGTTTGGCATTGCCGATGAGAACGAAAGTGCTGATTTATAGCTAATATTCCTATGACCGACATTGCCCCAATTGACTAGAAGTAAACCAAGTGAAATAAGCAAAAATATATGAAATGTAGTTTTTAACATGTTTAATTGTTGATTTTTTTTGTGCAATAAATATTTGATATGACCTAATAAATCATACCAATTCACAGAACAACTTTAATTTTCAGAAGTAATACTATTTTGCAGTATATTAGTTAATTAGATGTATTGTTCAAAATCATTTCTGCTCTAAATTTAACAATTCTGGCAATCAAATCAAAAGGTATGGGTTTGTCAAGCGGAAACTGAACCGAGCCTTTACCTTGTTTGTATTTCGATAATTCTTTAGCAAACTCTATATGACCTGAAGGCGTGGCATAAAAACCTATGTGCTTTGGGTATGCTCCGAAATATACCATAGGTTTTGATTTTAATTTATATGCTGGCATGCCATAATTGATGCTTTCGATGGCCTCAGGAACTGTTTGTTTAATAATACTTCTAATTTGATTTAATAAAACTTGTGTGCTCGAGGGAAATGAATGAATATATTCGTCTACGTTGTTTATTGAAGATGGCATAATTATGATTTGAAAATTGATATTTTTTTCATTATCAACGCAAATGTAACAAAATAGTTTTATAAAAAATTATTCAGTACATAATCCATTTTAATAAAATTGAAAATGCTATCTTTGTGCTTTGTTCTAAAGTAACATATTATGAGAAGAATTTTGTTTTTATTGTGCTTTTTATCAGGGATTTATGTCATAGTAAATGCTGAGTCTTTCCGATTTGCTTTGTTTACCGATTTACATGTGCAAATGGCAAATAACAATGCAGCAAATGATTTAATAGCCGCTGTTGAAGATGTGAATACCTTGACTGGCATAGATTTTATAATAGTTTCGGGAGATGTTACCGAACATGGTGATTTGCTTTCGTTGCAAAAGGCAAAGAGTATTTTGGATAAACTGAATAAACCTTATTATATTACACTCGGAAACCATGAAACTAAATGGAGTGAATCGGGCTGTACTGATTTTTTACGTGTTTTTGGTGATGACAAATTTTCTTTTAAGCATAAAGGTTTCTATTTTATTGGTTTTGCTACTGGTCCGATAATTAAAATGGGTGATGGACACATAGCTCCACAAGATATAGAATGGGTTAAAAATCAGTTAGATAAATTAATTATAAACCAGAAAATTATAGTCATAACTCATTATCCTTTGCAAAATGGCGATGTAGATAATTGGTATGATATGACTGATGTTCTTAGAAAATACAATGTGCAGGCAGTTTTGAATGGTCATTATCACCGCAATGCCTTGTTAAATTACGATGGTTTGCCGGGAATAATAAATCGCTCAACCCTCAGCACAAAAGACACAAAAGGTGGATATAGCCTATACACAATTTCTGATACACTACAGGTTTTTGAAAAAATAATAAACAAAGAACCACGACATTGGCTCGATTTGCTTATTGAGGATAGAAATTATGGTGAACCGAATGCTTCAATTCGTCCTTCGTTTGATGTTAATAAACTGAATAAAAATATTAAAACTAAATGGCTAATTAATTCAAAAATAGCAATATATACAAGTCCATTTATTGCTAATAAAAAAGTATATTATGGCGACGATTTGGGCGTTTTTCATTGTATATCACTCGAAAATGGAAAATCAATCTGGTCGTTTAAAACTAAAAGCCGAATAATTTCATCTCCGGCAGTTGGCTCTAAGCAAGTTGTTTTTGGATCGACCGATGGCAGTATTTATTGTTTAGATGCTGAAACCGGCAAACAAAATTGGAAATTTGAAACATCAAAGGCTGTTATGGGATGTCCACTCATTCAAAATGATTCCGTCTATATTGGTTCGAGTGATGGATTTTTCAGGGCCATAAATTTGAATTCAGGTAAACTGATTTGGGAATTTGGAGGAATTCAAAATTATATAGAAACCCGGGCTGTGTTAGCTAATGGGAGAGTAATGTTTGGAGCTTGGGACAGTTATTTTTATGCTTTTAATAGCAACAATGGCAATTTAGTTTGGAAATGGAATAATGACAAAACTTCAATGCATTTATCTCCGGCAGCAGTTTTGCCGGTAGTTGTTAATAACAAAGTGTTTATTACCGCCCCTGATAGATTTTGGACTGCATTGGATATAAATACAGGTAAAGTAATTTGGCGTACAAATCAGCATCAAGTACGCGAAACAATTGGAATTTCGAGTGATAAAAAAGTTGTTTACAGCAGATGCATGAACGATAGTGTGGTAGCAATTAGCACTCAGAGTGATACACCTAAAGTGATTTGGAAAACGTACGCAGGCTTTGGCTACGACCACAATCCTAGTATGTTGATTGAAAACAAAGGAACAATTATTTTTGGAACCAAAAATGGTTTGCTTTTAGGAATTAATGCCAAAAATGGAAGTGTAAATTGGCGCTACAAAATTGGAAATTCAATTATTAATACTATTGCACCAATATCTAAAAACGAATGCGTTTTAACTACCACCGAAGGTTTAATTATCAGATTAAAATATTAGTACTATGAAGCTAAGTAAAATTATTGAAATTCTGGCACCGAATCAAAAACTGCCCGTAGACATTGATATTAATTGGTTATTAACCGATAGCAGAACCCTCTCTTTTCCAGCCGAAAGTATTTTCTTTGCCATACATACCAAGCGCAATGATGGTCATAAATATATTACTGAACTTTATCATCAAAATTTGCGCTATTTTGTTGTAAGTGAAATGCTTACTGAATTTGAAAATCTGACTGATGCGGTTTTTATTCAGGTAAATAATACTTTAGAAGCTTTACATAAATTAGTTGCTTTTCATCGATCTACTTTTAATATACCTATCATTGGTATTACCGGAAGCAATGGTAAAACTGTTGTCAAAGAATGGCTTTATCAATTGCTGCAAAGTGATTTTTCGATAGTTCGTTCGCCACGTAGTTATAATTCACAAATTGGTGTGCCTTTGTCGGTTTGGGCTTTAAATAATAAAACTCAGATGGGAATTTTTGAAGCCGGAATTTCACAAAAAAATGAAATGGAGAAACTTCAAGCTATTATTAGTTCTACAATAGGAGTTTTTACAAATTTAGGTGAGGCTCATCAAGAAAATTTTCAAAGCTTGAAGCAAAAATGCGATGAAAAACTAAAACTATTTAAAGATGCCGAAGTTTTAATCTATTGTTCTGATAATAAATTGCTTGATATAGCAATTGCTCAATCAGAGTTCAAGGGTAAATTAATGTCGTGGGGTCAAGGTAATAAATCTGTTGTACAAGTTGTTAAAGTTGAAAGTGCTGTTAATCATTCAATTATAGAATTGTTATTCAATAATTCAAAAGCAGGTATTTCAATTCCATTTACCGACGATGCCTCTATTGAAAATGCCATAAATTGTATTGTTACTTTATTATACCTGGGTTATGACTTTAGTGAAATAGCGCGAAGAGTATCGTTGTTGGAGTCAGTTGCCATGCGTCTTGAAGTGAAAGAAGGATTGCATAATTGTGTTATTATTAACGATAGCTATAATTCTGATTTAAACTCCCTGGGAATAGCGCTGGACTTTTTAAATCAACAAGCAACTGCAAAGAATTTATCGCGTACAATTATTCTATCCGATATTTTACAAAGTGGACTAAGTCTGGATGATTTATATCAAAAAGTAGCTGAACTAATTCAAGGTAAGGACATTAAAAAACTTATTGGCATTGGACAAGAGATTTCGAGATATGCCGAAAAATTCGATTTCCTTGAAAATTGTTTTTTTGAGAATACCGAGAATTTTCTTAAGTCAGAACATCTTAGGGCTTTTAAAGATGAAATTATACTTCTCAAAGGATCACGAAATTTTCATTTCGAAGATATTTCCATCAAACTCGAACTCATTGCACACGAAACCATACTCGAGGTAAATTTGAATGCTTTGATTGAAAACTTGAACTATTTCCGATCAAAAATCCGACCAGAAACCAAAATAATGTGTATGGTAAAGGCTTTTGCTTATGGAAGTGGAGCTGTGGAAGTTGCCCGAACTTTGCAACATCACCGATGCGATTACTTGGCTGTAGCTGTTGCCGACGAAGGTGCAGAACTCAGACTCGAAGGCATACGCATTCCAATTGTGGTGATGAATCCTGAATTAGGCAGTTTTAATTTGATATTTGATCATAATCTTGAGCCTGAAATTTATAGTTTCCGTTTGTTAGATGCTTTTATTAATGCTGCCAATAAATTAGGAATTACCGATTATCCTATTCATATCAAGATAGATAGTGGGATGCATCGGCTTGGATTTGAAGCACAGGATATGCAAAAATTACTGGAGAAATTAAAAAATCAACAGGAGGTAAAGGTTCGCTCTGTTTTTTCACATTTAGCAGGTGCCGATGATGCTCATTTTGATTTATTTACAAAGCAACAAGTTGAAGTTTTCAGTGCTTGTTCAAAGCAAATAACCGATGCTTTTTCACATCATATCATGTTGCATGTACTAAATTCAGCCGGAATTGAACGTTTTCCTGAATTTCAATTCGACATGGTGCGTTTGGGAATTGGACATTATGGAATTAGTTCGCTTCCTAATACACAACTCAAGCAAGTCTGCGCGCTGAAAACCATAATTTTACAAATCAAAAATGTAAATGCCGGCGAAACTGTAGGCTATAGTAGAAAAGGTATTGTGCCCGAAAACAAAAGAATAGCCATATTGCCAATAGGCTATGCCGATGGTTTTGACCGAAAACTAAGTAATGGAGTAGGAGAGGTGCTCATTAATGGACAAAGAGCCAAAGTTATCGGAAATGTATCTATGGATTTAATTACTGTTGATATTACCAATATACAAGCACAAGAAGGTGATCAGGTTGAAATTTTTGGTGAAAAATTATTGATTAATGAGGTTGCATCCTGGTTAAATACAATTCCTTACGAAGTTTTAACTAGTGTTTCACGCCGTGTGAAAAGGGTTTATTTTCAGGAATAATAAATCTGCACCTTAATATCCCACTGAAGAGGAAATCAGGTGAGATATTTGTTTTTTTAATACTAAGCTAAATTCTAAAAATTAACTATTATATGATTCTTTGTGTTATTGAAAATATTGATACTTCAAAAAACATAATTTCAAGTGCTGCTAAGGTGGCAATTAAATTAGGTAAGACTTTTGGTATAGTTTTCAAAATCAATTCAAATAATTTAGAATCAGCGAATTATAACAATGAAATATCGCTGTTACTAGAAAAATTGAATCTTAAACCTGATATAATTCAGATTGAATCCAGCAACACATTTGATTTAGTTGATTTTTGTGAATCGAATGATATTTCTTTTTTGTTTTTACAGTTAATTAATGTCAAATCGAAAACTATTCAAAATCAACTAAATATATGTAGAGAATTACGAATACCTTATCTCTTTTTTAAAGTGAATTTTGACGAATTACATCTGGAAAAAATCATTTTACCGGTGAATTTTTTAGCCGAAGAACTTGAAAAAGCTCAATTTGCATCAGCTTTTGGCAGGTTTTGCGATAGTGAGATTTTGATTTTACAAGCCAATGACTATGGTTCAAAAGCTGAAACAAATGTTATGAAAATGATTGCACTTTTTGAAAAATTCAGTTTTAAATTTTCAGTAGAAAAAGCTCAAAAAGACAGTTTTTCTGTCGATAAAGAAGCAGTTCAACGTGCCGAAATATCTAATGCAGGATTAATAATTATTTCAGCATCACGCGAATATGGTTTGGATGATATAATATTTGGTCCTAAGGAATTATATTTGATTAAAAAGTCAGGCATACCGCTATTAATTGTAAATCCACGAGCTGATTTATATACACTTTGCGATTAATTTAAATATTATTTGCATTAATGCCAATAATTAGCTTGTTTCATTGGGAAATATGAATAAAAACTGCCATTTTGCCACATTTTTCTGACATTTAGCTGGGAGTTTTTGTATTGGCAAAATTATTGTGTTATTCAGGCAGACAATTAATCAAAACTTTAGAAATAAAAATTTAGATAATGAAAAAAAATAAACATAGCGAGGAAGCTGATTTAAAAGAAGTAAATCAAGAAGTTGAGAATTCAGAAACACCTCAAGTTGAACAAACGGAAGCACCTGCCGAAACAATTGATGAATTAGCTTTGTTGACTCAAAAATGTGAAGAGTTAAACGATAAAAATTTGCGTTTAATGGCTGAATTTGATAATTATCGCAAGCGCACATTGAAAGAACGCATCGATTTAATTAAAACTGCAGGCGAAAGTTTATTGGTTAATATGTTGCCTTTGGTCGATGATTTTGAAAGAGCTCAAAAAGCCATGGAAACTTCGGAAGATGTGCAAGCAGTAAAAGACGGTGTTGACTTGATTTACAATAAATTTATTGCATTTTTGTTGCAAAACGGTGTAAAAGCTATTCCAACTGAAAACGAAGATTTTAACACCGATATACATGAAGCTATCACCACTTTTCCTGCTCCTACAGAGGATTTAAAAGGAAAAATAATTGACTGTGCTTCAAAAGGTTATACATTAAACGAAAAAGTTATTCGTTTTTCAAAAGTAGTTGTAGGGGAATAAAAATGTTTCACGTTTTGTGTTTCACGTTTCGTGTTCGTAGAGTTTGAGGTTTGAAGTTTAAGAAAATTTTTATTTAATTCATCTTACCATTATCATTGAAGCGAATTCAGTCAATTATCAATTATGAATTATCAATTATATTAGAATGTCCAAAAGAGATTTTTACGAAATATTAGGTGTATCGAAATCGGCATCTGCTGATGAAATTAAAAAAGCATATCGAAAAAAAGCCATTGAGTTTCATCCGGATAAGAACCCCGGCGACAAAGTTTCGGAAGAGAAGTTTAAAGAGGCTGCCGAAGCTTACGAAGTTTTGAGTGATGACCAAAAACGTCAACGTTATGATCAGTTTGGTCATGCAGGTGTTGGTGGAGCATCCGGTGGAGGCGGCTTTGGCGGTGGTGGAATGAATATGGAAGATATTTTCTCACATTTTGGAGATATTTTTGGTGGACATTTTGGCGGCGGTGGTTTTAGTGGCTTTGGTGGTAGTCAGCGTGGTGGACAGCGAGTAAGGCGTGGGTCGGATTTGCGGGTGAAAGTAAAATTAACGCTTTCGGAAATTGCCAGTGGTGTAGAAAAAAAGATAAAAGTAAAAAAATATGTTTCTTGTTCACATTGTAATTCTACCGGTGCTTCACATGGTTCACAGCCTGTAACCTGCTCAACTTGTCATGGTTCGGGACGTGTTACTCGTGTTCAGCAAACTATTTTAGGACAGATGCAAACTGCTGCCGAATGTCCAAGCTGTGGTGGCGATGGGAAATTGATCAAGGAAAAATGTACACATTGTAGTGGCGAAGGTATTGTACGCGAAGATGAAGTAATTTCAATAAATATCCCGGCCGGAGTGATGGAAGGAATGCAATTGTCGATGAGTGGTAAAGGAAATGCAGCCCGACGTGGCGGCTCTAATGGTGACTTGTTGGTTTTAGTAGAAGAAGAAGCGCACCCTGAATTAATTCGCGATGAGAATGACTTGATATTCAATCTTTTACTAACAGTTCCTATGGCAACCCTTGGAGGGTCAGTAGAAGTGCCAACTGTAGAAGGAAAAGTGAAAGTAACCATAGCTCCCGGAACTCAACCCGGTAAAGTACTTCGTTTAAGAGGTAAAGGTTTGCCTAGTGTAAACAGGTATGGTACAGGCGATTTACTTGTAAATGTTGGAGTTTATATTCCTGAAAATTTATCGAAAGACGAAAAAACCATAATGGAAAAACTGGCTAACTCACAAAATGTTAAGCCAAATTCTGCAGCTTCACGCGATTTCTTTTCCCGATTCCGAAATATGTTCGAATAAAACTATATATACTAGAGGCTGTCCAAATTTTGAGACAGCCTTTTATCTTTTCATTATTATACTTTCCACATCTTTTGTAATCTCTTTATTCACTTTATTATTGTATGTTTTGGCACTTTTATACGACCCAAATATATTGGCAGCGTAAAAACTAAAAGCAACTGATCCTAATAGAATACTACTTCCAGTGTTTAAACCCTTGTTTTTTATAGAGTTATATGTCATCCAAGAGAATGTAGATACTATCAGAAATGCATAAATTCCATCCTTCCATTGTTTAGTGTATAATTTTCCCGATCCGGGAACTATTCCTGAAAACAATGCTGCAATGTATGGATTTTTATATTTCTGATTTATACCTTTTGTTGTAATGTCATATAAATCAATCATTTCTGTTGTCTTCTCGTATTTTTCAAAGTAATTTTCCGAAATAGTTTTTGCTTCTGACCATTTGTTTTGCATTAGCAAAGTACCAATCTTATATTCTGTATTCTTAGTTTGATGTATGGTTGAATTTTCAAGTAAAAAACGATAACAATTTAAATATTGATGATCTAGAAACAGAATCCTGAAATTTTCTTCAGCAAATGCTTCGGGATAATTTGAATCATTTTCAGGGAAATATTTATTCAGATATGTTTTTGCATTTTTAAAATCATTCATCAGTCGAAATGATTGTACTAAACGTAATTTTGCAAGTGTATCATTTGGAGCCAAATAAGTAATTCGTTCATATTCAATAGCCGAATTTTGGAATTGTTTGTTATTAAACAGATGGTTGGCATACTTCAAAGTATTTTCGTAATTGAATAAATCTTGCCCATATAATTTGCTGAAAAATAACAATATAACAAAAAAACTAATTAAAAACTGTTTAATTGGGGTCATTATATTTAACTGTATTTTTATAGTAGTTATAATCATTTTTATGTACAAAAGCATGGCATCTCATCAAGCGATCAAGACCATCTAAAAAGCCTGTAAACAATCCATTTTTCTTGACTGATTCCATCATATACACAGAACAAGAAGGTGAAAAAACACAAGCATCCACATCCTGAGATGAAAAATATTTTTTATAAGCCATAAACGATGCTGAAATGAGAAGTGGAATCTCAGCATCTGAATCTAAAATATGCTTGTGAAAGTTCATTTCATTCAGTTTTACACTGAAAATTGGTTTTAAATCCGTATTTTCGGGAAATAAGGTTAAAACTTCATTGGCAAAACCAGCTTGTTTTAACTTTTTCCTTTCATTTGCAAATTGATTGGCATGTAAAATTCCGCCCATATAATATCTCGAAAACATAGGTGCAATTAAAACATTTAATGCTGGTGAATATACTCCAATACAAGTTAGTCCACCTAAAAGAAGTAATGAATTGAGTCCGCTTGCGTATTTTCCTGAATAAATTTGACCACTGCCCGGTAAAACAATACTCATTAAAGTTGCGAGGGTGGGAGAGGGCTTCTTTAATTTTTTCGTTTCTTCAAACAATTTTTTTAATAGCTTTTGTTTAACTGAATCGGTAGGGTTAAGTGCAGTGTTTAAAAACTGAAATGCTTTGTCATATTGTTCAATACCAAGGTTGCTAATGCCTTGGAGTAGACTTTTTCTGGTTTGAAAATAGCTGTTCGAATCTGTTTTAATTTCATCGAGTTTTAATAAAGCATAATCAAAATTGTTCTCTAACAAATAAATAACAATTTTCTGAAGTTGGCAAGCTGTTTTTAAACTATCGGTTTGGGAATAGTAAATGGCTGAATCGCAATAAGTTTTAGCAGTTCTATAATCTTTGAGAGCTAAATAGCTATTGACAATTTGTATGCTTAATACTTGTTTTTTCTCATTTTCTGAGAAAAAGTAGGCTCGTTTATACTCATACAATGCCAAACTATATTTTTGTTCTTTATATAAGGAATCAGCAAAATTCAATACAGCATCAATAACTTGAGCAGGACAATTTATGAAGAACAAAAGCAATAAAGTAGTTGAGCTTATCTTCAAATGCAGGTGTTTTTTGTTGTTCAAGTTGTTGATATACAGGTAAATAATTAAATATATTTTAACTCTATATAGTAAAATATTCAGGCCAGAAATGAGAAACTCATTTCTGGCCTAATGTGTTTTTAAAAACGATATGCCAATGTAATTTTATTAAACTTTGGACTATCCTTAGTCAATTGGTCAGTTGAAAAATTCAATTTGAAATTATTCAACAATGCGCTGTTTTTTATATAAACTATTTCTTCTTTATCAGTAATCGAACCTATTAAATAACCTATTCCAGCTCCAACTGCTGTTTCCAAGATTGCTCCTAATATAAAACTACCTGCCGTAGTTTCATTACCATACATATCAACTCCAGTAAATCCATTACTAACTCCATAGATAACATTTACAGCTAAACATCCACCACCACAACCTAATGCCCATTTATCAGCAGAACCTTTTTTTGCTTGAACAAGTGTAACGTCTGATAATGGAAATGTTTTTAATTGATTATCAGTTGTAAATGTAATAGATTCATCAGCAATTAATGCTTTATCACCTTTAACAACCAGACCATTTTTTAAGGTAACTTTTACTTTTTTATACGATTGTGCATCTACGTAATTTATTAAGCAAATAACAACAAGTAAAATACAAAAAACTTTTTTCATAAATTTAATTTTTTTAAATAATTAATTAATATATTTTTCTTTTCAATAGTCTAGTTATTAAAGGTTTGAGAAATCAGTTCTTTTCATAAAGAATGATTTTTTTATACTCCTTATTTATTTGCAAATATAATTTAATTTATTGAAATACAATTAAAAAATTAGACTTATTTTTATGAAACAGAAAATATTTTTTTTCGAGTTTAAAAAGTTATTTTGACCTTTATTTTTTAGTATTTTAAATCAAGATTTTATAATTCAATCGTCATACAGTTTATTCTCTTTAAGATCTAATGTTTGGTCCGCCGAGCATGGCGAATACATTTGACGGTACAAGTCCGTTATGTGAGCTATCAGTTTACAACCATTAGTTCAAGGTAAGTGTGTCCATTGTGAGGTGGAATCTGAAAGAAGCTATTAATAAATTTGACTACGTCGATTTTTAATTTCGGTAGGAGTAACACGAATATCATCAAACACAGGTTGTAGGACGTATTTGCAATTCAAAACCAAATCCAATAAACAGAGCAGATACTAAAAGTTATGCGGAATAAAAATAAAATTAAAAAACGCGAGTAATTGAAAAACGAATTAGAAAAACAATACTTTTTAGCTTTGAACCAGATACATACTACACACACCAAAAGTAAATTTGCGGTGTTTTATCAATTCAAAGTTATTTTTTTTCAGAATATCAATCAGGTTTTTTCCACTTGGGAAGGCATGCATCGAAGCCGTTAGGTAATCATAAGCTTTGCTATCGTCCGAGAGTAAACGCGAAGTCATTTTTACGAAAACCCGTGTATATAGTTGATAGGCACGGAGCATAAATCCTTTTTGAGGCTCGTTCATTTCGAGTATAAGCAAATGGCCTTTGGGTTTTAGTACCCTGTGGATTTGTTGTAAACTTGTATCTAACTTTTCAAAATTTCTTATACCAAATGAAATTGTTACGGCATCAAAACTATTGTCGGCGTAAGTAAGGCTAGCACAATCTTGAATATCGAAATTTATTTTTCCACTTAAACCGGCTTTTTCCACCTTTTCGCGACCCACTTCCATCATAAGATCCGAAATATCTACACCCGTAACATGTTCAGGATTAAGGTATTTAAATGCTTTTATACATATATCTCCGGTTCCGGTAGCTATATCTAAAATTTGTTTCGGGTTATAGGCTTTTAAGCTATTCAAAGCATTTTTACGCCAAACTCTGGCCATTCCCCACGACATAATATCATTAAACTGATCGTATTTCGAAGAAATGGTATTGAACATTTTCGACAATTGAGGAGTTTTGGCCTCATTGTCGTTATATGGTTTTACTTTGGTAAAATCGGTTTGCATAAAATTGTGTTAAATATGCCCCCTTGATCTGCCCCCTAACCCCCTAAAGGGGGGATTTGTGAGAAATCGAAAGGTAATTGATGTGTTTTAAATAGAAATCCAGGTATTTTAAAATCTTATTTAAAAAAAGTGTTTCGTCTTTTATATAGGTTATTTAAATCACAAATTTATTTTCACCCATCTTATTCCCCCTTTAGGGGGCTAGGGGGCAGGTTTTTCTTTACTCTTACCAACAACCAGATTCCCCAAATTATAAATGGTAAACTTAGTATTTGTCCCATATTGAGTATCATTCCCGATTCAAAAGCTTCCTGATCAATTTTGATAAATTCTAATAAAAATCTGGTTCCAAATGTTATCAACAAAAAAACACCCAATATCAGTCCATTTTGTTTATAGGCTTCTTTTTTCCAATACATCCACCAAGCTACAGCAAAAGCTACTAAACAATAAAGCATTTCATAAATTTGTGTAGGATGCATGGCTTCGGTTTGACCATCGCGTAAAAATATAAATCCCCAAGGCAATGAAGTTGCGCTGCCATAAATCTCGGAATTCATAAGATTTCCCAAACGTATAGAAGCCGCTGTTAATGCAGCACCAATTACAAGTCGGTCTAATATCCAAATCAGCCCTTTTTTTGATACATTTTTATTATAAAGTATCATGGCAATTAGAATTCCCAAAGCGCCACCATGGCTGGCTAATCCACCCCGCCAAATATATAACAATTCCCAAGGGTGTGATAGATAGTAATTGCCATAATTAAATGTTATGCCTAAAAACTGAACCGGGGTTTCCAAAAGTTTCCATTCGTAGAATAAGCAATGACCAAGTCTGGCTCCAATTATAGTGCCTAAAACCGTATATATAAACAGTTTATCCAACCATTCATCCGAAAGTTTTTCGTGTTTGAAAAGTTTTTGAACTATAAATAAAGCCAACCAAATACCTATTGCCCAAAGTAATCCATACCAACGAACTGATAACGATCCCAAATGGAAAATTTCAGGATTTACATTCCAAGTTATAAAATTTAAAAGCATATATTTTGTATTTTCAATTTACGAATTTACGATTTGCAATTTACGTTTTCAATCTTCAATTTTATAATTAAGCTCCGTGACAGTTTTTAAATTTCTTGCCACTTCCACAAGGGCATTGATCATTTCGGCCAACCTTTTTCTCAACTCTGATAGGTTCAGATTTTTGAATTTCACGGGTATCTTGTTTTGTTGGATCATCTGATGCTCCACCACCTTTAACTTCGTCTTTTTGAGTGCGATAACGGCTTAAATCCATGCGTTGGACAGGACGGGCTTCACGTACTTGTTCAGGTTCTCGCATAGGTATTTGTCCACGCATCAAGATAGCAATCACTTTTCTGTTAATCGAATCAATCATTTCTTTGAAAAGTCCGAAGGATTCAAGTTTATAGATTAATAATGGATCTTTTTGTTCGTAGCTCGCATTTTGCACCGAATTGCGCAATTCATCCAACTGACGTAAATGTTCTTTCCATTCATCGTCGATAACATAGAGTAAAGTTTGTTTTTCAAAAGATTTTACAACTTCTTTACCCTCATTTTTATAGGCAGTCTCAAGATGTGTAGTAATATTGAAAACTCTTTTACCATCGGACACAGGCACCAAAATATTTTCGTATTGCTGTCCCTTTTGTTCGTACACTTGTTTGATAACAGGGTAGGCGATGGAAGATAATTTATCCATTTTACGTTTGAATGTAGCAATTCCGGCTTCGAAAACCTGATTTGATAATTCGCCGGTTTTAGTTGAAGTAAAATCAACATCACTTACGGGTGCTTCCATGGCACAAACTTTCAGCAATTCATCCTGCAATAATTCATAATCATTAACGTTCTTCGCATTTTCTACCACACTTTCCGATACATCATATATCATATTGGTAATGTCCACGCCTATACGTTCACCCATCAAAGCATGTCGGCGTTTTGAGTAAACTACTTCACGCTGTGAGTTCATAACATCGTCATATTCAAGCAATCTCTTACGTATACCGAAGTTGTTTTCTTCAACTTTCTTTTGTGCACGTTCTATCGATTTTGAAATCATGGAATGTTCTATCATTTCGCCTTCCTCAAATCCGAGTTTATCCATGATGCCCGAAATTCTTTCTGAACCAAATAAACGCATCAAATCATCTTCTAAGGAAACATAAAAAATTGATGATCCCGGATCACCCTGACGACCGGCACGTCCACGCAACTGACGGTCGACACGCCTACTTTCATGCCTTTCGGTACCAATAATAGCTAAACCACCAGCTTCTTTCACTTCGGGAGTCAACTTTATATCGGTACCACGACCAGCCATATTTGTTGCAATAGTAACTGTTCCTTTTTGTCCTGCTTCGGCTACAATGTCAGCTTCTTTTTGGTGTAATTTAGCATTCAAAACATTGTGCTTAATTTTACGACCACTCAACATACGACTGAGTAATTCAGATATTTCTACCGAAGTTGTACCAACTAAAACCGGTCTTCCTGCTTCTACCAGTCGTGCAATCTCCTCAATTACAGCAACATATTTTTCGCGTTTGGTTTTAAAAACGCGATCTTCCATATCGTTTCTTGCTATAGGACGGTTGGTAGGAATTACCACAACGTCCAGTTTGTAAATGTCCCATAACTCACCTGCTTCAGTTTCGGCAGTACCTGTCATACCCGAAAGCTTGTGATACATGCGGAAATAATTTTGCAAAGTAATGGTTGCAAATGTTTGGGTGGCTGCTTCAATGGTTACACGCTCCTTGGCTTCGATAGCCTGATGTAAACCATCTGAGTAACGGCGACCTTCCATAATACGTCCGGTTTGCTCATCTACAATTTTTACTTTGTTTTCGATTACCACATATTCCACATCCTTTTCGAACATGGCATAAGCCTTAAGTAATTGATTTATAGTGTGTACGCGTTCCGATTTTATGGCATAACTTTGATTTAATTCATCTTTTGCATTTTGCTTTTCTTCGGGGCTAAGTGCTTTGTTTTTTTCCAAATCAGCAATTTCGCTACCCACGTCGGGCAAAACAAAAAAGTATGGATCTTCGCTATTATCAGTAATTAAATCTATACCTTTATCAGTCAGCTCTATCGATTTGTTTTTTTCATCAATTACAAAATACAATGGATCGGTAGCAACAAACATGTTTTTATTGTTCTCTTGCATGTAAAACTCTTCAGTTTTAAGCAATTGGGCTTTAACACCTTGCTCACTTAAATATTTGATTAAAGGTTTGTTATTAGGCATACCTTTGTACGATCTGAAAAGTGCTAAAGCTCCTTCTTCCTGTACTTTTTTATCTTCCGATTTCATTAAATTACGTGCATCGGCAAGGTATTTTGTAGCTAAAGCTTTTTGGGCATTTACCAATCTTTCTACTTTTGGTCGTAATTCTTCAAATAACTGATCTTCGCCCTTAGGAACCGGACCCGAAATTATCAATGGAGTACGTGCATCATCAATTAATACAGAGTCAACCTCATCCACAATAGCGTAATTATGTTTACGTTGCACCAAATCGTTTGGATTGGTAGCCATATTGTCACGCAAATAATCGAAACCGAATTCATTATTAGTTCCGAATGTGATATCGGCCAAATAAGCCAGTCGGCGTTCTTCCGAGTTTGGACGATGTTTATCAATACAATCCACAGTTAAACCATGTATCATATAAAGTGGTCCCATCCATTCCGAGTCACGTTTTGATAAATAATCATTTACAGTTACCACGTGAACACCTTTGCGGGTTAGAGCATTGAGGAATACCGGCAAAGTAGCCACCAGGGTTTTACCTTCACCTGTTCCCATTTCCGAAATTTTGCCTTTGTGCAGCACAGTACCACCAAATAATTGCACATCGTAATGTACCATTTCCCATTTCACCAATGTTCCACCGGCTGTCCATTCGTTCTTGAAATGGGCTTTATCGCCCTGAATAGTTACAAAATCGTATCTTGCAGCTAAATCACGGTCGAAATTGTTGGCTGTTACTATTAACTCTTTATCTTCGGTTAAGCGGCGAGCGGTTTCTTTAACAATGGCAAATGCTTCAGGTAAGGCATCGTCCAAAGCTTTTTCGTATTTTTCGGTAATCTCTTTTTCCAGTTTATCAATTTCGTTGTATATTTTTTCGCGAAAATTGATTTCTGTTTCTTCAATCGAAGCTTTCAATTCAGCAATGCGATTAACTTCGGTGGCTACATAAGCCTGAATTTGCACTTTTAAATCCTCGGTGCGTCCCCGTAATTCATCGTTTGTTAACTTCTTGATTATTTCGTATGCTTGTCGTACTTTTTCAACATAAGGTTCAATTTCCTTTAAGTCCCTTTGTGCTTTATTCCCGAAAAATTTCTTTAAAATGTCATTAAATCCCATGGTTATTATTGAGTTTGAATATATTTACTTGTTTTGTCAGTTTTTTTAAAAAGACTGACAAAGATACTGTTTTTTACTTGTAAAATTGAAAAAAGTTACTTTAATTTGTTCTTTCAGGATTATACAATTAACGCTCCGAAAATTTCCGAGGCGTTAGTCTAACCGTGATTTTTTAAAATAAAAAAACGTTCTAAAATCTTGATATATTGATTTTTAATACTTCTTTTTTTTGCTAAATGATTATATATCCTTGACTAAAATGTTTTCTGACAAATCTTCCGATTTTTGTTTCATACTTAAAGTTTTTTGCCAAAACTTGTCAAGTATTTGATTTTTATCAGTAAGAAAATGTTCAGAGCCAAAACTTTCAATTTTATTAAACAATAAATTTACGCTTAGTTGATTTATGTCTAAAGCCGGTTGATAACATTTCATTTTCTTTTCATCATTAAAAACCTCAACAAGCACATTTGTTTCTACTAATTTAGCTAAAATCTGATTTACCAAACGTATTGGTAATCTGTTTGTAAAAGCAATATCATGCGAACTTAATGCCGGTAGTTGATTTTCAAATTGTTTAACTATGGTATAGCTAATAAAAAGGGTTAAGAAATTTTTGTAACGGGTGCTAATATTCTTTGAATCTATCTCATATTCAAAATTCTGGATGTTTTGTGAAGCATAAGAGATTTCGGCACCCAATAAAACAATTAAACAGGATATTTGAAGCCATAATAGTAACAAAGGAACAGCTGCAAAACTACCGTAAACAATATTATAGCGTGATAAATAAACCTGACCATTGATATACAAAACCTGAAAAATCTGGAAAGCTGAACCGGCAATGATACCGGCAATAAGTGCATGTGTAAATTTGACTTTGGTATTAGGGATGGCAAAATACATAAAAGTAAAAATAACCCAGTTAAAAAAGTATGGTGCAAAAGATACAAAAAAACGCAATACCGGACTTAACAAGTCATAAACGATTGATTTGGATAGTATTGCATTAATGTAAATTGATAAACCACTGGAAATTACTATAAAAATTGGAATAACCAGCATGGCGGAGAAATATATACTGAATTGGCTGATTACCGATCGTGGTTTCTTAACTTGCCAGATACTGTTAAATGCTAATTCTACCTGTATAAAAAAATTCATTACTGAAATAAGTAAAATCACAATACCCACACCGATAAACAAACCACCTTGAGTAGTTTCGAGGTAACGCTGTACAAAAGTCATCACAGTAGGTATCATATTGGCCTGAGCAACAAATGATTTCTCTAATGATTTCTCTATCAAATCTTCAACACCAAATCCTTTGCCAATAGCTATGATTAAGGCAAACATGGGAATGATAGCAAACAGGATAGAGTAGGTGAGGGCAGAGGCTTTTAAATTCAGTCTGTCGTTGATAAATCCGCGTGTGGCAAGCACTATAATTTTGACTAATCTGTATAAAAATTTACGTGAACGTGAAAGTTCAAATTCGGTTATTCGCCAAATATCGTAACGAATAAAACTATAAATACGTTCAAAAAAGCGAATCAATTTAGACATATATTAATTCAATTGTCTGATAATCAATAAAAATAAAAAAATAGCAAGTCTATAAGCCGGGTTTTGTATTTTGCCTAAGCAAAACGTTTGTCATTTATCTCGAACATAAGTCACCTCATGCCTCTAGCGATCTACCCCCCAACATCGGACGAGCCATCCTACATGCGTTGGTGTACATGATCTTGCAACCCATAAGACGTACGGCTACGTATGTTACCATACATACCGGTGAGCTTTTACCTCGCCTTTTCACCCTTACCTCACTTGTGGCAAGGCGGTTATTTTCTGTTACATTACTCTGCTCTCGCGAACAGCTTCCCGTTAGGAAATATGGAGCTCTGCGTTGCCCGGACTTTCCTCTTTAAAATAAATAAAGCGACAAACCGACTTGCTATTATGCTGCAAAGATAGGATATTTTAATGATAAGTTGGTAAGTTCATTTATGTATTTAAAATAATTAAACCAGTATTTCTACTTTACCAAATTAAAGAATGAACCATCCCGATAGATATTGGGAGCAAATTAGTTCACAATAGTAAATAATGCTTTTAACATTATCACAAAGTATTGCTTATTAAAAGTCAGAAAGGTATTTTGCTAATGTGCTCTTTTTTTCTTCTTTTTCTTTACTATTGTGTCTTATGTGGTTCAATATTTTGTTATGTTTTATTTTAGTAAAATAGAAGTATCAAAGAATATAATTTCAATACAATTCCCACTACAGGGGGCTAGGGGGCAAATATTACTTCAACACTTCAACCAATTTTTTAATATGTTCAGGAGTAGTTCCACAACAACCTCCAATAATATTAGCTCCGGCATCTGCTAATTTTGTTGCAAATCCAGCCATCATTTCCGGCGTTTCAGGAAAAACGGTGCAACTGCCTTCCAATATAGGTAATCCGGCATTGGCATGGATAAGAATGGGTATTTTATCGTCAACTAATCGAATTTCGCGCGTTATATCTATCATTCCTTCAATACCATTGCTGCAATTGGCACCTACAATACTCACTCCTGCAGCTTTTAATTCTTCTACCATTTCTGATGGTGAAACTCCCATCATGGTACGATATTCGCCGCTTTGTATTCGGTCGAATGTCATGGTACAAATAATTTCGCAGGGTGTATTCTCTCTACATGCACGTACGGCAATTGAAGCTTCATCCAGGGCTGTCATAGTTTCAATTATCAGTGCATCAGCACCACCCTGATACAATGCAACAGCTTGATTTTTAAAAGCTTCGTATAATTCCTCTTCGGTAACATCTCCCAACATAAGTATTTTACCCGTTGGTCCTATCGACCCTAAAACGTATTTGTCGGCACCTGCTGCTTGTCGCGAAATTTCGGCTGCTTTATAGTTAATTTCATATACGTGATCGGCCAATCCGAAAGCCTCCAATTTGAAGCAATTGCCTCCAAAACTGTTTGTTTCAATTGTATCGGCTCCGGCAGCAATATATGATTTTGCAATGTCCAATACTGCACTTGCGTGTTCGATATTCCATAATTCGGGACATTCGCCTGCTTTTAAGCCTTTTGCTTGAAGGAATGTGCCCCATGCTCCATCCGATACCAAAGTTTTTCCTTGTGCAATGAGTTGATTTAGTGTTGCTTTCATTCTTGTTTCATTTTAGAATTTGTTATTTTTTTGCATAATGTAGTTGAACCAATCCTTTATCATAAGTTTTGGAGCTTATCAAATCCAATTGCATTTCGGGTAAATTGTTGTTAAATAGCGAAATACCTTCTCCGAGTAGAATCGGAATTATTGAAATATAAAGTTCGTCAATTAAATTGTTTTTTAAAAGTAAATTCACAATTTCGGCACCTCCATCGCAATAAATATCTTTACCTTCTTGCTTTTTTAACCCTAAAACCAGTTCACTTAAATCTTTGGTGTAAAATTGAAATGATCCAATACTCGGTTTTGGAGTTCGCGTAATTATATAAACTTCTTTGTCGGAATGTGGATAAGCAAAACCCATAGATAAAACTTTTTCGAATGATTTCCGACCAACTATCACAGTATCAATAGTTTTTAAGAAATCGGCATAACCATAATCTTCATTTTCTTTTTCAACAAGTGACAAAAATCCTATATCATCGTTTGGCTTTGCAATATAACCGTCCAGACTCATTGCAATATATAAAATCAATTTCCTTTCAACAATCATTTAATTAAAATTTGCTTACCAGTTTCCCGACTGTTTACCTGTTATTTCAGTAATATTTAATACTATAATGGTCATGCGTGCTAAAATACTTTCATCATAATTGAGTTCCATTTCGGCACCATACTTTTTCATTATCAAATCCAATCCGGTTTTTTTCATTTCAGGACTGTTGTCAATTTTCACAGTACCTTTACCCATTACCGAACGATATTGGGCAGTCCAACCACATGGTATATCGCTTTTTACAATTTCGTGATGCAATTCCATTTCGAAACTTACCCGGTTATTATTCCTCATTATTTCCATTTTACGCCCTAAATGAGCCGAATGAATATATATACAATCATCAGCATAGGCAAAATTTACAGGAACAATATATGCTTCGTTGTTTTCGACTAAACCAAGTCGGCATATTTCAGATTTTTCGAGAATTTCAGTAATTAATTGGGGGTCAGTAATTTCTTTATCCAGTCGACGCATAAAAGTTTATGTATTTTATTAAAACATTGCAAATGTAATTATTCTTTTTGGTTTTGAAATTCAAATGCTATAAATATTAAACTAAAATACCAATAAACAATTTAATGGTCATCAAGAAAAAATGCTCAATTTTCGAAGTAATGCTTGAGGAAATGTAAGGCGAAATGTAAGACTTAGGAAGGAAATGTTTAACTACTTCAAATTAGCGTACATGAATAGTTTGCTAATTGAAACAAATAATTGGTAAGCTAGGCGACTTCCTATGGATATTTTGAAGCTATGAAAACAGTTTAAAATTCGATTCCAAAACTTGATGAAATTTGGGAGATTAAGATTTCAAGTGATGCTTTTTTAAAATACAAGAAAAGGCTTTTGACACACTGCCAAAAGCCCTTGCTTATCTACTTCAATCAGTAACGAATCGCTTCAAAAAGGCAGCTTAATTATTAATCTAAACAGACTATTATTCTGTTTGTGTCTAATTTAAGAAACTGCCTTATACCGAACGGTACGTAGAGTGAGTGAATTATTCACTCACTTCCTACTCGATTAAAAGTAATTCGAGTATGTTATTTTGCAACACGCTCAAGCCATGAAACCATTGCCAACATTATAAACATTGAAACAATACATACAGTTGCAAAGACTGTCCATGTTATGGAAATGGATATATTTTCGTACATCATAGCTCCCAAAAATAATGAGAAATTACCTATTGCGGTAGCAGTTAGCCACCCTCCTTGCATCAAACCTTGCATGTGTGCAGGTGCTACTTTTGATACAAATGATAGTCCTAGTGGAGAAATAAACAATTCAGCAATTGTAAGGATAAAATAGACAAAGAACAATAAATATGGAGTTACACGTACTGTGTCTGACAAACTTCCTTGAGCTTTTACATCTTCAAATAAAGGTAAGCCAAGAGAGCCGATTGCCATAACAACAAATGCAAATCCTGCGATACCCATACCAATAGCAATTTTCTTAGGAGTTGAAGGTTCTTTTCCTTTTTTTGCCATAGAACTAAATATAGCAATTACAACCGGAGTGAGGAATACAACTAAAAATGGGTTAATTGATTGGAAAATTTCTACTGAACTAAACATGCCACCTAATAATGTGTAATCTTTAGCAAACATGGTTAGTGTCAAACCATTTTGATGGAATGAAAACCAGAAGAAAATTACAATTCCAAATACTGCAAGTAAAGCATAAATACGTTGCTTAATTTCCTTAGCATCTTGTCTAATTTCTTCAGCTGAAACTTGCGATTTTACTTTAGGCTTTGAACTAGGATTTGGAAGACTGTTTTTTGTAGCTAAAAATATAATTAATGAAATTGTCATAGCAGCTACAGCTGTAAGAAATGCATAATGAAAACCGGTATTAAATGCATTAAGGTAATTAACTGCAAATTCATTGAAATTAACTGGTATAACTCCATTTGATACTGTGGTAGCTAATTCGGTAAAGCGTCCACTAACTACTTCAGGCGACATTTCATTGTCGAGATATTGATTACATAGTCCGGGCAATTCAGCATTATAAGCAAAACCCTGCATTTTTACGAAAGTATTGCGTACCCAAGTAGCTAAAAACGGAGCAAACATGGCACCGATATTGATAAACATGTAAAAAATCTGAAAACCTGAATCCCGTTTACTTCGGTATTGATCATTATCGTACATCTGACCTACTACTGCCTGTAAATTACCTTTAAATAATCCGTTCCCAAATGCAATTACCAATAGCGCAGCCAAGGCAATATACTTGGTAGTGATTAAAGCAGGCATAGATAAAAGGAAATAACCCGCCGACATGATAATTAATCCGGCAATAATTGTTCCTTTATAGTTTTGAAGCCTATCTGCAATAGTTCCACCAACTAATGCGAGGATATAAATTGCCCCATAGAAAATTGAATAGAGAGTACCTGCCTCTGTTCCAGTAATATCAAACTTCGACATTAAGAACAATGTAAGAATAGCCATCATGGTATAAAAACCAAATCGTTCGCCCATATTGGCCAACGCGGCTGGAATCAGTCCTTTGGGATGATTTTTTAGCATAATAATAATTTTTTAGCTTTAAATTTTTAATTGTGTTATTTATAAACGCAAATATAGTAAAAACGTTTGAAAATACAATAAATATACGGATAGAATACAGAACAAAGAGCAAAGACCAAAGATAAAAGACAATTGAAAATGAGGTTTGAAAAATTTTCTCAAACCTCATTTTCAAACCTCAAACCAATCAAACTTCAAACTTTTATTTTAAAGTCAACCATTTAACAAAATTCTCTGGATTTTCGTCAAAGCTGTACGATTTATTCAGTGGTTTACCTGCATTGTCGAGCATAACGTAAAATGGTTGTGCATTTGCTCCGAATTTGATTCTTTGTAAATAGCTCCATTTGTCACCTATTGTTTCAATAGAGCGTATTTTTCCATTTTCTTCTACCTCAAATGGGGTTTTTAATGGTGTTTTATCATCTACAAAAAGCGAGATAAGTACATATTCCTTTTCTAGTAAATCTTTTACCTTTGGATCTGTCCAAACCGAAGCTTCCATTTTACGGCAATTGACACAACCAAAACCTGTGAAATCAACAACTACAGGCAAGGATTTTTCAGCTGCATAAGCCATTCCCAAATCATAATCGGTAAAATTAGCATGCACTTCATCGTCGTACAAATTAAAATCCTGCGTGAAAAGTGGAGGTGAAAATGCACTGATGGCTTTTAACGGAGCCCCCCAAAGTCCCGGAACCATATACAAAGCAAATGACAATGAGATAATGGCCATAAATGTTCCCAATACCGAACTGTGTTTTGATTCACTATCGTGCGGAAAACGTATTTTTCCCAAAAGGTAAAAGCCCAACAATGCAAAAATTACTATCCATAATGTTAGGAATACTTCGCGGTCGAGTATGCGCCAGCCATAAGCTAAATCTGCTACCGAAAGGAATTTTAATGCCAAAGCCAGCTCAAGAAATGCCAATACGACTTTTACTGTATTTAACCAACCACCTGAACGCGGAAGCGATTTTAGCATGGATGGAAAAAATGCAAATAAGGTGAATGGAATGGATAATGCCACAGCAAAGCCCAACATGCCAATAGCCGGAGCTAAAATTGAACCCGTACTCGAAACTTCGACCAATAAAGTGCCAATAATAGGTCCTGTACATGAAAATGATACAAGAACCAATGTAAATGCCATAAAAAGTATGCTTATAAATCCGGCTGTAGAATCTGCTTTCGCATCTAATTTCGTTGACCATGAGGCAGGCAAAGTTATCTCAAAAGCTCCAAAAAATGAAATGGCAAATACAACAAGCATGGCAAAGAAAATCAAATTGAAAACAGCATTGGTAGACATGCTATTTAATGCACTTGCACCAAACAATAGTGTTATCAAAATTCCTAAACTAACATAAATTAAAATGATTGAAAGTCCATACAAAAATGCGTCACGTCTTCCTTTCGATTTGTTTTCAGATCTTTTTAGGAAAAAACTAACTGTCATAGGTATAATGGGCCAAACACAAGGTGTGAACAAAGCAAGAAATCCACCGCCTAAACCTGCCAGAAAAATTATCCAAAATGAAATGCTTGATGTTTCATTTGCAGTTTGACCAAAGTTTTTTAATTCATTGATTACCGGTAACCAATAATCAGTTTTAATTTTCTCTGCTGTTGTTGGAGTTGTTGTTGCAACTTGCATTGAATCAGTATTTTCAACTTCAGTTGCAACTTTATCTACCGGAGCAATAGCTTCGGCGTTTTTTGATTTAAATTCAAACTTTTCTTTTGATGGAGGCAAGCAGCTTTCATCGTTACATGCCATAAATTCAACATAAGCTTTTATGCTAATTTTTGAAGCATCCTGAAAACTGATTTTTTGAATAAAAACTGCTTCTGTAGCATAATATCCTAGTTTCATATCAAAGTTTGGATCATGAACCTCTTTTAACTTTGACTTACTTGTTA
>CAMBSB010000054.1 GCA_945870155.1 Paludibacter jiangxiensis | reverse complement strand
AATGGAGCTTTACTGGCTGTTTGTGTGTGGATATATTTGTGAGAGGATTACAGCCGATAAGCGAAATAGAATGACTTTGTGGATTTGTGGCGTGGAATGAAGAAGGCACTTATGCCGTGCGGTGCTGAGGTGGGTGAAATGAACTGAACGCAATGGAGTGAAGGGTGGACGTGTGTGAGGTACGAACTGCGTCCCCCGAAACGAAATGAGAGAAGAGAATGAACCGACCGCAAGCATACGAAAATAAAACACGACATTTTTTTTACCGACTGCAACCGCTGAAAGGGAGGAGGGGAATTTTGTTGGTCTCTGGTTGGCGGTATGCCTAAACAACTCACCGATTAGGTGTTTAATTCTTACCGCTCTCCCTTTAGGGGCTTATTCTTCGGGCAGCGCAGCGGGGCAAAGCGTTGATTTTGTGCGGCTATTATACATAATTTGGTTATAGGACTTTTTTTCAGGGGTTTATCCCCCGAACGTAGTGAGCCTATTTGGTGAAAAAAGTACTATAACTACATGTTATGTATACATAGCTTTGAGTTGTTTTTTTTCTGGCGCAAGTGTAGCACGGTGGTGGCGGTTGGAGTGCAAACGTCTTTTTTGCCTTTTGCAAAAAGTGTGACAGAAAAAAACAACAGAAGGGTAGATTGCGCGGAGGCAGGCAAAAAGACTGTGCAAGCCCTGCACTTCGACAAGCTCAGTGAGCTGGCGAGAAAGGGTGAGGATTTTTGCCTGCCGGGGATTGCCCCGGCGGAGCTGCCCGTAATTATCTATCAGGTGAAACCTGACCGCTTTCAACCGAACTCTCTTCCCTCCTGATTTTATTCCTATTTCTCAACTGAAATAGATTTTCACATTTGAATTTCAATAAACACCCCTTGGTTGCGGAGTTGCGGTTGCGGAGGGCATCAAACCCTTTGCCATAAAGGGTTGTAGCTATTTTGCCCCGCAACTAAATTTATTTCTATCTTTCTGAAAATTTTATTTTGGTTGCGGTGTGTTTCTTCTGAAATGCTTATTGGTAAAGCATTTAAGCGTATTTTGACCGCAACCAAGTGATTTCTGGATTTTATTCCATTTCTTCAATTTTATATCCTGCTTTTTGTACTGCATTAATTACTTTTTCAGGATTTGAATCATCGATTTCTACTGTTAGTACTTTTTCAGGTATTGTAGTGTTTACCTCCCACTTTTTAATTGTTTGCTCTGCATTCAGAAAAGGAGATACTTTGGCCAGGCAGCCGCCACAATTGATGTTTGTTTTGAATTTTAATGTTTTCATACTCTTTTTTTTTTGATTTATAAATTAATTTGATTTTAGTTTTAAAAGTAAGCTGTTTGAAACAACACTCACGCTGCTTAACGCCATCGCTGCACCAGCTATCATAGGGTTTAGCAAAAATCCATTTATGGGAAACAGAATTCCGGCTGCTATTGGAATGCCGATTACATTATAAATAAATGCCCAAAACAGGTTTTGTTTAATGGTGGCAACGGTTTGCTTTGAAAGTCTTATGGCTTTAGGTATTTTGCCTAAATCACTTGAAATAATGGTCATTTTAGCCACATCCATAGCTATATCACTTCCTTTCCCCATGGCAATGCTAACATCTGCCTGTGCTAAGGCACTACTGTCATTAATTCCATCGCCTACCATGGCAACAATCTTTCCTGTAGCTTGCAATTGTTTAATAAACTCCGCTTTTTGAGCAGGTAAAACTTGCGCCTTGTAATGCTCAATACCTACTTGCCCAGCTATTGCTTTTGCTGTTTGCTCATTGTCGCCGGTGAGCATGTATATTTCAATTCCAGATTCGTGTAACTGTTTTACAGCTTCAACAGAGGTGTCTTTAATTTTATCCGAAATGGCGATTGCAGCCAAAACATTTGATTCGTCGCTAAACAAAACAACGGTATTTGCTTTTTCTAATTTCTCATTAAACCAGCTTTTTGCTGTATCGCTTATTGAAATTTTGTTTTCTTTGATCAGATTTTCATTCCCAACAAAATATTTCTTGTTTTTTAATATAGCTTGTATTCCCTGACCACTTTTGTTTTCGATTTCGATTGTATCAATAAATTTTGAATCCTTTCCCAGATATTGAACGATAGCTTCAGCTAAAGGATGTTCTGAGGATTTTTCAATGCTGTATAAAATGGCTTTCATCTCGTCTGTTTCAGGCTCAAACCATTTAAGTTCGGAAACTGTGGGTTTCCCTTCAGTAATTGTTCCTGTTTTATCCAACACAATTACATTTATGTTTTTCGCCAACTCCAAGCTTTCAGCATCTTTAATCAAAATACCCTGCCCTGCTCCTTTGCCTACGCCAACCATTATGGCTGTAGGAGTGGCCAAACCCAATGCACACGGACAAGCAATGACCAACACAGTGACCATGGCAAGTAAACCCTGTGTAAATCCGTTTTCACCACCAAACACTATCCATACAATCAAACTCAATAGAGCCAGACCGATAACGATAGGTACAAATATTCCGGCAATTTTATCCACTAATTTTTGAACCGGGGCTTTACTGCCCTGGGCATCCTGAACCATTTTGATAATTTGGGCTAAGAGTGTATCACCTCCCACTTTTTCAGCTTTGAACTGAAAACTGCCTTTTTGATTTATTGTTCCGGCAAATACTTTACTGTCGTTTGTTTTCTCAACAGGAATTGGCTCACCACTAATCGAACTCTCGTCAACGAATGAATTTCCGTTGGTAATTACTCCATCAACCGCAATCTTTTCTCCCGGTTTTACCAGAATCGTGTCACCCACTTTTATACCCGTAATGGGCATTTCCATCTGGTGACCACCTTTATGCACCACAGTAACCGTTTTGGGTTGAAGTCCGATTAATTTTTTCAGCGCGGAAGAAGTGTTTCCTTTTGCTTTTTCTTCCAATAGTTTACCGAGCAAAATAAATGCTATTACCACCGCTGCGGTTTCGAAATAGACATGGGCATGAAGCCCTTTGTTGTGCCAGTATTCGGGAAACAAGGTATTGAACACGCTGAACAAATAGGCTACGCCTGTGCTCAATGCTACGAGTGTGTCCATATTGGCCGAGCGATGCAATGTTTGCTTGTAAGCTCCGATAAAAAACTGTTTGCCGAACCACAGTACGGGTGTTGACAATGCCCACATGATATAATTTGCATAAGGGATGCTCATCAATGCAGGTGTCATGGCCATAATTACCAGTGGTATTGAAATAGCAACAGCGCCAAAAGTTCTTTTTTTAAGTGCCCTGAAGTTCTGATTGTGTATTTCTTCCAGCGAGTCTTTTGCTTGTTCGCTCTCGTCAATCATTAAATCATAGCCGACAGATTGTAAGGCTGTTTTTAATTTTTGAGGATCGGTAATGGTAGGTACATATTCGATATTTGCTACCCCATTGGCATAATTTACGGAAGCTGAAATTACACCAGTTTGCATTTTCAGAATATCCTGAGAACTGCTGGCGCAAGATGCACAGGTCATGTTTAATACAGGATAGCTTTTCTTTACAGTAGTTACATTGTAACCCAAGCTACGAATTTGCTCAACTGCTTTTGGGATTAAACTTACTATATCATTCCCGGTTATTAAGGCACGATTATTATTTAGCTCGACTTTGTGCGTTGACATACCATCGACTTTGTCCAATCCATTGTTGACAATTAAGGCACAATGTTCACTTTCCACATTCTCCAGTGGCAAGTAAATGTTTTTGTTTTCTGACATAATCATAAAGTTTAATTTTACGATGCAAAGGTCAGAACAAAATACAATTGAGCTGTTACATAATTATGGAAACAATTTATATCGTATTGCTTATAAATTGTCGAGGGTTTTGCGGAGGTGTATGCCCTGTGCTTTGAATTGAGAAGGTGTGAGACCGGTTGTTTTTTTGAATTGAGCAGATAAATGCGCTACACTACTGTAACCTAACAAATCGGCAATCTCGCTTAAATTCATTTGGTTGTATGCCAATAGTTCTTTTACTTTTTCAGTTTTTTGGAGAATAACAAAGTGCTCAATGGTAATGCCTTCGGTTGCAGAAAACAGTTTGCTTAGTTGTGAATACTCTTTGTTAAGTTCATTCGCAATAATCTCTGAAAAAATAAAGCGACTGTCATTCAGGTGATGGATATGATTAATAATAATCAATTTTATTTTTTCTATTTGCAGTTTGTGAGTGTCGTCCAACAGTTCAAAGCCCAATAATTCCAGTTTGTGTTTTAATAATTCAGTTTGCGTATCAGTTAATTCGCTATCGATAGTAATTTCGCCCAGGATTACTTGTATTGGTTTTACATTGATATCGGACAATGTCTTTTCGACTGCACTTATGCAGCGCGGACAAACCATATTTTTGACGTAGAGTTTCATGGTTTTTATTTTTTTTGTTGCTACTCAGCCCCCAACAGCTTTTGTAATGTTACCTTTATTAAGGCTAAACTGATTTTGCTATTTTTTTGAGTATATTATGACTTTCTCCAAATTTGCAAAGTGCATCGCAGTGTTCTCTTAAATCGGAGAATAGAATGTATTGAATTTTTGTCTGACTGCTCTTTATTGATGGGCGGGAAAGTTGCATGACAACTTCTTTTTCTCTATTGTTTGGTAAAACAATGTATAAATGTTGCTCGCTTTCAGTAAATGAGTAAGCCAAATCTGTCAACCTTAATATCCCGGAATAAATTGAAGTGCTTTTTTCTACCTCGAACGCACAGATTGGCTTATTTGTTCCTTTCTCGAACCAAACAATGTCAATCAGTCCTATGGTGTTATAGGTGTCTTTATTGATTTCCATTTTAGGGAAACAGGGCAAGCTCAGGAATGAAAAGTTTTTTCCGTTGTGAGATTTCGACCGGTCGTTTGAAGCACTGATTACATCGTACCCCAATGCTTTACCAACAGTCAAAAGCCGAAACTGCATTTCGGTGTGAAGATCTTCTTCTTGTTGTTCGCTCTCTACTTCTTTCCGTCTTTTCTGTACTTGCTTCTCAAATTTTTCAGCATCTTCTTCGGTAATAAATTCACCATCTCCAACGATAATGTTTTTTGATCCTATTTCGAACAGCAACCCTGCAATTGCCCCCAGATCGTTTGAAAGTAAGGATTTGTATTTGTCGTTTGTTTCCTTTACTGTTTCTCTCAATTTGAGATATTCAGACCAGGAACCTAACTTCTTGTTGTCGTTGAATAGCGCATTGAACCCATTGATAATGGCGGTATTGAAAGGTGGTATTATAGTGGGGTGTAAAAAATAGAGTATGCTTGCTACAGCTGGCCCGAGTCCTTTTATTTTGAGATTATCCAGTTTGATTATCTCTTTGATAATTGTATCTTCTTTCGTGTTGTAGTCGAAGCAGTTTTCCAAAAACTGGCCAAAAGCTTTTTTATTTTGTTCGTTTTCGTATATATCCGGGATTCTTAGCTTTGGCTTCCAATAAAAGGGATGTGCAACACCTACAAAAACCTGTTTTTGTTCGGCAATACATGATAAAACAAACTCCAATGAGCTACCTTTAAAATCATTGGGAAATTTGTTTTCTTTAATATCATTGATTACCTGTTGTACACCTCTGCGAATAGAACGAAAAGCTTTTAGTCTGTCATCGTTATTAATAAACCAAGTGTTATAAACACTTCCTAAATCTGCTTTATAATTTGTAATTAGCTGTTCCAGTTTATCGGTCATATTGTTTCTTGTGTTTTTGTGCTTTTGGAATTGAAATAACCTTTTGTTTCTGCTGATTGGTGCAAAAAACGGTGCAACTAATCTAGTATTTCCCCGAAAACGATAAATTTTGTCGCAAATAAATTGTTTTGCCGCAAATAATATCTCAGATAAGGTTATTCGAGTTGTTTTTTCTCATTCTCAAGTGCTCTGTCAAAATCGTCTTTGGATTTTTGACTGAAAACCCGTTCTATGTATTTTAAGTGAGCTTTATCCGGCTCTTCGTAAGCGTTGCAATCAACCAGATAGTTATTCAACTCATCAAAATCAGCCCCATAAAGGTTATCGCTAAATTTGTGCAGCTTTTCCATAACCCTAATGTAAGTGTCCGGTTCTTTTGAACGAGTTAGTTTCCGTAATGCCAGAATATAATCTTCACGAAACACTGTAGGTACAATTATACGGGATTGACCTCCACGAAATAGTTCAGCATTCATCATTATCCTTGCAATACGCCCATTCCCATCTATAAACGGATGTACCTCACTTATCATAAACATCATAAATATAGCTCTGGCCATGGGCTCTTTTAATGCTGCGTAGTATTTAAAAGCCTGTATTAACGTTCCTTTGACCAAGGTGTGGTCGACAAATAAGGTATTTCCTGCCTGATTGTTCTTGTCTTTAAATTGCCCCGGGTTACAATCCTCTCTTTCGCGCATCAAAATACGATGACGGTTTTGCAGTAATTCGAACAGATCATCGGGAGTTGAAGGGATTTTATTCATTTCAGCCCGATTGGAAATAACCGTAAATGTCCCTAGAATATCATGAGAGTCTTTTATACGCTTGGGAATGGCAATACCTGTTTCAACAATTGATTTGGCTTCGTCAATTGTAAATCTGGTGCCTTCAATATAATTTGAAAAATAACCATCAAAAAATGAAAACATTCGGTATGAATCTTCATCCGTATTTTTATTTGTTCGTTCGATAAAGAAATGGTCTTTCAGTGCATCAAACAGAATTGAGAATAATTCGACGCGTTCGGCATCGAAAGGTACACCTGTAGCTCTTGCTCTTGAAGAATCGTTTGTAAGTACATTCACATTGTGAGTGGACATAAAAGCCGAAATAATTCTGTTTAGTTTTTCGAATTCAACAGGCATATTGAGTAAAACAGAAATTTCTCTTAGCTTATCTCTGAATTCATTAAGCTTATTTTCGCCCTGAATGAGAATCATTTTTTCCAATCGATTTTCAATAAAAGAGATAGGAAGCGTTTTGGATTGTTCACCTTGTCGTTTAGAAACCTGCATACATTCTAACATCCAACGATATTCTGAAGCAATGTAAATACCATTCAGCAGTATGTCTCCCTCTATGGCTTTTGGACCTTCGTTTATGTTGAGAGTTATTCCCGGTAGGTCGGTTATTTTTTTTCGAAAGTTGTATGACATGAAAAATTCGCCATCAACCGTAGGGCGCAATTCCTGAGCACTACGATGACTTATAACAGCATTTGGATATCGCCATGCCAGAATATCAATAAGATTTCTTTTAACGATACTTTCCACTGAATCCAACATATTAGATGTATAAATTCGCGGAGCTATTTTTTTTAGCTTACCTGCTTTCTCGGCTAATGAAATTTTCCGGGAAACGCTAGAGTCGGATGAAGAGAAAATTATCTCTTTTGATAGGTTTAATGCTTCTGCCATACAAATTTTGTCGCTTATGAGCTGCAAATATGCAAATAATATCGCATATAGGCAAGGAAGTATTTGGATTTAGCTTTAATACCCAGTGTAAACTTTTTATTCATTTTAAGCTTCAAACAAAACATGTATTCAAATCTTAATTCGTAATCAACAACAAAAAGGAATTACTCCCTGTTGAGATACATTCAATAATTTTGTTGCGTTTTCAATTTTTATTCTACATTTGCACAACATTTTCTACGTTTCTACGTTTGTAAATCTGAATGAAAAACTTACTCTCCATATTATTTGCCGCTTTGATACTTCTTTCGGGAATGCATCTAACGCTTGCAACGCATTTATGTGGTGGAGAAGTTTCTGCTGTAAAGTTATCGTTTGCACACGAGAAAGCCAGTTGTGGCATGTGTGACGAGGCAAAAAGTACTTCTGCAGATAAAACAATCAGTACCGAAGGATGCTGCAAAGATGAAGTGTCTTTTTATACAGTTGATACTAATTACAATCTTTCTTTTTTTCATCTAAGCAAACCTGTAAATCAATTATTGCAGGTATTTTATATTCCAGAAAACGTAGGACTTTCTTCTTTCAGTTCACTATCTTCTACAAATACAAATGTTCATCAACCACCGGGTGAATACTCTGCTTATGCAGTAGTCCGTCCTCATATTTGTATATTCAGGATTTAATTTCACTTTCCAATCGGCACATTAGCAGAATTTAATTTTTTGCTAATTTTTTGTCGTGTTTACACCTAAGGTGAGAATTCAAACTAAGGACACGGAAATCTGTAAACTTCACTTGAAATTCAAATACAATTTTTAAATATGAAAATTATGAAACTTACAACAAATCTTGATAAGATAGGAACATTCGGACTTTTTCTCATAGCTATAGTCTCACCTTGTTGCTTTCCTCTTTTTGCATTTACTCTTTCAGCTTTAGGACTTAGTTCAGTAGAATTCTTTGGAGGTTGGACAGAATATATATTTGAAGGACTTGTTTTTATTACCCTAATTGGTTTTTTTATTTCTTACCGACAACATAGGATTTTCTTGCCCTTGCTCATAGGATTGATAAGTGGAGGATTGATTGTTGCAGTCTATAACTTTGATATTGATAGTAAAGCAGTTTATGTGGGAATGTTTGGATTACTTGTTGCAACCGCACTGAATTATTACATCAATCGAAAGCATAAAACTAAGGACAAGACTTGTAGTGTAATTGAAGGTAAAACCGTTGAATTGGAATCAACAATCACATGTCCAAAATGCGGACACTCAAAAAATGAAACCATGCCGACAGATACTTGTCAATTTTTTTATGAGTGTGAGAACTGCAAGACAGTTTTAAGGCCTAAGCAAGGTGACTGTTGTGTGTATTGCAGTTATGGGACAGTAAAATGTCCGTCTAAACAAACCGGCAAAGACTGTTGCTGATCTACAATCCCTAATGAGACTAATAAAACACCTCAAATTCACATGAAATATACTCTAGCTTTGTTAGCTTTTCTATTTTCTTTTTTATCTGTTACTTTTGCCCAAACAGAAGAAACAACGTCACATCAAATAAATTGGACAGGTATTGAAAAATGGGTTGCTAATTCAGCCTCTGTAAATGTAATTTCATTTACAGGTGCGCAATACCCAGCTGAGAGCCGGTTGCCTTATTTCAATAAACGAATTGTGTGTGATAGAGCGTTTTCGTATCAGGTAGAAATTAGAAACGAAGTTTATGTTCCATTGACAAGTGAAGAAACAGCTTTGATTAATGAAAATAATACTGTACCGGGTACTATTCAAGTTTTGACAGATGAACTGCATGAACGTGGTACGAGTTTTTTAGATATTCGTGCATTACCTTTTGTAAATCAACAAGGCAAAGTGCTAAAGCTTCAGTCTTTTGATTTGGTAATAAAAAAAACATCCCAACCACAAAAGGCAGCAGCAGTAACACGTCACACTTATGTCACTTCTTCAGTATTGGCACAAGGCAAATTTGTAAAGATTAAAATTTCCGAATCAGGCGTTTACAAACTGACCTATGAAGATCTGTCGGCCATGGGAATTTCACCCGGAAATGTACGAGTTTTTGGATATGGCGGCGGAGTTCTGGAACAAAGTTTTTCGTTACCCAAAACAGACGATTTGCCCGAAGTAGCTATTTGGATGCAGAAAGGATCTGACGGTGTATTCAATGCGGGTGACTATATTTTGTTTTATGGTCAGGGGGTTACAAAATGGGCGTATGATAAATCGAAATCCATTTTCACTCATAACATTAATATCTACTCTAAGTACGGTTATTATTTTATAACATCGGATGCCGGGGTTGGTAAACGGATTGAAGAAAAAAGTAATGACATTCCTTCATCTGCACCTATTAATGTGGTTCAGGAGTTTTCGGATTATCAGGTTCATGAATCAGAATTGGTCAATTTAGCTAAATCAGGAAAAGAATTTTATGGGGAGACTTTTAATGAAGTATTATCCTATAACTTTCCATTTAATTTTCCAAATCCGGTTACCACAAGCCCAGCTACAGCACGAATAAGTGTTGCTGCCAATTCGCCCGCAGCTTCCAACTTCTCACTTAGTTTAAATGGCGGGCAAACTAAAACCCTGGCTGTTTCGCCGAAATCCAATGATATTTATACGGTTGCAATGGTTGCAGCTTCCACATTTAGCTTTACTCCAACGAATAGTCCATTATCGTTTAATGTAACTTATTCTAAAACAGTATCAACTGGAATCGGCTATTTGAATTACCTGGAGATTAATTGTCGCAGGCAGCTTAAAATGAGTGGTTCGGCCATGCAATTTCAGAACGTAGACTTTATTGGTGCAGGAACTTATAATCAGTATCAACTAAGCGATGCCGGGAGTAATGTTCAAATATGGGATATCACCGACCAACAAAATATAAACAAAGTTCCTACTCAGATAGTAAATGGGAAGTTAACTTTTACTGCCAGTGGAAATGAATTGCGAAACTATTTGGCCATTGACCCAACTGATAAAGGGGCCTATTTAACACCTGAGGTGGATGGTGCAGTTCCAAATCAAAATCTTCATGCAATTAGTCAGGCTGACATGGTTATTCTGACACATCCCAAATTTTTATCACAGGCAGAGACATTGGCCAATGCTCACCGGGAGAAAGACAATTTAACCGTTTCAGTAATAACAACCGATCAGGTTTATAACGAGTTTTCATCAGGAGCTCCTGACGCAACCGCTTACCGTTGGGTAATGAAAATGCTTTACGATAGGGCACTGAATGCCGGAATCACAACGGATTTACCTAAATATTTGTTGCTTTTTGGGAAGGGAACTTTTGACAACCGAAAGATTCTCAGTAATTCGGGGGAAAATTTTATACTCACTTATCAAGCGGAAAATTCAACAGTGACAACATTGTCATACAATACAGATGATTATTTTACTTTCCTGGATGATAATGAAGGTGTAAATGTGGCCGCAAATTTAATGGATGTTGGAGTAGGTCGATTCTCGGTAAGTACAGCTCAACAAGCAACCGATGTAGTAAATAAGACCATTGGGTATATGAATAATATCGACAAAGGCAACTGGAAAAATCAACTGTTTTTTTTAGCTGATGATGGTGACGCATCCTTACACTCCACACAGGCTGATAATGTGGCAGAATCTTTAGGCGGTAGTTTCCCCGCCTATCAGATAAACAAAATATATCTTGATGCGTATAAGCAAGAAATTACTGCCAGTGGTGAAAGTTATCCATTGGCCAAAACGCGATTTCAGAATTTGATACGTTCCGGATTGTTTCTGCTTGACTATACCGGGCATGGAGGACCTACCGGTTGGACGAATGAGAGTATTTTATCTTTAAACGATGTCAAAGCAATGTCGAATAAGCATTTACCCATTTGGGTAGCTCCAACCTGCGATTTTAATATCTTTGACAATGAACAGGTTTCGGCGGGTGAAACTGTAGTGTTAAACCCTGTTGGTGGCGGAATAGGTATTTTGTCGGCCGTTCGTCCGGTATATGCATCTCAAAACTATGTATTAAACAAATTATTTTGTGATAATTTATTCAAAAAACGAAATGGTGAACACATGCGCGTAGGCGATGTAATTGCTTTTGCAAAGAATAGTATTGGTACTGAAATAAATAAGCTATCCTATATTTATCTGGGTGACCCGGCTATTAAACTAAATTACCCAACCAAATACAAAGTTGTAACTACCAAGGTAAATGAAAGTGCAGCCCTGAGTTCTGATACTTTACGGGCTTTGTCGGTAGCAACCATTCAGGGTGTGATTGCAGATGATACAGGCAGCAAAGTAGAAAGTTTTAATGGGTCACTACATGTAGTTGTTTATGATAAAGTACAACGGATAACATCTCAAAACAATCATAATGATGGTACCATCACTTTTTCAGACCGTCCAAACACCTTGTTTTCGGGTGATGTTGCCGTAACCAACGGTACTTATAGATTTACATTTATGCTTCCTAAAGACATTAAATACAATTATGGAGGGGGACGGATTAATTATTATGCTCAGGACGATGTAAATGATTACGAAGCCCATGGTTATTATGAGAATTTTATCGTTGGTGGCACTTCCAGTAATACTATAGAAGATACAGCAGGACCAACGGTTCAATTGTACCTAAATTCTACGAATTTCGTATCGGGGAATAAAGTAAATGAAACACCTTTATTTATAGCCACCCTTTCTGACAACAATGGCATAAATACGGTAGGAAGTGGTATTGGTCATGATTTAATGCTTACGGTTGACAAAGACCCCAATCAATCTTTGGTAGTGAATGATTATTATCAGGCAAATGTCAATAGTTATACTGAAGGGACGGTAAAGTATAAGTTGCCTGAAATGACTAACGGTAAACACACTCTAACTTTCAGAGCATGGGATTTATTGAATAATTCAAACACAACTACAATTGATTTTGAAGTTGTAAAAGGATTAACACCTGAAATTTACAGCGTTTCGAACTATCCAAATCCGGTTAAAACAGTAACCAATATAATTGTTGTACACGACAGACCTGAAACAGTGCTGGGGACTACAGTTGAAATTTTTGATATATCGGGAAGAAAGATATGGAGTAAATCACAATCGACAGTGGACAACATAACATGGAATCTAATAACCGATAGCGGACAAAAAGCTAAAACGGGTATCTATTTCTACAGAGTAAATATAAAAACTGTCAACAGCGATACTTATTCCAAGACAAATAAAATGCTCGTGATTGAGTAATAAATGAAATACTTGCCAACAATTTTGTAGCAAATCCTACAGTTTTGATAGCATTTAGAGATTATTAACATCCAAATACAAGAATATATTATGAAATATCCTATATTTGCTGAACTTTTCAGGAACACTATTTGTTTGACAGTTAAATGAAAAAACTATTCTCCATATTATTTGCAGTGATGATACTCCTTTCGGGGATGCATCTTTCGCTTGCTACGCATGTATGCGGTGGAGAAGTTTCTGCTGTGAAGCTATCGTTTACTCACGAAAAGGCAAGTTGTGGAATGTGTGGAGAAGAGCAAACAGCTTCAACAACTGCAACCGTTACTAACGAAGGTTGTTGCAAAGATGAAATGTCATTTTATGTGGTAGACAGTAATTATAGTCCTTCTACCTTACAAATCAATCATACAGCCAATCAACTATTGCAGTTTTTTGATATTCCTAAAGCTATTGGAATTCAATCCTTACATACGAATTCTACTTCAAACATAAATGTCCAGCCACCCGGCAACTATATTGCCAGTGCTGTAAGCCTCCCCGACATTTGTGTATTCCGTATTTGATTTTTTATCACCACTAAGACACTAAGGACACTAAGTTTCAGTAAGAAACGGTTGGTGACTTTGGATTGTCACATTCCTACATTTTCCAAATTATTACGTCAAGTTTATTCTTATGGTTTTCGAACTGTAATTATTGAAGTTAGGACTTAGGACTTAGAACGCACATTATAGGTCATTTACATAATTCAACAAATAACTGGATAGCCAGAGATACTAAAATATAGTTTAATTTCGACTACGTCAAATTGAGTTATTTATTTGCATCTCAATAGTTCGGACCGTCTTGCGATGATAACGTATTTTGTTGTGTTCTATAATAACAATTTGAAATGAGTATAGGAAATAATAATCAATATTTTCAAATCATTAAAAATGACACTTATGTCAATCAGATTAGGAGGGTACTCATTTCGAGGACCATATAAAACAACATCGGAAATCAAAAATTTGTCAGGAATATATGCTGTTATTCGTGAAATAAACGGTGAATATTTCTTATATGACGTTGGTGAAAGTTGCGAATTGAGAACAGCAATAGAAAGCAATAATGCTATATATCTGAAAAAAAACAGCATCGGAAAAATAGCACTTTATGTTCGTTATACTCCATTTCTGACATTTCAAAAAAGAACAATGATTGAACGAAAATTGAATGAAATATTTCAACCCCCTTGGAGAAGGTACAGACTGGAATCAAATAGTCGATTAATACCATCTAACAATAACTTTATTAGAAATTAAAATTATAAACAAATTAAAATTACGACAAAATGAAAACATTAAAATTATTTATTGTAGCTATAATAGCTCTAGCAGTAAGCGCAACCGCAACTGCACAAATGACAGATCATTCAAAAATGTCAGCTCCAAAGACAGAAATTATCAAAGTAGGTGGTAATTGTGAATCGTGTAAAGCCCGAATAGAAAAAGCTGCAAAAATAGACGGTGTAACGAAAGCCGACTGGAATGAAAAAACAAAATTGCTGACTTTGGTTTATGACCCATCCAAAGTGAGAAGTATAGATGTCCAAAAAAAGATAGCTGATGTTGGCCATGACACTCCAAAGTTCAGAGCAGAAGCTAAAGTGTATAACGCATTGCCCAGCTGCTGCAAATACCGATAAAGAAGAGTTTATATGAAAACATTTAAATATTTTCTTGCAGCTATCATAGCGATTTCAGTTAGTATAACTTCAATTGCACAAACGCATAACCACTCAAAAGTGGATGCAACAACCAGACAAAAGAATATTGCCAATAAAGAAACATTCAAAGTTTTTGGTAATTGTGAAACCTGTAAAAGTCGTATTGAGAAAGCGGCTAAATTGATTGGAGTTACTCAAGCAGTCTGGAACGATAAGACGAAAGTACTTACTTTAGCCTATGATCCGGAGGCTGTAACTAGCGACGATATCCAAAAGAGTATTGCAGCTGTAGGACATGATACTCCTAAATACAAAGCAACAAGTAAAGTGTATAATGCATTGCCTAGCTGCTGCAAATACCGATAAATAAAAATACAGTTTATAAGTAAAACCAAATTATTAAATTATACAATTATGAAAACAACAAAAAATTTAGTAAAGAGAATTAGTGCTTTAGCAGTAATTGCAATTTTTGGAATGAGTTCATTGTTTGCTCAAAAGAGTGGAGTATATAAAACATATTCTGACTATCAGGCAGGGAAACTGACCTATGGTATTGATTGTGCAAAAGAAACGCACAAAATAAAACTGAATGATTTTTGGGGTAAAGATTTTATTACCGTTGTTCACGAAGGCAAATCTTACGACCTTAAGAAAGCTGACATCTGGGGTTTTGAACTATGTGATGCCAAAATTGTACGTTTCCAGGGCAAGGAAGATTATCAACTTGCTGACAAAAGTGTGTTATGGATTTATAGCAAACAGACTGTAGTAAGTGCAGGTGTAAAAACGGGAGGTTCGAAAAAAGTGACTACCTATTATTTCAGTAAAGGTGGTGATGGTGAAATCAAAGCCCTGACTTTGCTAAACATTAAAGCTGCTTACCCGGACAACCACATGCTACATGATGCAATTGATGGTAAATTTGATTCAGATGCTTCGTTGGGAGTTTATGACGAGTTTCATAAACATTACAAAATCAATCATTTTCTGGAAGCCCAGGGGATCAAGTAATTAAGGAAAACTACAATTCCAGAGAATGAAAAAAATGATTATTGCAATTGTGCTTTATACATTGGTTGCTATGGCATTCAGCGGCTGTATGACAGCTGCACATGCCGGACATCGTTCTGCCAACTCTCAACATTCCGGAGGGTGTCATTAAGATTGAAATGCTCACTACTTTGTTCTATCAAATGACAGGAATTTATTTTCCTGTCGTTTGAGAACAAAAAAAAACAACATTAAATTTAAATATTACACAGAAAAAATATGAAAACAACTTACGGATTAATACTAAGTGCTTTTGCATTGATTATTTCATTTTCCAGTTGCAGTTCCGACCCCTTAGATTTAGTAACCACTGTAACTGAAGGAGATTTTACAATTGCTCTACCGAGCCCTCCAACAACTAACGGGCAAATGAATTTGACAGCCCAATTCACAACACAAAACATCTTTAAAGGGAAATCATCAAAGGTGTTGGGTTATCAATCGGGTTCTATTTTAGGACCTACCATTGTTGTCAATACGGGCGATGTAATGAGTGTGAATTTGCAGAATAATTTGACCGAACCAACCAATATTCACTGGCATGGATTAATTGTACCTGCTAACATGGATGGACATCCCGAAGACGTGGTTCAACCGGGAGCTTCTTTTGATTATAAGTTTAAAGTAATTCAAAGAGGTGGTTTATACTGGTATCATCCACATCCGGATGGATATACTGCAAAACAGGCTTTTATGGGGCTTGCCGGTGCAGTAATCGTTCGCGATGCCGAAGAAGAAAAATTAAATTTACCGTCGGGTGAATTTGAAGTGCCATTGGTAATACAAGATAAACGTATAAATACAGATTATTCGTTGGACTACACACCAACAATGAATGATGTTATGACCGGATACATGGGTCAATATATTACTGTAAACGGAGTTCACGCCCCATACAAAGGGGTTAAAACAACAACTTATCGTTTCAGGGTTTTGAATGGTTCAAATAGCAGAATTTACAATTTAGGGTTTAGCAACGGAGCATCGTTTAAAGTAATAGGGTCGGACGGAGGGTTGCTGGAAACAGCAGAAGCTGTTTCTACGCTTCTACTTGCACCTGGTGAGCGTGCTGATATATTAATGGATTTTTCTTCATATAATATTGGAACAGAGTTATTTTTAATGAATAATTCGTTCACAGGAACTTCAACACAGGGTAAACAAAAGTTCAATATCCTGAAGTTTGTAGTAGAAACGAAAATAACAACTAACTTTGTTACTCCTTTAGCGTTGTCAACCTTAGATAAAATTGCAGCAAATTCGGCATCAAAAACACGTACGTTTCGCATTTCGGAAATGAGTATGAGTGGAATGAGCAATATGGGTAATATGGGAGGAATGACAATGACAGGTATGCACCAAATAAACAATAAGGTGTACGATAAAAACCGGATAGATGAAGTTGTTGCTGCGGGAAGTACCGAAATATGGGTGTTTGATAACTCAACAGGTGCAGAGCCTCACCCCATGCATGTCCATGGTGTTCAATTTCAGGTGCTCGACCGCACAGGAGGAAGAGGTGGTTTGATAGCCAGTGAAAAGGGTTGGAAAGACACTATTCTTTTATTGCCGGGCGAAAAAGTGCGAGTGATAATGACTTTTAATAATAACAAAGGTTTGTTTGTGTTGCATTGTCATAATCTGGAACACGAGGACGATGGTATGATGTTACAATTTGAAGTACAATAAATAAATAATTAATCAATAAAATTAAAACAAAGAATATGAAAAAAGTAAATGGATTATTAGTAGGTGTTTTTATGTTAGTATTAGCGTTCTCCAGTTGTAAAACTGATACAAGTAGTGTGGATTACGCTCAAATTGATGCTGAAAGGGCTAAGGTACAGAGTAGTTATTCGTTAACAAAGGCATACAACGATACGCTAAAAATGGTTTATGATACGGTGAAAGTGCATAAGAATAATGCCTATTGCCTGAAATACGATAAACTCTATCACAAGAATGATTCACTATTCACTATGCATTACAATATGTTTGGCGACATGATGTACCAAAATGGCATTATGATGAATAATTACACTCCCGGTACAGGGATGATGAGTGGTATGGGCATGATGAATGCTAGCATGGATATGGATCGTATGATGGGAGATACTACCGCTGTTGGAGGATATTATAGAAATATGCATACGATTCAAGTTGAGCATCAAACGTATCACAATGGTATTTACAACTAAAAAATAGTCTGTTATGAAAAAAACAATTGTAATTTCAGTTTTCTCTTCAGTTTTATTATTTGTATCGTGCAATAAAAATGAACTAGTAGTTGATAGTGCTCAAAAATTGGATGTAGCAAGTTACGCGGCACAACTTGCTCAGGATTACACTCAGGCAAGTTTATTTCATTCGGCATTAATGACAACGTCAACCACCGATACCTCTACTACAACAACAGGAACAACGACTACCACAGGAAATGATGGTACTGGTCATTCTGCACATCATATAGTTGGTTTAAATAAAGTCAGTTCTGTTGATATTAGCTATAACAAGATGATGTTTGCTAAGAATGACAGCTTGTTTTCGGAGCATTATTTTCAATATTGTAAATATATGCTGCAGAATGAAAACAGCAACATGGTTGTTGATTCGACCGGATTAATGGTAAATCAAACGACAGCTATGGGATTCGGAAATTCAATGGTTGGCAGTGGTATGGGTAATATGGGCGATAAAAGTAAAATGATACAGTTGATGGACAGTATGCATTTGTCGTTGAAAAACACCACAAACCCAGATTATATGAGAAATGACAGCATTTTGCATGAGCATATAGTTATGTGTAAAATGATGTCGACTCAAACGGATAGCATTGAAAGTGTGTATGCAAAAATGAAAATTTTAAGACGAAGTCATAGGTTGAATTAATGCTAACTGAATTGTAACTTACATTTTATCCGCAACCACAAAAACGGTTTGACTAACGTTTAGATAAGTGATTGCATTTTTATTAAATTTAGTAACAAAATATCAATATGTATAAATATAAAATATCTATATTTGTGTTTTTAATTGCATTTGCTTTTATTTCGTGCAGCAAGAAGATTGTAGAAAAAGCAGAAGCGAATAAGACATATTATTACACCTGCCCAATGCACAGTGAGATTTTTCAAACAAAACCCGGTCATTGCCCAAAATGCTTAATGGAACTCGTACAATGGGATCCTAACCAGAAACGGCAACAAAGCTCTGATAGTGGACATAGTGGACATTCGGGCTCAGGTGGTGGACATAGTGGACATAGTGGTTCAGGTGGAGGCGGTGGACACCATTAAATTATACTCTAACTGAGTTGAGATAAATACTTCAAACATCTACAGAAAAATACCACTGAGATAAGGGGTTGATACTTATAGATTAGTATTTACATAATAATCAAAATAAAAAAGACGATGAAAAAAATAATTTTAGGCTTAGTAATCGCTTCCATGACATTGGTAGCCTGCAACAGTAAAAAATCGACGGAAAGTCAGAACAGTAGCATTGACACGCTGTCACTATCACAGGTTGATAGCGCAAAATCAGCTACTACGACTACTCAAAAAGCAAGTCCAATAAGTGAGCTTGTGAGTCAATACCTACAAATTAAAAATGGTTTGGCCAATGACAATGGAACGGACGCTGCAACTGCGGGTAAGGCTTTTGTAGAGGCAATTGCTAAAGTAAATGCGGCATCATTTACTCCCGACCAAAAGAAAAAATGGGATGACATTTCTGCTGACTCTAAAGAGATGGCCGAACACATAGGTAAAAATGCCGATAAGCTCGAACACCAGCGGGAGCATTTTGAAATGTTGAGTCAGGATCTGTACGATTTAGTGAAAATTTTCGGAGCTGGACAAGTATTATATCAAGATTTTGATTCAATGTATAATAATAAGAAAAGTGCTTTTTGGCTTAGTGAAACCAAGGAAATTAAAAATCCATATATGGGTAAAGCAATGTCTGACAGCGGTTCAATAAAAGAAGAAATAAAATAAGTATGAGGCTCATAATTAAAATACTGTTAGCAATAGTTATTCTATTTATAGCCATTCAATTTATTCCGTCGTCTGAGAATATTGGCGGACAGGAATCTGTAACTGACATTTCAAACACAGTAATTATGCCCTCTAAGGTACATTCTTTACTTAAAAATGCCTGTTATGATTGCCATAGTAATAACACTTACTATCCATGGTATTCAAAAATTCAACCGGTTCGACTGATGATGGATACACACGTTAAAGAGGGAAAGACAGAGATAAACTTCAGTGAGTTCGGCAGCTATTCGACGAGAAGTCAAATCAGTAAATTGAAAGGACTAGCCAATAGTATCAAGGACAATATTATGCCTCTATCTTCGTACAGATTAATGCACAAAGGTGCCAATCTAAGTGACGAAGAAAAGAATCTTATTATCAATTGGGCATTACAAACAAGTGATAGACTATCGACAAAAAAATAAAAACAAAGAAAATGAAAAAAAGAATATTAATATCAACCTTGGCAGTTCTTGCCATTTTTACAATAACTGCGACTGCAAATAATTTATTACAAGAGCAAGGCGCAAAAGTAGAATATACATGCCCAATGCACCCAGAAGTTATATCGGATAAACCAGGACAATGCCCCAAATGCGGAATGGATTTGGAAAAAAAAGAAGTAGCTAAGGTTGAATATACTTGCCCAATGCATCCTGAAGTTATTTCAGATAAACCCGGAAAATGTCCAAAATGTGATATGAATCTGGAGAAAAAGGAACCAGCTAAAGTTGAATATACCTGCTCCATGCACCCCGAAATTATTACAGAGAAGCCAGGTAAATGTCTAAAATGTGGTATGGAATTGGTGAAAAAAGGTGCAAAGAAAAAGAGTATGATGAAAGGTTGCGGCATGATGAATATGTAATTAATTGCCAATTGTACAAACATTATAATATAAATCAATTAGCACATTAGAATTATGTTTAATAAACTCGTTCATTATTTTCTCTATCATAGGCTGATTACGTTTATTTTCCTGATTGCTTTTTTGGTAATGGGAATTGCGTATGCCCCTTTTAACTGGAAAACCAGCATACTTCCGCGCGATCCGATTCCGGTAGATGCTATTCCTGATATTGGTGATAACCAACAAATCGTATCTACTGAATGGATGGGTCGCTCGCCTAAAGACATTCAGGATCAAGTCAGTTATCCGCTTACATCAGCATTACTTGGCATTCCGGGAGTGAAAACGATTCGAAGCACTTCGATGTTCGGCATGTCGTTTATCTATATTATTTTCAAAGATAATGTGGAATTTTACTGGAGCCGTTCGCGAATTCTGGAAAAATTGAATTCATTACCTGCCGGAACGTTGCCGCAAGGTGTCCAACCCTCGTTAGGACCTGATGCTACAGCTTTAGGGCAAATTTACTGGTACACGCTCGAAGGGCGTGACCCGAAAACAGGCAAGCCGAATGGCGGTTGGAATCCACAAGAGTTACGCACTATTCAGGATTTTTACGTCAAATATAGTCTATCGGCAGCCGAAGGCGTTTCGGAAGTTGCCTCGGTAGGCGGATTCATTAAAGAATATCAGGTAGATGTAAATCCTGAAGCATTGAAAGCTTTTGGTGTTTCGGTGATGGACGTGATGAATGCCGTGCGGAAAAGCAACCTTGATATTGGAGCTGAGACCGTGGAACTGAATAATGTGGAATATATTATTCGAGGTCTGGGTTATGTGAAGAATCTGGATGACTTAGACAATTCAGTTATCTCGGTGCGCAATAATATACCTGTTCGTATCAAAGATGTAGCTCGAACCTCATTCGGACCAGCAACCCGCCGTGGTGGTTTAGACAAAGCAGGAAGTGAAGCTGTAGGAGCTGTGGTTGTAGCCCGTTACGGTTCAAACCCAATGGAAGTTATCAATAATGTAAAAGCCAAAATCAAAGAGATTGAAGCCGGACTACCTCAAAAAACATTGCCAGATGGCAGCATTTCAAAAGTAACCGTTGTACCCTTTTATGACCGTACCGGTTTGATAAAAGAAACCATTGGAACACTCGAATCGGCACTCTCGCATGAAATTCTTATTAGTATTATCGTCATAATCGTATTAGTGCTCAATCTTCGGGCTTCTGTAATTGTTGCGGGATTGTTGCCATTAGGTGTGTTAATGACTTTTATTCTGATGCATTTCTTTGGTGTTGATGCCAATATCGTTGCTTTGTCGGGTATTGCTATTGCCATTGGGGTGATGGTGGATATTGGCATTGTGGATGTGGAGAATATTCTCCGGCATCTGGAAATGCCAGAGAATAAAGGAGTGCGCGGAAAAGAACTGATGAACCTTATTTATTTGGCAACAACTGAAGTCCGTGCTGCGGTGGTAACTTCTATTGCCACAACAATTGTCAGTTTCTTGCCCGTATTTGCCATGGAGGCATCGGAAGGTAAATTATTTCATCCGCTGGCATTTACCAAATCATTTGCGTTAATTTCGGCATTTCTACTCGGGATTATTGTGTTGCCGACTTTGGTACACATAGTATTCGACATACGGATGGACACAAAAAAAATCAGACGTTATTTTAATGGTAGTCTGATAGCAGGTGGAATTACAGTTATAATTTTTTGGCAGGTTTGGCCAGCTTTAGCTTTGATTGCTGTAGGAGTAAATAATTTGCTTGATTACCGTTGGCCGGAAAAACGAAAAGAATTCCCGAATTACATCAATATCGGAATAACTGTTTTAGTGGCTGTCTATTATTTATCTATGGAATGGCTGCCATTGGGAGCACACAACAGTTTGTTTGTAAACTTTTTGTTTGTGGCTGGAATTGTTGCTGTTATTTTATCAGCATTGATGACCATGGTTCATTTTTACGAACCTATTCTTCGTTGGGGTTTGGAACATAAATGGAAATTTATGCTACTTCCCGCATTTACGTTACTGTTCGGGCTTTTGGCATGGCAAGGATTTGATAAAACATTTGGAATTGTTGCCAAAGGCTTTGAAAAAATAGGTTGGGAGGCACCAGCAAAAGCATTTCCGGGAACAGGTAAAGAATTTATGCCATCGCTGAATGAGGGTTCTTATTTGTTAATGCCAACCAGTATGCCGCATTCGAGTATTGAAAAGAATTTGCAATACATCGAAACGCTGGATAAGCGTTTATCCTCCATTCCAGAAGTAGAAGTGGCAGTTGGTAAATGGGGGCGTGTAAATTCATCGTTAGATCCTGCACCTGTTCAAATGTTTGAAAATACCATCAATTACCGACCTGAATATATACTGGATGAAGATGGACACCGTGAGCGTTTCAAAGTAGATAAAAACGGTGCATTCGTGTTGACAAATGGGAAAACATACAATGCGGAAAAAGAGGCTTTCCGTGTTATCCCTTCCGATAGTTTGATTATTGCATCAAACGGTGAGTTTTTCCGTCAGTGGCGGTCGCAGATAAAAAAACCAACTGATATCTGGAATGAGATTGTAAAAGTGACCGATATTCCCGGCTTGACTTCAGCTCCGAAATTGCAACCCATCGAAACCCGTTTGGTGATGCTTTCTACCGGTATGCGTGCCCCAATGGGATTAAAAGTGTACGGCCCCGATTTGGAATCGATAGAAAAAGCCGGAATGCAATTTGAAAAAGCATTGAAACATGTTCCATCGGTCAAAGCTTCATCGGTATTCTACGACCGTGCCGTAGGTGCTCCATATATGGAAATAAAATTGAACAGGGAAAACATGGCACGTTACGGAATGATGGTCAGCGATGTGCAGGAAATACTACAAGTAGCTATGGGTGGTATGGCGTTGAGCACTTCGGTAGAAGGGCGTGAACGCTTCCCGATGCGAGTGAGATATGCCCGTGAATTGCGTGACAATCCGGAAGATATAAAACGTATTCTGATTCCCGCCATGAACGGCACGCAAATACCATTGAGCGAATTGGCTGATATAAACTATACCCGAGGTGCTCAAATGATAAAAACCGAGAATACTTTTTTGGTTGGTTATGTCATCTTCGACAAAGTAGAAAGCAAAGCCGAAGTGGATGTGGTGAACGAAGCCGATAAGTTATTGAAGAAAAAACTGGATTCCGGTGAATTGAAAATGCCTTTCGGAGTAACCTATAAATTTGCCGGAAACTACGAAAATGAGATTCGTGCAACCGAACGGTTATCCATTGTTATTCCAATCAGTTTGTTACTGATTCTTCTCTTGTTATACTTCCAGTTTAAAACGGTAACTGCTTCATTTATCCATTTCTCGGGTGTATTTGTAGCGTTTGCCGGTGGATTTATCATGTTGTGGCTTTACGGACAAGGTTGGTTTCTGAACTTTTCTGTTGCCGGCATAAATCTGCGTGACCTGTTCCAAATGCATCCTATTAACCTGAGTGTGGCTGTCTGGGTTGGGTTTATAGCTCTTTTCGGAATTGCTACCAACGATGGTGTAATTATGGGAACGTATATTCACCAGGTATTTGAAGATCGCCATCCCGGAACTGTACACGATGTGCGTGAAGCTGTTGTAGATGCAGGGAAAAAGCGTGTTCGTCCGGCTATGATGACAACAGCTGTGGCGGTTATTGCCTTGTTACCTGTACTCACTTCCACGGGAAAAGGTGCGGATATTATGGTGCCAATGGCTATTCCTACGTTTGGTGGAATGATTATTCAGGTAATGACCATTTATGTAGTACCGATATTTCAGGCTATGTGGCGTGAAAGTGCAGTTAAGAAACATGCAAAAATGGCAATTCAGACAACTAACAACGAGGAAGAGGTATGAAGAGAAGAAATGTAAATAGAATAGTAGTGCTATTTGTGGTGTTGTTGTTGTCAAGCGGTGCATTTAGCCAGCAATCGGATTCGCTGCAGAATTATTTAAAAATAGCAATTAAAAACAATCCCACTGTCATGCAGCGATATAATGAATATCAGGCTGCCCTGGAGAAAGTACCCCAAGTCGGCAGCTTGCCTGATCCGCAACTGGAACTGGGTGTATTTCTCAGTCCAATGGAGTTGATTGGAGGTAATCAGGTGGCAGATATCAAGCTTATGCAAATGTTTCCGTGGTTTGGTGTCATCAAAAATGCCAAGGATGAAATGAGCCTGATGGCCAAAGCCAAATACGAAACATTTAGGGATGCCAAGTTGCAAGTGTGCTATGATGCACAGCGGACGTGGTTTGATTTATATAAAATCCGTCAGAACATCAGAATATCCCAAGAAAATGTAGATTTGCTGAAAACCATTGAACGGTTGACCTTGGTAAAATACAAATCAGGTTCTTTGGGTGGCAGTTCTTCAGCTTCTTCTGGTGGCGGCATGTCGGTAGGAACTACAACTACAAATGCAGGTAGCTCATCGGGCATGAATTCCATGGGTGGCAATTCGGGCTCAACAACAGTTTCACGTTCCGAAGCTTCAACCGGTTCATCCGCTATGGGTTCATCTTCAGGTACTACCAATTTAAGTGATGTGTATCAAATTCAGATTGAAAAAGGTAATCTTGAAGATAATATCGCTTCGTTGAGGAATGAAGAACAAGTATTGATGGCACGGTTCAACAGTCAACTGAACCGACCATTGAAAACTTCGGTTTATATACCGGATTTATTACCGAATGAACCGTTGGATATTGCTTATTTGTCGGTTTCCGATTCGATATTTACCCGAAATCCAATGTTAGGCATGTTGCAATATGAACAACAATCGCTTGAAGCCAGAGTAAAAATGCAGAAAAAAATGGGTTTGCCCATGGTTGGGGTGGGCGTTAATTATTCTGTAATTGCTAAAAGTCCAATGTCAACTTCTCCCATGAATGGAGAAGATATGATTATGCCCATGCTGACGGTGACTTTGCCTATTTATCGTAAGAAATATAATGCACAGCAAGCAGAAACAAAGTTTTTGAAAACGGCTACGGAACAAAACTACCAAGCTACGGCTAATGCTTTGCAAACTGAATATTATGAAGCTCTGCAATTGTATAACGATGCACAAAGGCGTATGAAATTATATGATAGTCAAAGCCAGTTAGCAAAAAAATCATTGGATATAATGATTAAAACCTTTTCTTCATCTGCCAGCGGCCTAACTGATATTTTGCGTATTCGTCAGCAATTGTTCAGTTACGAATTGAAGCAAGTGGAAGCAACAACGGATTTCAATAAAGCTGAAGCTTGGGTAAAGCGATTGACAAATAATTAATAAATAATAATGCATAACTCATAATTACAAGAAGTTATAAATTTTTGCATTCAACAAAATACATTTATGAAAAAGATAGTTTTAAATAAATATGTCCGTTACGGACTTTTGATACTGGCCGGTTTGTTTCTTGGCTGGTTGGTTTTCCATTCGCCTAAGGTGGTAAAAGATGAACACAATCATTCGACAGAAGAAGCAAAAAATGAAGTTTGGACTTGCTCCATGCATCCTCAAATCCGGAAAGATAAACCCGGCAAATGTCCTATTTGCGCCATGGATTTAATACCAGTTAAAGAAAGTGGTGGTGGTGTAAAACTGGACTCTAATGCTATCCATTTCAGTAAAGAAGCAGCTGAACTTGCTAATGTTGCAACCTCTATTGTCAGTCGCCAAAGACCGAGTAAAGAAGTTCGTCTTTATGGAAAAGTGCAAGCCGATGAACGCTTGTTGCAAAATCAGGTGGCTCATATTGGCGGGAGAATAGAAAAGTTAATGTTGAACTTTACAGGCGAATCTGTGAGAAAAGGGCAATTATTGGCAATTATTTATTCTCCCGATTTGATTACAGCACAACAGGAGCTAATTGAAGCGGCAAAAAGCAAAGAAAGTCAGCCCGAAATTTACCATGCAGCTATGGAAAAGCTTACGCAATGGATGCTGACAGAGAATCAAATTACACAAATTGAGAAGTCTGGAAAGGTTAAAACGAATTTCGAAGTGTATTCTAACACGTCGGGAATTGTAACAGCGAAGCGAGTAAATACCGGAGACCATGTTTCGGAAGGAAGTGTGTTGTTTGATATTGCCAATCTTTCGAACGTCTGGGTACTGTTTGATGCATATGAAAGTGATTTACCCTTTCTGAAAGTAGGTAATACAATTTCATTCAATTTGCAAGCATTGCCAGGAAGAAATTTCTCGGCTATGATTAAATTTATTGACCCGGTTATTGACCCGATTAATCGTGTAGCCAAAGTACGTGTTGAAGTTGGAAACGGAGGTGGGAAACTGAAACCGGAAATGTTCGCAACAGGTGTAGTGAAAGCAAACCTGAACGAATTTAAAGATAAGCTTGTTATACCACGCTCAGCGGTTCTCTGGACAGGTAAACGATCCGTTGTGTATGTAAAACAGCCGGATGCAACAGAACTTAATTTTAAAATGCGCGAAATAGAACTTGGACCAATGCTGGGAAACAGTTATGTTGTGCTAGACGGACTTATGGACGGCGAAGAAATTGTAACTGATGGTACATTTAGCGTTGATGCCGCAGCTCAGTTGGCAGGTAAACCGAGTATGATGAATCAGGATGAACCTAAACCAAAAAAAGTTAGTAGCATGCCCGGTATGGATATGTAATTGTCAACTTCAAATATATAGATTTATGAAAACAAAAATGATTTATTCGCTAATCCTGGTTTTTGGGTTAACTCTTGCAGGTTCAACTTTCAGTACTGCTTATGGCCAAGCACCAAAGAAAACTGAAACAAAAGTAACCGCTGTGAAGTACACTTGCCCAATGCATCCTGAAGTAATAAAGGACAAGCCTGGTAAATGCCCCAAATGTGGCATGACACTGGTAGTAAAAAAAGAGGTAAAGAAAATGAAACCTGAAAGCAAAAAGGATTCAACAAAAATGAAACATACTACAGATATGAAAGGTATGAAAATGTAGTTGTATGAATAACGTATTTGTTTAATTTAGCAGGTCAATTTAATAAAATTGACCTGCTTTTGTTGGTATAACGACAAAGAATGGTTGACAAATAATCTACAAATTTTCAATCACTTGTTGAAGCAAGCTTGTCACTTGTTGGGCTACTTCACCAAGATCCGGATTTGAAATTGCCTGCATAGAGGTAATTGGATTGACGGCTGCTACTTCAATGAGGTTTTCTCCCTGTTCGATAACCAGCACATTACATGGTAACATTGTCCCGATTTTATCTTCGGCGAGCAAGGCTTTGTAAGCGAATGGTGGATTACATGCCCCGAGAATGGTATAGCGTTTGAAATCGACATTGAGCTTTTCTTTGAGCTTTTCGTTCATGTTAATAACGGTTATAACTCCGAAGCCCTGAGATTTTAATCCTTCTGTTGTTTTCGTGATTGCTTCATCGAAGGAAACATGAAGTGTTTTGCTAAAATAGTATTCCATAATGATAAAATTAAATTATTATTGATTGAGTTTTATTATATTTTAGTTTCACAATGTTTGCCCTAAATCCAACGTCGCACCTTTTTGCAATATGTAATATATGTATTACCATGCATTTTAGATAAATACTCTTCTTCAAGCCTTACCTGTACCTGAAAAAGGAAAATTGAAGATACAAATACAAACAAGGTAATTGCATTAGGGAAAACGAGAAATACTCCTGCTAATGTAACAAGCATACCTAAAAAAACGGGATTTCGGGAAACAGAAAACAAACCGTTGGTTTTGAGTTCGGTTTTTGCGGAATGGTCAATCCCTACCCGCCACGAGTTACTCATTTGTACCTGAGCTACGATAATCCATAAAAGCGCAAAGTGAATGAATGCGAAACCTGTATATTTCAGGATTGATATTTCGAGCCATGTAAAGGGTGCGAAATACTGCAAACCTTCGGGGTAAAAAAGATTGACTAACGCTACAATAAAAATTAACGAGGTAATTGGGGCAGATACTTTACCTAAAAAGTCGTGTGCCGAATCGGTGTTTTTGAACACATAGGGATTAATGCCAGTTTTGCGTTTTACACGAATTGAGGGGGTGATAAACACAATAAGGAAATACAGTATCAGAAAAGCAACGATATAAATATTGGCAATCATATTCTTTGATTATTATTTTTTTAGTATTCTTAGTGCATTGAAAATCGCAATCAGGGCAAC
>CAMBSB010000053.1 GCA_945870155.1 Paludibacter jiangxiensis | reverse complement strand
TATCTTTAAAAATTGTTTGTGAACCCAAAACACTAATTTTTCGTTGAATGAACAACGATATTTTCCCTTGCAATACAACTTCCACAAATATGTCCTGTTGAATCGAATTTGCTGTATTCAGAACGCTTATTTGTTTAAAATGGATAGCTGAATCTTGAATATTCTTGAGCCAAAATTCTTTTATAAATGATTTATCAAGTTTAAATTTACCGTAGTTATTCGTGTTTAACCAAATTAATTCATCGAATAATCCATTGTATTTTAATGTTTTATCATAAATCATTTCTCCAGTTGACAATAGAATATCTCCTTTTACCCAATCATTATTATAGTATTGATCACCAACATACTTCTTGCTTTCGTAAAAAAAATCACCAGTCAATTTAGGTAAAAACAAGGTGTCGATATCAGGTAAATTCTTAGCAACATTGGTTTGCCCACTTACCGAAATATAAAAAAACAGTATTATTGATTGTATGAAGTGTTTCATTTATCATTAACATTTATTGGTTCTGTAACTTTTATTCTACCTAATTTGCTTATAGGCCTACCATCTTCACTAATTCCTTCAACATGGATTAAAAAATTTGCTTTATTATCTGAGGTGTAAAATTCAAAGTTTGTATTAGTATTTACATTTAGTTCCAAATTTGGATGCCAATAAAGTAATTGTTTTACAAATGGTATATGCTTATTTTGAGGTATATAAGAATTAAAATTCAATATGTCATCTGTATTTGAAAAACTCATATTTTTAACACGTAATGAATTAATTGTTGGTTTAGTTCTAATAATTTCTTTGTCCTTTGAAATGATTGAAATCACACCTGAAAAAACCAAATCACCAAAAGCTCTTTCAGTGTCAACAATCTCTATTTTTTGTATCTGATTTGATCCCAGCTTAATTATTTTATTGATATCATCTACGTAAACGCCATCTAAAAAAATTGCCGGATCACTTTTGTTGAATTCTTTCAATAAAGTATTAAAAACTTTTATAGCATATTTTCCATCTTCTTTTACTAATCTTACTTGAGATAAAATTTCAACTGTAATTTCGAGAAAATCGGGTAAAGAAATATAATCAGCGGGGAAAATTGTAGTACTCGAACAATTATATAATTTTGGACAGATAACTTTAGTTAGATTAAACTCTTTAACATTGAGTACATTGTCTTGAGAATAAACTTTATTTACATACGAAATATTTTGCGATTTTGTAATAAAATCTTTATTTTCTTTATTGTTGAACGATGTTATTAATGGATTCCAATTTGAAGTTAATTCAAAATCGTCTTCAATTTTAATAAGCCATTTCTCATTTTCAGGCACATTCTTAATAGTCAAAAACAATTCTTTTCCATTATAATATTCACTTAATAACATTTGAAATAAACCCTGCGAATCAGTAATAGCATATTGTAAGTTAGGTATTGTATCCAAACAGGACAATAGCACAATTGAATTTTTAACTTTTTCGTTCGTTTTACTATCAACTACTGTACCTCTTAATATTTTTGACTTCGTTTCGGGGGTGTAAAATGTTTTATTCAGATTATTGGATAGTGTGTATTTTTGATTATTAATTGCTCCGACAAGAGTTTTATCAATCATCTTTATTTGAGGTTCTTCATAAACCGAAACCGACACATTAGCCTTTGCATCAAAATTACTAATATTTACATTTACCTTTTCTCTTACTCCATATTCATTTTTATCTGTCTTAATATTAATTGTCGTATCTTGTTTTGATACTAAATTAGTGTCTTTAGTCGATAAGTCTATTGTGTTGAAATTTAAAAGTTTATCAAATATATTGGCGATAAAAATTTCTTTTTTGAAATAAAATGTTTCACCTAAATTTTTAATTGCGCTGGTATAAGCAAGTATTTGATAATAGCCAGTTGCAATTGAATCGGGTAGTATTATTCTGCCATTTGAAAGACCTTTGTCTATTTTTACATGAATTTTTATAACAGGGTTATTTTTAATAGATCTGATAACAATATAAGCAATTTTTGAATTATCAGAACATTTATATGTTGCATTATTCAAAATATATAGTTTGTAAAAAATTGACTCACCTCCTACATATACATTTCGGTCGGTATGTAAATATGCCAATTCAGAATTAATGGATTGAGCATCAACAATATTCACAGAAAATATTAAATATTGAAGTAGCATTAATTTTATTGCTATTTTTAATAATTTCATAATTAATTGTTTTTATCGTTATGATACCACCAACTTGGAAATGCAACAGGTGTAAAAAGTGGGTCTTTATTGATTGGATTATTTTCAGGTGCTGCATCCCAAACCTTGAACGTATAAGCATTAGCCTTTGGAATTTCTAAAAAAGTTGTGTTATTTAAGATTACTTTTTTACTGAGATCATAAGTTGAACCTTTCACTAAAACAGCCTGTTTTTTTACAGACGAAACTTCGAATAATCCAAGCACAATTTTTTCAGGATTGTTTACACAACGCATATTTCCTAATAATTGCGAACTTATTGGATCGAATATTTTACCATCGGCTGACAGCTGATTATTTGCGGCTTTATAGAATCGGTATGTATCACTATTCATAGTATACTGATTTACTGTTAAATAGTATATCATAGTAGTTTGAGGAATATTTGTGCCGAAAAAAGTTTTCATATTGTAATCAGAAGCATCAAAAGGCATAAAGCCTATAGAATGATTCTTTATTTCAGCATTAGAGAAATTGTTTTTTTGTTCTGTAATATTCTCTATATCAGACAACCTGAATGTATTCCACCCAAAGCAAAACCAAAACCAGTCAGTAATTATATGTTCTACTCCATCTTCCCAATATGATTCATTGAATGTTAAGTGATACTGTACAGTAATATCGGAAACAAATCTGCAAGCAGGAACAGGTTCGTTGTTTGGAATTGACTTAAACAGATTTACAAATATTTCGGCTCCCGTTACACTCTTAACTTCATTTTTTGAATTCAGATAATCCTTTTTTGTAAAAACGCCTTGAATACTATCGTACGATTGAGGTGATAAAAGCATTTCTGTATTCGATTGATAACGATTTCCATCATTTGTATTTATAAATAAGGTATATGTGTTTCCAATTTTTGTTTTAAATCCTGAAGATGTAAAGTATTTTCCCGGAGAAGATTCATTCAATTCATAAGTTTTTTTGTCACCATCAATAATTTTAACTGTTGCGCCACTCACAAAATGAGTTGCTGAATTTATAGAATCAAAGCTAAGTGGCTTCGCTTTAGTTAATTTAATTACAAAAGGGCCAGTTTCGTTTGTTATTAATCCTTCTACAATTAAAGCCTCGGTGTCGGTACTGATTTCAGGATTATAAACTTCGGTGCAGCCAATGAAAATAAAAATCATCATTAAGTTTAAAATTATATTTTTAAAATTTTTCATGCTTTTTATAGTCTAAAATGTAAAATTATAGGTAAAAGTTGGAATCGGTCTTTCAATTATATACATTTTGTAAAGGTTGAACTTTTGATAAAACTGTGATTCCAGTTGTGAAGTAGATTTATAGAAAACAGAATACGGATTTTTTTGTCCATAAAGATTAATTATTGAAAATGTCCAACTTCCCTTCCAAAACTGTTTTAATTTTAATGTTTCATCATAGGTTATGGCTATATCAAGTCGATGATAATCGGGAAGTCTATATTTATTTCGATCCGAATAATATACATATTGTCGGCCCCCAAAATCATATTTCAGTTCAGGCAAAGTAATTGGTTTACCTGTACTGTAATTAAAAGTGCCTGCAAGTCTCCATCTTCTGGTTAAATGCATGGTAGCATTAATCACTAAGTTGTGTGGCTTATCAAAGGTGGAGGGATAATACCTATTTCCATTTATTTTATCTTCGGTATAAGTGCTTGAAGTATGTCGCATTGAACGTGAATAAGTATAACTAGTCCAACCCGTTAATCTACCTGTGTTTTTTTTTAGATAAAACTCTATGCCATAATTATATCCCGAAGCATTTAGTAAATCGGTTTCTAAAGTATTATTGAGCAAAATTTTTGCACCATCTCTATATTCTACTATATTTTTTAATTTTTTATAATATAATTCAACAGAAGTTTCATAAGTATTTTCGTCGAAATTTCTGAAATATCCAATAGCATATTGATTGCAAATAAGTGGTTTTACATTTGGACTACTTAATTTATAAACATCTGTAGGCGACATTACAGCCGTATTTGAAATTAGATTAATAAATTGACTGATACGGTTATAACTTAATTTTAATGAGCTAATATTATCAAGTGAGTAACGGAATGAAATGCGTGGTTCCATACTTGAGTACCATTTTATTACTTTGTTATTATTATAACTTAAAGTATCAATTATATTTACAGAAGTACGAGGGGCATTATTTTTAAAAATTAGTACGTTGTTTGGTCCCAGATATGCATATTGAGTCCAACGCAAACCTATTTCGGCACTCATTTTTGGTGAAAAATTTATATTATCACTTATGTAAATAGCTGATTCTAAAGCTTTTTCTTGTAAAGTTTTTTGAGTTAAGACATTTGACAAACTACCAAGTGGCGATAATATTCCGGGTTGAAGTTGATATAATATGGAGTTAAATCCAAAATCGAACAAATGCTTCTCTGCAGGAATCCATGTAAAGTTTAATTTAGCATCATAATAATTAATTGACGAATTAATTTTATATGCTTCTTTAGGTTTTAAGCTATCCAATTGATTAATATCATTGCGATATCGACTTTTTCCAAGGGATAATGTTGAATTCAGTTTTTCGTTGTAAGTGTGAGTATATTTAGCTGATGCAAGTAAATTGTCGTAATGATATGGTGAGTTTTTACTAAAACTAAATTCATCATTGCTAAAATAGCCAAAAAGCGACAAATCGTTTTTTTCGTTTATTTTAAACTTTAAAAGGGTGTTGATATCGTAAAAACTGGCTGAACTTTTCTTTAAATCTGCATCGGGCATGGAATGCAACAACCAATTTGAATATGAACTTCTTGCACCGATTAAAACATTAATTCTGTTATTGAAAAGTGGAATTTCCAGGTTTAATCTTGAGTTTAAAAGCCCCAAACCTCCTTTAACAGCAACTTTTTCCACATTATTTCCCAAACGTAAGTCTAATACCGACGAAACTCTTTCACCATATTTTGAAGGAATTCCGGCTTTAAGCAAAGTAACATTACTCACCCCATCTGAATTTATGGCAGAACTTAAACCAAACATGTGCGATGAGTTAAAAAGAGGAACATCTTCAACCAAAATTAAATTTTGATCGGCACTCCCTCCACGAACAAAAAAACCGGTTCCAAATTCACCCGTCGATTGTACACCCGGAAGCAAAGTAACACTTTTAATTATATCTTTTTCGCCCAAAAACATGGGTAATTCTTTGATAATCTTATTGTTAAGCTTAATTGTACTCATTTGTGTTCTGATTAAATTAAGGTCAACAACTCTATCAGTTACCAAAAGTTCTTTCAACTTGATGGTATTTTCGGCCATTTCAAAATCAACAATACCATTCCCACTTACTTTAATAATTCTATTATCTTCTTCAAAGCCAACATAATTAAGTTTCAAATCATATTCTCCAACAGGGATTGTAAAATTATAATTTCCATCCTTTTTAGTAATTATATGAATATTTAGTTTATCAATGGTGATGCGTGCTCCATCCAACGGTTTTCCTGTTTTAAAATCAATTATTTTTCCTGAGATGCTTGCATTAGTAATTGAGTCATTTTTATCACCTATATGCAGTACACCTTTTGCATCCTTGTTATTCGAGAAATTTCGAATTTCAACAGGAACAAAGATATATGTAGTTGGATTGATTTTGAGGCATGATAAATCGGACACACGTTTAAGTATAGTCAAACAGTCATCCAGAGGCAAATCGGCTAATGTTAATCTGAAACGATTATTGGCAAACCATTCCGACTTGAAATACAATTTAATTTGATTTCTTTCTTCAATTTTTTGCGCCAACACATCAAATGTTATTAAACCCGTCGTATCTTTTTTTAGATTGACATTTTGTTGCGCATTAATTGTGGAATTAATACTGTATAATGTAATTAACAGAAAAATGGAAATAATATGGAATTTATTTTTTTTCAAACTAAATAATATATTGACATTTAATTATATACGCGTTTCTTTGTTTTTCTTGATATTTATTTAAAAATAATATTACAAAAGTACTTTTAAAAAAGAGAATAATAATGCATAATAATGTTATATAATGTTTTTAAATAGGTATCATTTTTTTAATAGAGTAAAATAGAAATTTAATAAAAATAATTTGCATTTGTAAATTTATTTAATTATTTTTGCATCTTATAGAATTTCAAAATCGATTGTAGCGACAATCTTTTGTAAATTCTCATTACATTTTAAAATAAACAAAAGCGTTTTAAATATTATCCTTCACTGAAATCTGGACAATTTCGAACACCAAGGATGATAGCAACAAACGCTCCATGTCTATACTTTTAGGCGTGGGGCTGTTGTCTATCATTTGGTGTAGGGCGTCCAGACCCTCAGTGAAGTGTGAGATAAACAGTTCCCACGCTTTTTTATGATTAATACTGAACTTAGGGAGCGGGGAGGATAAAATTAATATCAAATGAAAAAAACTATTATTTTGTTTTTTACTGCATTATTTGTATTTACAAGTTGTACACAAAAGGAGGAAGAATTGAATGTTTTGACTATTTTGAAAGTTACGAATATTTCTTTTGATTCCATACAGGTTGTTATAGGGATTAACGAGAGTTTAACATTGACATTAAAACAAACACCTGCAAACTTACCTGCACCGTTACTTACTTGGGTTTCACTGTCACCTGACATTGCCACTGTTGATGCAAATGGAGTTGTCAAAGGGGTGAGTATTGGCATTGCAAAAATTAAAGTTAGTAACCAATCTGACCAATCAATAAGTTCGACATGTAATGTAATTGTGAAAATAAGAGGTACATCCGAACTTCCGTATTTGATTTACACTGTACAAGATTTGATTCAGATGCGAGATAGACTAAACAACGACAATTCTAATTATGGAAATAAGGTTTACAAGTTAATGTCGGATTTAGATTTTAGCAACGAAGCTTCTTGGCTTCCGATTGGTAACTCCGACACCACTCCTTTTACCGGTATTTTTGACGGGAATAATAAAATAATTAAAAAAATACGAATTGGAACCCAAAATTCGAGTGTAAGTTTGACAAATGCTGGTTTGTTTGGGAAAGTATCGGGTGGCGATATTCGAAATCTATCTGTTCAGTGGACTAATTTATCTTCAACGAATGGTAATGCTGGAGGTATAATTGGTTTGTTATTAGGTGGAACTATTACAAACTGTAATTCTTCAGGCAATATTATTAATTCTTATTCTATTGCTGGTGGTATTGTGGGTAGTGCTTCTAATAGTACAATTACAAATTGTTATTCTACAGGAAATATTACTTCTCAATCGACTTCTGGTGGTATTGCAGGAACTTTATCCAGTGGGACTGTAAATAATTGCTATGCTACAGGCGATATAACAACTTCTGATGGACCTTGTGCAGGTGGTATTGGAGGAAGTTCATCTGATTGTTGTATTATAAACAGTTATTCTACAGGAATAATCAGTTCAACTTCTTCTTCTTCAACATTTGGTTCATATTATTATTGTCTTTCAGGTGGAATTTCAGGCTCAGGTGGATGTATAATCAACTGTTACTCTACTGGCAATATAAATTGTTCATCTATTTATGTTTATCCTTCTTCAGGTGGAATTGCGGGTGCAGCAAATGGAAGTATAATCAACTGTTATACTACAAGCAATATCAATTCGACATCAACAAATGGGTATACCTCTTTATCTGGTGGAATTGCAGGTTGTCATTCAAATGTAATGAATTGTATAGCTTTGAACTCTTCCATAGTTTCAATATCTAATAATGATTCTTATGCCTGTAGAATTGGTTGTTTTCTCAATGCAACAAGTAGTAATAACTATGCAGCAAGTACAATCATTTTAAAAAAAGGCACATCAAGCAACAACTTGACAAATGTCACATCTTTTACAAACGCAATAACTGATGGTGTGAGCCTAAAGAGTAATCCAGTGGATTTACTGAACGCTTATGTAACTGCTAATCCTACTGTTAATGGGGTATCTCTTTCCAAATGGAAAGTTGATCCAAGTATTAATAACGGTAATCCAATATTTCAATAAATTTATATTTAACACAACAAAAAGAAAAAATCATGGAAAAAAGTTTTGTTTCATTTATTGATTGTTCTGAAGAAGGAACTTACAATGTAGCTATTGGAAATCAAGGCTCATGGGAAGAAACTCAATTTATTGAAATTGAATTTACTGATTCGGGTAAAATAATTCGGTTTTTTGACGATTCCAGTTTAGATAAATTGGAACAAAAATTTCATGAATATGTAACAAATATCACTAATAAATCATATAAAAATGAATTTCGGTTTTTCATTGGCAATGAAACAATGAAAGACACTTTAGATAAATATAAATCTTTAGGGGTTGAATATGTACACGATTCAGATTGTAAATGTGTTGCATGTCAAAAATTTGACGGTTACAACTTTAGAGGAGATACTATAAATAGGGTTATAAATGAACTTGGTGAAAAAAAGTAACTGAGTAATTTTTCATTGAATTAAAAACGGACTCTCCTCTAAATTGAGGTAAGTCCGTTTTTAATTTTTCTCTAAAATTGCCGGTAATAAAGGTTGAGCTTATTTCTCTATCTCCGATTGAATAATTTTCTCAATTTCAAGTAGTTTTTCAAGCGGTATTGAGTTGAGTGTTCTTGTTAAATCCATAACCTTATCAGTTCGTATAAGCGATGCCAATGGATGTGTTGAAGCATTGGCAATGTCTTTAGTGGGTCGCCATTCCAGTAAATCGTTTGGTGTGCAAATAAAAATCTCACAAAGTCTTTGCACATCATCAAGATTTAACTTACGAAAATTATTGTGTGCCACCCGGGTTGCAAATTTATCGGAGAAACCCTGATGCATCATGTACGTTGTTGGTTTACTAATGCCCTTGGCATTAAAAAGCCTTGTAAAGTTAAATTGTAACATACTTATTGTTCTTTATTTACTTGATATTTGGAGTTAATTTTAAATTTAATGGCACAAAAATATAAAATATATCGTATAATTTAAAATATTTATGGTATAAAAAGTAAATGATATCGTATAATAACATATAATATTAGTCAGTACAGTAATTTATATCGTATACCCTCAGATAATATTAGTCAGTTGGGAAATATATATCGTATACGCTCTGATAATATTACTCCGTACGGAAATATATATCGTATACGCTTTTATAATATTAGTCAGTATAGCAATTTATATCGTATACGCTCTGATAATATTAGTCAGTACAGAAATATATATCGTTTAGATTATAACTTGAATCGTACAATTAAAAATACTTTAACTTTGTATTTTGATGCAAATTTGTTTTAATCCGTTATTTTTATTCATTTTATTTATTCAGTATAGTGCTTATAAACTAAATTCAAATAACACAACAACAAAAACGGACTCACCTCATAATCGAGGCGAGTCCGTTTTTTCTTAAATTAGTAAATTGTAAATGAATAAATTGTAAATAAATATTATTCTTCCAACAAAATATCCAAAATAGTGCAAGCTGCTTTTGCAACCGGACTTCCCGGGCCAAAGATAGCTGCTACTCCAGCTTTGTAGAGATAATCATAATCCTGCGCTGGAATAACTCCACCGGCAATAACGATAATATCTTCGCGACCGAGTTTTTTCAACTCTTCCATAACCTGTGGAATCAATGTTTTGTGACCAGCTGCCAATGACGAAACGCCTAGCACGTGAACGTCGTTTTCAACCGCTTGTTTAGCTGCTTCTGCAGGTGTTTGAAAAAGTGGTCCCATGTCAACATCGAAACCGCAGTCGGCATAACCGGTTGCTACTACTTTCGCACCACGGTCGTGTCCATCCTGACCCATTTTTGCAATCATAATGCGGGGACGACGACCTTCTTTCTGGGCAAATTTCTCGGTAAGCTCGCAAGCACGTTGGAAATTCGCATCGTTTTTAGTTTCTGATGAATACACGCCTGAAATTGTTCTAATGGTTGCTTTATAACGACCTGCTACTGCTTCGCAGGCATCTGATATTTCGCCCAATGAAGCACGCAAGCGAGCAGCTTCAACGGCTAATTCTAACAAGTTACCGTTTCCGGTACGGGCACATTCTGTAATGGCAGCCAAAGCAGCTTGTACAGCAACTTCGTCACGGTTAGCACGCAATTGTTTCAAACGTTCGATTTGTTGAATACGAACCGCTGTATTGTCCACTTCCAAAATATCAATTGGGTCTTCTTTTTCCAAACGATATTGGTTTACACCTACAATAATCTGATTTCCTGAGTCGATTCGCGCTTGTGTACGTGCAGAAGCTTCTTCAATACGCATCTTTGGAACACCGGTTTCTATAGCAGCAGCCATTCCGCCCAGTTTTTCTACTTCTTCGATCAACTCCCATGCTTTTTCAGCCAATTCGTTAGTCAACGATTCAACGTAGTATGAACCTGCCCATGGGTCAACCTCACGGCAAATATCAGTTTCCTGTTGGATATAGATTTGTGTGTTACGGGCAATACGAGCAGAGAAATCGGTTGGCAACGCGATAGCTTCGTCCAATGCATTGGTGTGAAGCGATTGCGTGTGACCCAAAGCCGCAGCCATAGCTTCGATACAAGTACGACCAACATTGTTGAACGGATCTTGCTCTGTTAATGACCAACCTGAAGTTTGCGAGTGTGTACGCAATGCCAATGATTTTGGGTTTTTAGGGTTGAATTGTTTTACGATTTTTGCCCACAACATACGTGCAGCACGCATTTTGGCAATTTCCATAAAGTGATTCATACCAATGGCCCAGAAGAATGACAAACGTGGAGCGAAGGAGTCGATATCCATACCCGCATTTACACCGGCACGAAGATATTCAAGTCCATCGGCCAGGGTGTAAGCCAACTCAATATCGGCAGTTGCACCAGCTTCTTGCATGTGGTAACCCGAGATAGAGATAGAGTTGAACTTCGGCATTTTTTGAGAAGTAAACTCAAAAATATCAGCAATAATTTTCATCGAGAATTTTGGTGGATAAATATAAGTATTACGCACCATGAATTCTTTCAAAATATCGTTTTGGATCGTTCCGGCCATTTCTTCCAGTTTAGCACCTTGCTCCAAACCTGCATTGATATAAAATGCAAGAATAGGAAGTACAGCACCGTTCATGGTCATAGAAACTGACATTTTATTCAATGGAATACCATCGAACAATACTTTCATATCTTCAACCGAACAAATTGACACACCCGCTTTACCAACGTCACCCACCACACGTTCGTGATCAGCATCGTAGCCACGGTGTGTAGCCAGGTCGAATGCTACCGAAAGGCCTTTTTGACCAGCAGCCAGGTTACGACGATAGAATACATTTGATTCTTCAGCAGTAGAGAATCCGGCGTATTGACGGATAGTCCAGGGTTGCATAGCGTACATAACGCTGTAAGGACCACGTAAGTATGGAGGAAGTCCGGCAGCATAATTCAAATGCTCCATGCCAGCAATATCTTCTTTGGTATAAAATGGTTTCACCGGAATAAGCTCAGGAGTCAACCATGTACTTTCAACTTTAGGAGCTGTACCTAAATTTGAAATTTCTTTGATATTTATATCTTTAAAATTTGGTTTCATAATAATTGTTTTTTTGAACGCAATGGCGCTATGGCGCTAAGTCACAAAGTTTAAATAAAATAATTGTTTACTTTTCGTTTAATTCCATCTTTTAGAAGTGCAACATTGAAATTAAGTAGGTAGCCCAAATGAATATTCGCTAATTTCATATAAGAAACCAATTGAGCTTCATCTACTGTATATAAATCTATTGCTGATTTTATTTCGAGTATAATAACATCTTCTACTAGAACGTCAATTCTGAAATTTTTATTCAACATTTTACCTTTATATACAAGGGGCAAATAAACCTGATTCACCACTTTAATTCCCCTATTTCGAATTTCTTCACAAAGACATTCTTCATAAATAGATTCTAACAAGCCAGGACCAAGCTCTTTATGTACTTCAAATGCACAATCCAAAACTATTTTTCCTATTTTCTCGTATTCTTCTTTTGTTAGCATGATTAGTAAAAATTTCCTTTCCGGCTTTGTGTCTTTGCGTCTTTGCGTTCAGAATAATATTTTTAAATTGAAAGCAATTGATTGAATTGTTTAAGAGTCCCCAAAACATTCGATTTTACATTTACAAAATGTTCGATACCTAATGCTTTCAGCTCATCCATGTTAGCAGGAGCACCAGCTATAACTAAAATGGCTTTTCCTTTTGAAGCTTCGTAAGCAGCAGGAGCAAGTTCAACATATTCGTCGTCGCTTGAGCAAAGCACAATGATATCAGCATTAGCTTCGATAGCAGCATTTACACCTTCTTCAATAGTTTTGAAACCAAGATTATCAACTACATCGTAACCAGCACAAGCATAGAAGTTACACGAGAACTGAGCACGCGCCAAACGCATATTTAAATTACCAATAGTCAACATAAACGCTTTTGGACGTTTTGCAGCAACTTCGGTAGCAAAGCGCAATGCTTCGAACTCTTCGGCAGCACGTACAGGAACAAGTTTTTCAATCCCTGTGTGATCGCAACCACATCCGGCTTCGTTCTTAAACTCAACTTTAGCAGTAGCAAACTCAGCAAAGTTAGGGAACTGGTTGGTTCCCAATAATACTTCGCGGCGACTTGAAACTGATTTCAAGCGGCTTGTTGCTGTTGCTTTTACTACTTTTTGAACAGTTCTGGCTTTGATAGCAGCAAAGAAACCACCATTGTCTTCCACTTCGAGGAAGATTTTCCATGCCTGAGCAGCTATTTCGTTTGTCAAAGTCTCGATATAATATGATCCGGCGGCAGGGTCGGCCACTTTATCGAAATGACATTCTTCTTTTAATAATAATTGTTGATTGCGGGCAATACGCTCTGAAAACTCATCTGCTTTTTTGTAAGTTGAGTCGTATGGAGTAACGGTAAGTGAGTTTACACCACCCAATGTTGCACTCATTGCTTCAGTTTGGGTACGAAGCATATTTACGTTAGCATCGAAAGTTGTTTTGTTGAATTCAGTAGTTTGAGCGTGAATACGCATTTTAGCGGCACATTTGCAAATACCTTCAACTGTATGCTGGCAACCGTCTTTAACGCATTTAACCTGATATGCATCAACGATATTAGCCCAAAGCAATTTGGCCGCGCGGAATTTGGCAATTTCCATAAAGTAGTTACCACCTACTGCAAAATTAAATTTAATGTTTTTAGCAACGATGGAAGGTTCGCAACCAGCTTCGATAAGTGCCGAAAGATATTCGTTACCCCAAGCCAACGCATAACCCAATTCCTGAGCCAAGAAAGTTCCTGCATTGCTCAAAGTAGTAGCATTCACACCAATAACACGATAGAAAGGTAACCCGAGAGCTGCATCAAAAGTTGCTTTAGCCAATGTTACCAATTCTTCTTTTTCAAAATCTTTACCGCGAAGCAACATGGCATTCATTCCATCCCAGTTGATAGAACCGTGCAATTTAGTTACATTGTATTCTTTCGATTTGAAATAGTCGGTCAGAATAGTTGCCAAATCAGCTGAACGTTTTGTGCAGATAGTGAAGTTAAGTTCTACACAATCAGCCTGGATGTTTTGTAACAAAGTGGCTATGTACTCAGGGCTTAAATCTTTTTTGTTCAGTTTGAAACCAAGTGAAGTTGCACCTTTGCAAAGCACATCCAGCGCTTTAGCATTCGCTTCTTTAGCGTCAGTTACTACAATGTCTTGACGAACAAACCACACATTGTCAGCTTTTGTTCCACGCACATAAGGGAATTTTCCAGGAACAACTTCTGTTGACTTAAGATTTTCAACGTCTTCGGCCCGATAAAAAGGCAATACATTAAAACCTTCGTTGGTTTTCCAAACGAGCTTTTTATCAAAATCAGCTCCTTTTAGATCGGCTGTAATTTTATCCATCCATTGCTGTGTGCTAATAGATGGAAAATCCGCCAATAAATTTAATTTTTTTTCTACCATAATATATATTGATTTTCGAAATTTTCTAAAACGACTGCAAAAGTACTACATTCTATTGAGTTAGAATAATTTTTAGTACATGAATTAGAGAAAAAAATCACTAATAAAATTGTATATTTATAAATTGGAAATAGATTATAAAATATTGTTAAATGGAATGCAGTATTTGCATAAATATTTAACTTATTGACGGGTTTGTAAAGATTTTGAGTTTCTGAAAATTATTTTGTTGTCAAATTATTGTATCTTTGTATAATTATTTTGATTAAGAAATTTCTATTCAAAAAAAATACACGAATCATTTAACTATAAAACATGCATAAATCAGGATTTGTAAATATAGTGGGTAATCCCAATGTTGGTAAATCAACTTTAATGAACGCTTTGGTAGGTGAGCGCATATCAATAATCACTTCAAAAGCTCAAACAACTCGTCATCGAATATTAGGTATTGTTAATGGGGAAGATTTTCAGATAGTATATTCAGATACTCCGGGTGTATTAAAACCGAATTATCGTTTGCAGGAATCGATGCTAAACTTTTCACGATCAGCACTTACCGATGCTGATGTATTGATTTATGTAACAGATGTTTTTGATTCTTATGATAAAAATGAAGATTTTGTTGAAAAAGTCAATTTAAACACAGCTCCTTTACTTCTTATTATTAACAAAATTGATTTAATTGATGAAGAAAAATTAATAGTTTTGGTTGAAAAATGGAAACTATTAACTCCTCGTGCTGAGATTTTTCCAGTTTCAGCCATAGAGAAATTTAATATTGAACCACTGTTTAAACGTATTAAGGAACTTTTGCCCGAATCTCCTCCATTTTTCGATAAAGATCAATTGACAGATAAGCCTGCCAGATTTTTTGTTACAGAAATTATCAGGGAAAAGATTTTAACGAATTATGATAAGGAAATACCTTATTCTGTGGAAGTTGAGGTTGAGCAATTTCAGGAAGATGATAGATTGATTAGAATAAACGCCGTAATTTATGCCGAGCGCGATTCTCAAAAAGGAATATTAATCGGGCATGGAGGAAAATCATTGAAAAAAGTTGGAACTGAAGCTCGAAAAGATCTAGAACTGTTTTTCGAAAAGAAGGTTTTTCTTGAATTATTTGTGAAAGTGGAAAAAGACTGGAGAAATAAAGACACCAAATTAAAAGGTTTTGGGTATAAATTAGACTAATAAAAAAACTAACTTTTCCAAAGTTTTTAACTTTGGAAAAGTTAGTTTCATTTTTTTATTGTCTTTCTTTGTATTGTTTTTCGTAATAGTTTTGATATTGGCCGCTTGTAACGTTATCTAACCATTCCTGATTTTCCAAGTACCAATCAACGGTTTTTTCAAGTCCTTCCTCAAACTGTAACGAAGGTTTCCATCCCAATTCGTTTTGAAGTTTTGAAGAGTCAATGGCATAACGCAAGTCATGACCGGCTCTGTCTTTCACAAATGTTATTAATTTAGCCGATTCCCCATGTTCCCTACCTAATTTTCTATCCATAATTTCGCACAATTTGTGAATCAATTCAATATTGGACCATTCATTATTGCCACCAATATTGTAAGTTTGACCATTTTTTCCATTGTGAAATATTATGTCTATTGCACGAGCATGATCATTTACCCACAACCAATCACGCACATTTTCACCTTTTCCATAGATAGGAATAGGTTTATTGTGTTTAATATTGTTGATTGAAAGTGGAATTAATTTTTCCGGAAAATGATTTGCACCGTAATTATTTGAACAATTGGAGATTACAACGGGTAGACCATAAGTGTCATTATAAGCACGCACAAAATGATCGGAAGAAGCTTTGCTGGCTGAATAAGGTGAATGTGGATCGTATTTGGTCGATTCTGTAAAAAATGAACCATCAAACTCCAATGCACCATAAACTTCGTCTGTCGAAACATGATAAAAGCGTTTACCTTCCATATTCTCTTTCCATGCATTTTTAGCAGAATTTAAAAGATTACATGTTCCAAATACGTTTGTTCTAATAAACGAAAACGGATCGGTAATAGATCTGTCGACATGCGATTCAGCTGCCAAATGGATTACACCATCAAAATTGTACTTTGCAAATAGTTCAGGAATAAAAACTTCATCAGTAATATCACCTTTTATAAAAGTATAATTTGGTGCATCTGTTATGTCTTTCAGGTTCTCCAAATTCCCGGCATAAGTCAGAGTATCAAGATTAAAGATATGATATTCAGGATATTTATTTACGAAGAGTCTAACCACATGAGACCCAATAAAACCAGCTGCTCCAGTTATTAGAATGTTTTTTTTCATTTTATAATGTTTAATATTCTTTTTGAAATAAATGACATTGTTTCTTTTCGGCCACAAAGATAATTCAGTTTTCGATGTTTAACAACTTGTTGATAACTTTTTTTATAAAAAAATGTAATAATCGCAAAACTTGAGTTACTTTTGTAATGTGGAAAAGATAATTAAACATATAGAAAGACTTTTAGCACATTATGACTATGTCATTGTGCCCGAATTCGGTGGATTTGTAGTTCAACATGAATCGTCACATTTACAAGATAAAAAAATTACACCACCAATGGCCACCATTGGTTTTAATCCACTGATTCAACATTCGGATGGCTTATTGGCAATTGAAATTGCACGTTCCGAAGGAGTTCCGTATAGAAAAGCCATGGAGATTATTCATGCTGAAGTGGAAAAATATATTATTGAATTAAATGCCAATAGTTCCAGTGAATTTGGAGAATTAGGTTCATTCAGAAAAAATGAAGCTAATATTTTGATTTTTGAACCTATAAAAAAAGCTGCTTTTTTACCAGTTAACTTTGGTTTAAATGATGTTTATTTGCCTGTAATTTATACGGATAGCAACATATCAAGAACAGTGACCTTTACATTACCTACTTATAAAACTTTCAGAAATATTGCTGCAATTTTCTTAGTCCTTATCGGTTTATTTCTTTTTTCGCCTCAATTAAATAAACTTCAACAGAATCAAACAGCTTCTATTTTTTCACTTAGCACACTTGTTAATCAGCAAGATGAAGTGAAAATCCTTGAAACAAAAAATTGTCCCGAGTTAATTGAGACTACAAATGCAGATGGAACTACTAGCAATAACGATGCTGAATTACATCATGTTATAGTAGCCAGCTTGTCGAATAAACAAATGGCAGATGATTATTGTAAAGTTCTAATAGATGAAGAGTTTGAGTGTTCACATGTTCTCAATCATGCAAAAATATTCCGTGTTGCTATTAAATCATTTTCCGATATAAATGAAGCAATTCAATATATGGAAGACTTAAGAAAATCTGACCCGAAATTTGAAACTGCCTGGGTTCTCTGTAAGTGAGATTTTTAAACTTAAGTATCGTACAAAAAAAACAAGCATTTAGAAATAAATGCTTGTTTTTTTTTTATGTAAATAATTGATAATTAAGCAATTAATTTCCAGCCATCATTATGCCCGAAATAAAAATTATTGGAATTACTAAAAAACTCAACGTGATTATAATTATAGTAGTTATTCCCATAAATTTAAATAAGCTCTTGAGATTTTTAAAGCCAGATTCAAATTCTATTTGTTGAAAATTCAACAATGCAGTTTTAATTTTATCGGCAAATCTGTTTAAATAAAGTGTTGGTATTAAGTATACTAACCCAATTATGATATAAATTATACCAATGTAATTTATAGGAAAAACTTTGACCGGGAAAATCTCATTTCCGATAATTGGCAAAGCAATTAAAAATCCTACGCCCATCAGTATTAACAAACCAGTATATACAAATCCAATAATTGATAAAAAATTTGCCCAAAAACTAGTCACTTTCAAATTGGCAATAATCTCATCGTTAATATGCAATTTTAATTCAGTTTCATTTGCTTTTAAATCGTTTTCCATAAATTATTTTAAAAATTTAACAAATAGTATTTTGAACATACAAAGATATTAACTTTTTTTTTTTTTCATCTTCATTTCATCATTTTAATTTTATAATTGTTGTCTAAATAGTTAATTTATACTTGAATATCCACCTGGTTTATTAACAAGAATTGATAATCTCAAAAATCATAAACATATCTAATGTGAATTATGTAATATTATAGTCAAATTGTGTAATGTACTAAACCTCAACAACTACTACTTTTATCACACTATTTATACAACTAATTTAAAATTCAAAAAAATGAAAAAGATTAAATTTTTAGCACTCCTTATGTTTATCTCTTTAAGTGTATTACCTGCGTTTTCAAGTTCAAAAAACAAAACTGAAGTAACAGCTACCGAGAACACATTAACTAAAGAAGAAGCAAGCACATTGACAACGCGGGTAGAAGAAATACGCGATATGGATAAATCTGAATTATCGGCATCTGAAAAAAACGAATTAAAAAGCGAACTAAAAGAGATTAAAGCAACTATGAAAAATGAACCATATATCTATATTGGTGGTGGTACATTAATTCTTATCTTGATACTTTTAATTATCTTAGTGTAAAAAGGTATTTGCTTGATTTGTATCTATTTAAACAGAAAAGAGTTTTGTGTTAAACAAAACTCTTTTCTGTTTTAGACTTGAAAATCAATTCTTAACAATAAATTTATGTTGAATTTAAAAATATTTTTTTCGAAAAGTGTAAAATGCATGTTATTGTTGATTTTAATGATTAGCTTTCATGGCAATTATATATTTTGCAATTCTTATTTTCAACAAAAAGTTAATTTTAAAATAAGTGTTACATTAAATGATACGCTTCATACTCTAAGTGCTTTCGAGGAAATTACTTACATTAACAATTCGCCTGATACCTTACATAGTATCTATTTTCATATATGGCCAAATGCATACTCGAACAATAAAACGGCATTAGCTAAACAAATATTTTTATTTAAAGGCAAACAAAAATTATTCAAAGACAAAGAATTAAATGGGTATATTGATTCTTTAAACTTTCGTGTCAATAACTCTCCTGTTAAATGGAATTTTGTTGATAATCAAACTGATATATGTATTATTTCACTTGCAAAACCACTTTATCCCAAAGATACTATATTAATTTCAACGCCATTTCATGTTAAAATACCCAAAGGTATCACGTCGCGCTTAGGACATATAAATCAATCATACCAAATTTCGCAATGGTTTCCAAAACCTGCAGTTTATGATATAAATGGTTGGAATACAATGTCGTATTTGGATCAGGGGGAGTTTTATTCCGAGTTTGGAAATTATGAAGTTCATATAACTTTACCTTCAAATTATATTGTTGCTTCAACTGCAATTCTACAAAACCTTAGTGAAATTGAAAAAATGGATTCAATAGCTAAAGATACTACTTGGAAAAATATTGGTAATATTGGAAAAATTACCCATACACCATCGAGTAAATTTACAAAAACATTATTCTATGAAGGTATTGATTTACACGATTTTGCATGGTTTGCTAGTAAAGAATTTCATATAACTCAAGGTGAAGTAATTCTTCCCCAAAGTGGCAAAAAAGTTAAAACTGCAGCAATATTTACAAATACACAATCGAGACTTTGGAAAAATGCAATAAATTATATAAACTCCTCTATCGTCGATTTTTCTAAAATGATAGGTGATTATCCATACTCCAGTTTCACTGCAGTTCAAAGTCCGCTAAGTGCTGGATTAGGTATGGAATATCCGGGTTTAACAGTTATAGGACATACAAAAAATTCATTTACGCTCGAAAGTGTTTTAACGCACGAAATTGCTCATACATGGTTTTGTGGAGCTCTGGGAACTAACGAAAGGCTTTTCCCATATTTGGATGAGAGTTTTGCAAGTAATTTTGAAAAAAGACACATTGAAAATATCTATCCTGACAAAAAACTTTGGAAAACATTATTTAAATCTGAGAAATTAGCAACATTTTTCAACATTGAAAATTTACCTACATCCAAATTAGAAGAAATTGTGTGGTTAAATTCTGCCAGAAATAATATGGAGCAAGCTATCAACCTTTCATCGAGCGAGTTAACTGAAAAAAATTATAGCTTAATGATTTATATCAAAGGTTCAATCGGGCTTACTTATCTCAGAGCATATCTTGGTGATTCAATTTATGATTCGGCTATTCGCAAATACTATAATAAATGGAAATACAAACATCCTCAACCAGCTGATCTTCAACTAGAGTTTGAGATGCAATCTGGTAAAAATTTAAATTGGTTTTTCACTGATTTTATTGGCACCACAAAAAGACTTGATTATGAAATAACAAGAATAAAAAACAATCAGTTTTTGTTGAAAAACAATCAGTTTTTGTTGAAAAACAATGGAGAACTAAATTCTCCGGTTGTAATTTCATGTATATTAAAAGATTCAATCTGTACCGAATTTTGGATAGATGGTTTTGTTAACGAGAAATGGTTTGAAATTCCGGCAGGAAATTTTACAGAACTCAAAATTGACGCTCGGCATATTATGCCTGAATTATACAGAAATAATCATTCAATTAAAATTTCGGATAAAATTTTCATTTCAAACCCCATTGCACCTCAGTTTTTAATATCAATAGAAGATCCCGAAAAAAAATCGCTCATGTATTTACCTGTGGTTAATTGGAATCATGAAAATGGATTTATGTTGGGGATGTTGTTTTATAATGGAATTATTATTCCTAAACGTTTTGAGTATTTTATGATGCCTTTTTATGTTTTTAATGGAAGCACATTGGCTGGTAATTTTAAATTGACCTACAATATATTACCTTATTCCAACATTATTCAAAAAGTGTCGTTTAACCTTGAAGGTGTACAGTTTGGAGCACCAAACAAACAGAATTATCATAAACTTTCAGCAGGTTTTGATCTTAAATTCAAACAAAGAAACCCAATAAATTCAATTGCACATAGTATTCACAGCAAAATATTATTTTCATCAAATCTTTTACAGATATTGAATGAAAACAATTCCAAGATGAAATCCTTTTTTCAATTAGGATATAAAATTAATAAATTCAGCGAGATAAATCCTTATCGATTTCATTTGTTTTTTGAATCAGATTACAAAGTTTCCAAAGCTTCGTTTGAATTGAAATATAAATACAGCTATATTGGTAAGGGAAATGGATTAGAATTTAGGTTTTTTGCAGGTACTGTTTTAAGTAAAAGTATAGGTAATAATTATTTGAATATTGCACCTAGTGGAAGAGGAGGGAGGGAACTATATCTTTACGATGGATATTATCCAAATAGATTTGGATTAAATAATGAATCAGTTTGGACGAGGCAAATAGCTATTTCTGAAGGTGGATTAATCTCACCAATGAATAAAGCATTAGGATTTAGTAAGTATTTGTTTTCTATATCTTTAGCAAGTAGTTTACCCGGAAAAGCAAGTCAAACAGGTATAAAACCATTTATTAATATATTAATTAACGACAAATACCTCTCTAATGAATATAAATCAAAATTATTTTTCGAAACAGGTTTCAAAATTAGCTTCTTAAATATTTTAGATATTTATTTGCCGCTTATAGTGAGTTCAAATATAAAAGTAATTAATGGTTCATTAAAAGAAAGAATACGCTTTGTTTTAAATTTAGATATACTAGAACAATTAAATTTAAATAAGCATTAATTGTGTTGTTTTGAGTATATTTATAAGATATTCAGAACCTTGCTTAATTTAACACGGTAAAAATGCATTTGAATTCCAACACCAATTATCCTATCCTTTTTTACAGATTTTTATTAGTTTCAAACCAACATATCAAATATAATTTACAATTTTCATCATGTTTTCATACTCAGAAAGCAAATTACAAACATAAGTTAACGTGAATTGAATTCTCTAGTTTAAATAACACAATTATGTTAATAATACAAACTAAACATTCATATTACTAAATTTCGGAACTCATACGTACCAAAATGTTCTAAAAAAATTATCTTTGTATTTCAAATTTAAAATGATTTAACAAATATGTTGTATGCGTTTATAATATCTGCAATATTACTCCTCATAGGTATTCTGGCAATGGGTTTTAGAATCTTTTTTATTAAAGATGGTGTATTCCCGAATATTCACATTGGAGGCAATAAAGGTTTAAAGGAAAAAGGAGTTCATTGTGCAACTACACAAGACAGAGAAGCCCAAAAGACAAATAAATTGAAAATAAATTCAGACTTAATTGAACAATTAACAAAAATATAGAATAAAAACAATAATGAACGTATGAAAAATCTATCACTAATTTTAAATGTAGTGTTAATCATTGCAGTAATAGTATTATTTGTAAAAGTTTTCGGTAATAAAACAATACAAAATTCACCTGAAACTGCAATTTATAAAGATTCATTAAGTGGAGGTAAATTGCCTATTGCTTATGTAAATGTTGATTCCTTATTACAAAACTATCAATTTGCAAAAGAATCAAATGAAGCATTAATTTCAAAACAAGAAAATTCACGTTTAGATATTAATTCAAAAGCACGTCAATTGCAAAATGAAATGGCTGAATTTCAACGAAAATTAGAAAACAATGCTTTTTTAAGCCGTGAAAGAGCTGAACAGGAACAATCTCGTTTATTAAAAAGACAACAAGAGCTTCAGGCATTAGATGGTAAACTGAGCCAACAATTAATGCAAGTTCAACAAAAAATGAGCGAACAATTACGCGATACGATAAATGCTTTTTTGAAACAATATAATAAAAACAATAAATATCAGGTAATTTTCAGCAATACATCTAGTGATAACGTACTTTTTGCTGTTAAAGGATATGATATTACTACTGAAGTTACAAAAATGCTCAATGAGCGTTATGCTGCAAAAAAATAGTTTTTTTGATTAAACATTTTATATTCAAAATCATCAAAAAGGGCAATAGGTTATTACTAAACCTATTGCCCTTTTTAAAATTTAAATACTTCATAGCCAATCGGAAATTTCCAAAAAAGGTATTAAAAAAGCTCCATATTTTAAATATAGGAGTTTTTTATCTTAAGTAAATTTCTTGTTTTTAAATTATTTTTGTCTAATAAAGATTTGTATAGGTGTTCCAGTGAAATCGTATTTAGCTCGAATTTTATTTTCCAGAAACCGGCGATATGGTTCTTTTACATATTGGGGTAAATTTGCAAAAAACACAAATGTTGGTATATATGTATTTGGAAGTTGAGTTACATATTTGATTCTGATAAACTTACCTTTTAATGCCGGTGGTGGATTGTTTTCAATTGCCGGTAATAAGTATTCATTTAACTTTGCTGTTGGTACTTTCCTGAATTTGTTTTCATAAACCTCTACGGCCATGTCTACAACCTTTAATATTCTTTGTTTTGTAGTAACCGATGTAAATATTATGGGGAAGTCAACAAATGGAGCTAATCGTTCGCGAATTGATTTTTCAATGTTTTTAATATCATTGGCTTCTTTGTTTTCAATTAAATCCCATTTGTTAACACAAACGACCAAGCCTTTTTTGTTTTTTTGAATTAATGAGAATATATTTAAATCCTGACTTTCCAAACCACGTGTGGCATCAATCATTAATATACAAACATCTGAGTTCTCAATAGCGCGAATAGAGCGTACAACTGAATAGTATTCCAAGTCTTCGTTGACCTTGGCTTTCTTTCTAATTCCGGCAGTATCAACTAAATAGAAATCATGCCCAAATTTATTGAATCGAGTATAAATAGCATCCCTTGTTGTACCTGCTATTTCTGTTACAATAGTGCGTTCCTCGCCAACAAATGCATTGACTATTGATGATTTTCCTGCATTGGGACGACCAACAACAGCAAAACGAGGAAGTTCTTCATCAATATCTTCGCTAAAATCCGGAGTAAAATTTGATAGTAATTTATCAAGCAAATCGCCGGTTCCCAGTCCATTAACTGCCGAAATCATTATTGGTTCTCCCAGACCAAGTTTGTAAAATTCAGCAATTTCATATTGCCATTCGAAGGTATCAGCTTTATTAGAAACCAACAGAACTGGTTTTGTATAACGTCTTAAAATTTGCGCTACTTCCAAATCATAATCAGTAATTCCATTTTGAATATCGACCATGAACAGAATTATATCTGCTTCTTCGATAGCCAAAACCACATGGCGTTTTATTTCATCTTCAAAAACATCCAATGAGTTTACAACCCAACCTCCGGTATCTATCACCGAAAATTCACGTCCGTCCCATTCGCATTTGCCATATTGGCGGTCACGAGTTGTTCCGGCTTCTTCATTCACTATGGCTCTACGAGTTTTAGTAAGCCTGTTAAATAAGGTCGATTTTCCCACATTTGGGCGACCAACAATTGCTACAATATTTCCCATTTTTTATTTATATCTATAAATTAGATATTTACATTCCATTTTTTTTGCTCAATTCAAATTTTCGCAAATTCAAATTGTGGGTGCAAATATTTTATATTTAGATGCAAAGGTACTTTAATTTGTTGGCATTTGAAAATCAATTGTTCATAACTAGTTTTTAGTATATAAATTTTAAAATAACTGTTGATAACTTTATTATATTAATTGTGTTTATATTCAATAAATGTATTTATCTTTGGAAACCTAATATTTACATTCTGACAACAATAAAGTACTTGTGATTTTATCTTTTATAAATCATAATATCAAGTATATAAATATAGATTAATTTTTTTTGCAATACAGATTTAACATTAAGGTAATTTTAGAAACTAATCTATAAAAGTCAAACATTAAAAAAAAGAACATTATGAAAAAAGTTTTACTACCTTTCAGTCTCCTTTTTTTTGCAGTTATTTTAATCCATGCTCAAAATTTCAAACACATTATTGCTCCATCTGTTACATATCTTGATAACGTAAAATTAAATGTAAAAATACAACCGGGCGATACTATTTGTATTCAATCAAGCACAAGGCGTTCTTTGAATTTTGTTAATGTTCATGGCACACAAGAAAAACCTGTTATAGTTATAAATTATGGTGGTGAAGTTATTATACAGGGGGTTGATTTACGTTGGGGTATTGCTTTTAATAATTGTAGTTTTATGCATTTTACAGGAACTGGTTCTCCTGAAATTAAATATGGATTTAGAATTTTAAAAACCATGGAAGGAGGTACATCCGGTATAAGCGGAAATGGTAAAAGTACAAATATTGAAATTGATCATTTCGAAATTGCTAATGTAGGTTTTGCAGGTATATTTTTTAAATCTGATCCAGTATGTGATTTATCTGCAAATAGAGGAAATTTTATACAATATCAGACAATAATTCATGATAATTATATTCATAATACTGGTGGAGAAGGATTATATATTGGTCATTCATTTTATGATGGATACAATAAAACTTGTGATGGACAAACAGTAACATTATATCCAAGTACATTAAGTGGAGTTCGTATATATAATAATGTTATTGATAGTACTGGTTGGGATGGTATGCAAGTTGGTTCAGCAACAGAGGATTGTGAGATATATAATAATAGAGTAACAAATTATGCAATTGATAAAATCTCCATGCAAAATGTAGGAATACAAATGGGTGCTGGAACAACTGGAAAATGCTATAATAATGTGATTCAAGATGGTAATGGTAATGGAATTGCTATATTCGGAAATGGTAATATTGATATTTACAATAATTTAATTGTAAATCCTGGCAAAGATTACTGGGTTGAAGATAAAAGTAGGCCTGCACATGGTATATTTATTGATAATGGCTCAACAATACCTGGCACATACTTCAATGTATTTAACAATACTATTGTAAGTCCTAAAACAGATGGTATTCGATTTCAAAACAATATAAGTGTAAATAATAATTTTTACAATAATATAATTGTAAATCCAGGCTCATTATTAGATTATTTAAGAATTCCAGCAAAAAATCCATGGATCAATTTAAATAAAGCCAATATCGTTTTGACAAAATCAAATAATTTGTATGAAGTCAATATCGACTCCGTTCATTTTGCTGATTATGCCAACTATAATTACAAACTTTTAAGCACTTCACCTGCTGTTAATGCTGGATTTGATGTAAGTAGTTTAGGTATTAACTATGACCTTGACTATAATCTTAGACCACAAGGAAATGCTTATGATATTGGTGCTTATGAATATGTTTCTGATTCATTAAGTTTGCAAAATACAAATTCATTACAACTTGTCAACAAAAATATTCCCAATATTGAAAGTTTAATTTCCGGTGCGAATTTGATAAAAAATAATATCAACAACAAAATTAATTTACAAATTGTGAATGCATTAAATCTTACTACTGATTTTGATATTTATCCAAATCCATCAAACGGACAATTTAGATTTAAAAGAAATAATGCTTCAATTATAAATATTAGTATTTATGATTTAATGGGTAATATAGTATATAGAGAGAATAATATTAAAGATTTTGACAAAGAAATTGATATAAGTAATAAACTTAATAATGGAAAGTATTTTATTACAACCAATAATGGTAGTAATAGAACAACAAAGTCCATTATTATCAATCGATAATGATAAAATAAATAAGGATGTTTTGCATATTAAGTCAATGTTTTGCATTAAAAAATTCAAAACATTGACTTTTTTAATGCCTAAAATTACCAAAATTACTGCTATTTTATCTAAAACATTTAATTAAATCAATATCATTTGAAAATTTTACACAAAAAAATAATATGAAAAGCGCTAAGAATGAATAACAAAGGAAATCTGACATTTTAAATTTAAAATAATTTTCAATTAACTCTTGTAGAATATAAAAAAAGCAGTATCTTTGCATCGCTTTTGAAGAAAAGCAATTATATTCCGAATGAAAATTCGGGCGTTTAGCTCAGCTGGTTCAGAGCATCTGCCTTACAAGCAGAGGGTCGGCGGTTCGAATCCGTCAACGCCCACATTTTTTTATTTTCATATATCGGGCGTTTAGCTCAGCTGGTTCAGAGCATCTGCCTTACAAGCAGAGGGTCGGCGGTTCGAATCCGTCAACGCCCACAAAAAAAGGTCAAACATTAATTTGTTTGGCCTTTTTTTTGTATGTCGGGCATGGTAAAAACGGGTCAATGTAAAAAGGGGTCAATGTAAATAGTAGGTGGAGTAAAACAATTATGCAAAAAGTTTAGCCAATCTGAATATAAAGAATGGTATATCTCTAACACCTCTAAATTGAGATCTAAAAGCTTTGATTTTAGCATTAAAAGATTCAGCCGAAGCGTTCGTACTTCTATTATCAAAGTAATTGACAATATCTCTGTAATTGTTTTGCATAGTTTGGATAACAGATTTAAAGAACTTGCAATTAAGCTTGTCCACTTTATTATACCAATGAGCAAACTTGGTAAGTGCAATTTCCTTTTTGATTTTAAGATTGTATATTTGAGTAAGTTCTAATGAAACCTGATAAGCTTTTTTAATTTCAGGGTATTGTTCAAATAAAATTTCAGCTCTTATGGTTTGAGATTTTGTCCATTTAGAATTATTCTGAAGTATAAGATGTCTACTCCTAGCCAGCAATTGCCTTCTTGTATCTCCATTTGAGAAAATGTGTGGAATAAACCGTTGTTTCATTTCCTTTGCTAGTTCTATTTCTGCATTATCTAAATCTATTGCCTGCCAGCGATAACTTATTCTCAAATCGTTAACAGCCTCATTCATTAATCGTTGGACATGGAATCGGTCGCAAACCAACGAGGCATTGGGGAAACATTTTTTACTGATTAGTTTCATTGTGGGAGATAAATCGAGTGTCATTTCCTGAACCATTTTACGCTTATTCTCAGGAAGTTTGGATAATGCATAGATTACATTCTCCGATTTTACACCACGTATAATAGCAACTAATGAACCCTTTTTACCTTTAGCATCCTTATTGGTAACAATAGTATAAAGCTCTCCTTGAGACAAAGATGTTTCATCAATACTTAAGTGAGTACCTATATTCTTTTTAAAAAGCATGTATTCAGAATTGTACTTTTCTTCTTTCCAATCCACAAAATTACTTAAATGCAATTTGTACTGACGTGAAAGCAGTCCTCCATCTACACCAAACATAGAGGCTATAAATGAAATACTTATGCTAGTAGTTTCAATGCGTTGCTTTTAAAAAAGAGGCAAACTCATAAGTCAAATGAGTGCCTTGGTGTGTCAGATCATAACTATTGGTAACAATATGTCCAGTTTCACGTTCTTGCCATTTTCGCTTGCGGACATGAAGAAATACTGCTTTACCTCGAAGTGGAAAATCTTGGATTATTCGCTCATCTGTAAAGCCTTTGGATAAATATGTATTAGGATGTTTGGGAGGGTGATTGCGTTCATCAAGATACAAATCTATTCTTTCTTCTTGCTTGACAATATGTACAACCTCAAAATAAGGCAATATCTCCATTGGGAGAATTAATGATGCTAAATCGTAATCTAAGGGCATTGTTTTTTTACACAAAGATAAAAATATACTTCATTGCAAACAACTACTCCACCTACTTTTTACATTGACCCTAAATATACCGGAATTCTTTTGCTGATTAATGTAGTAAGTTGTTTGAAAGCTTTTATTTGGTTGGTGTCCGTTCTGTTATTTACAAAATCGCCTGTAATAACAACAAAGGCTGGTTTTAACTTGTTTAT
>CAMBSB010000052.1 GCA_945870155.1 Paludibacter jiangxiensis | reverse complement strand
TAAATTTCTGAACTACCAAAGATTTTTAAAAAATAATTTATTTATTTTTTTCGGCTCTTTTTTTGATTGCGTTTATTAATCTCTTATTCCTGGAAAATGAAAAATCACTCTTAATTATTTTATTTCTTATGCATAAATAATAATAGCAACTCTCTATCGCTTCAAAATCATAAACTCTCTAAACGTTGTGCCTTTCTCTCAAAGCGGGTGCAAAAGTAGATACTTTTTATTGATTAAACAAATGTTTTTATGGTTTTTTTCTGCTGTAAAACATGTTTTTATTATAAGGCGCTGAAATAAAGGTGATTTATTCTTCAAAATAAATGAAAATATATTGATTCTACGATACAAAATACTGTACTAAACACATGATATTATTAAAAAAATGAATTTGAAAAATGCGATTTGAAAGATTTATCACCTTATATGAAAAAGAAAACACTAAAACTATCAACAAAAATTCAAGAAATATTAAACAAAAAGTTATCTTTGCATTTCTATTTCATAAGAAAATATGATTGAAATTATTATAAAAGGGATAATTATTGGATTGTTTATTTCTGTACCATTAGGACCTATTGGTATGCTTTGCATTCAACGTACATTGAATAGGGGTGTGAAATATGGAATTGCTACCGGATTAGGAGCAACAACATCTGATTTAATATATACAATTATAACTTTGTTTTTTTTGAGTTTTGTTATAGAGACTATAGAACAGCATAGAATAGTTATTCAAATAGTAGGAAGTATAATTCTTATAACTTTTGGAATTTTTATTTTCAGTAGCCATCCGTCTACTCAACCTAAGCCTAACGAAACTTTAGAACATAGTTTATTAAGTGACTTTTTTACTTCGTTTGGTTTAACTCTATCAAACCCTTTTGTGTTATTTGTCTTAATTGCTCTTTTTGCTAGATTTAGTTTTATCAATGTAAAAACAACTTTGTTCCTTTCGACTATAGGGATATTGTCAATATTAGGTGGAGCATTGGCGTGGTGGTGTATACTCACTTTATTGGTTAGTATATTTAGAAATAAACTAAATATGAGAGGATTGAAGCTACTAAATAAAGTAACCGGTTGCATTATTATTATAATAGGTTGTGTTGGAATAGTTTTGAGTATGACCAACTAAATTTAGTCGGTATAATTTTTTTAGTTGAATGAGTAAAATATATTCAAAATTTAAAAATATCTTTTAATTACTGAAAGTGTGTGCGTATATTCCCCTGAAATAGAAGAAATTATACCGTAAGCATCAATATTTTCAATCTTCACCCATCCAGAAGCATGTATAATTTGGTGATTGTTAATTAGAATACCAACATGAGTAATGAGACCATGAGAGTTTTCAAAAAATGCCAAATCACCTGCTTTTGCATCAGCAAGAAAATCGACTTGGACACCAAAAATCAATTGATGTGATGCATCACGAGGAAGTTGCATCCCACATATAAAAAAAGACAACTGAACGAAACCGGAACAGTCAATTCCTAAAATTGTTTTGCCACCCCATAAGTAAGGTGCATTTAAAAATTGTTTCGCTATATATACTAAATGTTGAGAATTTAAACCATAAAGATCTTCTAAATAATAGGATTGTAAATCAATTTTTTTTGAATTTAAAACAAAGTACCCCTTTTTCTGTTTATTCAAAACACTACCGGCAGGTAAATAATACTTTTCGGATGTAACTGAATCAATATATTCCATAAATGGATTAGAGGTTATGATAGGTTGTGATTTCGCAATTGAATTGAATTCTACATCATCTATAATTTTTATCATTTTTCGGTCGACCCAGCCTGAGTATTGATCAGCATGATTAGAAACAAAAAACCAAAGTTCATCCATTTCAATTATGTCAACCAGCTCTCCATAAAGTAGTTGAGATGTCATTTCACTAGTTTCGGATGCATTTAATCTCATTGGTACGATAGGAAGGTTTATTAATCCACGCATAATAAATAATTGGGTTTAAAAAAGATGTTTGTTAATAAATAAATTGTCAAGCCCTGAAATTAAAAATTATATTATACAAAAATAAGCAAATTATGAATGAAAAGCTATTTTTCAGGTTTTTTTTTGTAATTTTCGGCGTTTTTTCAAATTAAGTTCAAATTTAAGTTTAGCTTTGAAACATGAAATTAAAAATTACACAAAATCAATTGAAGAACATTACAAAAATAAGTTTAATTATTTGTGTAATTGGCATTATAGTTCAACTTTTTCCATCTGAGAATAAGTTTAAATATCAATTTGAAGTTGGAAAACCCTGGTCGTACGAATTGATTACAGCTTTGTTTGACTTTCCTATTTATAAAAGCGAAACCGAAATTTCGAATGAAAGAGCTGTAATGCTTAAGTCATACACCCCATTTTATAGAATTGATATTAATATTGAAAATCAACAAATAGATAAGTTAACAAATGAATATGCTAAAAGCACAGGAAACAAACCTTTGTTTAAAAAATACATAATTGATAAATTTAAGGCGATTTATAATAAAGGAATAATTTCATCAGTTGACTATAGGCAATTAATTGATAATAAGACATCTGAAATAAAAATAATTTTACCCAACAGAGTAACACAAAACCGAAATGTAGTTGACTTATATACCCCAAAAACTGCATACGAAGAATTACTCAAGGGTGCTCCTGAAAGTTTAAAATCGTACGATTTAAATTTATTTTTAGTTGAAAACATAAAATATGACAGCATAACATCTGAAATCACAAAAAATGACTTATTAAAGAACTTATCTCTAACTTTGGGCATGGTACAAACAGGAGAGCGAATTATTGATAGAGGTGAAATAGTAACAACTGATTTATTTAAAGTGCTCAATTCTATTAAAATAGAATATGAAAAACGCAATGTGTCTATACAACAATCTACTCTTGTAATAATCGGTGAAATAATAATTATATCAGGACTTATTTTTCTGTTTTTCTTATATTTAAATTTATTTCGTCCTCGTATTTATGACAATTTCGGACATTTATTGTTCATTTCATTGCTAATATTGATAGTAGTATCAATGGCTGCGCTTACCATAAGGCATACTACTTTAAATTATTTTATGGTTCCTTATGCACTGCTTCCTATTATAATTCGTGTGTTTTTTGATTCACGTACTGCTTTGTTTGCACATATTATTACTGTATTAATTATTTCGTTTATGGTTGATAATGCTTCGCAATTTGTTTTAATACAAATTATGATAGGCATGGTAGCTGTGTCGAGTTTAAAAGATATGACCCAAAGATCGCAATTGGCTCAAACTGCTTTATACACTTTTCTATCTTATACCATAATATATATTGCTTTTGAATTTATTTCTGAAGGTGAAATACAAAGAGTTCATCTGCAACCGGTTATATATTTTGGAATTAGCAGTGCATTTTTACTTCTGGCCTATTTATTAATTTATATTTTTGAAAAAATATTCAATTTGATTTCGGCAATAACTTTGGTAGAATTGACAAACGTAAATAGTGATTTAATGATGACCTTTGCCGAAAAAGCTCCCGGAACATTTCAGCATACATTACAAGTTTCGAATTTAGCTACCGAAGCTGCTAAAAAAATTGGTGCAAATAGTTTATTAGTCAGAACCGGAGCATTGTATCATGATATTGGGAAAATGAAACATCCTGAATTTTTTACTGAAAATCAAATTGGTGGACTTAATCCTCTATCAGATATGAGTTTTGAAGAAGCTGCAAAAGTAATAATTGGGCATGTAAATGATGGTGTAGAAATTGCAAAGAAAAATCATCTGCCGGAACAAATTATTAACTTTATAACAACTCATCATGGTTTTAGTAAAACAAAATATTTTTACAACTCGTTTATCAACGCAAATCCTGATATTAAACCAAATGATAGTGCATACACATATCCAGGACCTTTGCCAAATAGCAAAGAGACCGCAATTTTAATGATGGCAGATGCTGTAGAAGCGCGTTCGAGAAGTTTGGGTGTTTATACTGAAGAGAGCATTAACAATGCTGTAGAACAGATGATTGATTCACAAATTACAGATGGTCAATTTAAAGATGCACCTATAAGTTTTAGGGATGTAGAAACGGTAAAGACGGTTTTTAAAGAAAAAATTAAAAATATTTATCACACCCGAATAGTATATCCTGAGCTTAAGAAGAATTAAAAAATCAAGCTATTCCAAAGTTAAATATGCTATGGAATAGCTTGATTAATTATATAAGGAAAAAACTATTGAACTTTTATGGTAATGTTCTTTGCAATTTTCAGAGCCGTTGTTAGTGTACTTAAATCTGTATTTATGCTTCCATCTTTACCCGAATAATGGCTGTGTCCAAGAGGTTTCAGTTTTATTTCATTCAGGTTGTTTGTATCAATATTAGCAAAATAAACTATTGCAGGTTGGCTCGATGTTTTATATTCATTATCATCAGGAAATTTATCATTGTACCAATACTCATTCCAATCCCAAGATTGATTTAACTCTAACATAACCTTATATTTACCTGCCAATTGTTTTTCAGTTTTGAGATTTAAAATAAATGATGTTTTTGGAGTTGCACCTGTATAAGCATCAAGCTCAGGCATTTTTACACTTGGCATAAAAGTTCCAAATTCGTTTTTTATACCCCGTTGATGTGCCCAATAAGGCAATGTTGCAGGTCGTTGAATTTCACCTGCCATCCAGCGGCCAGTTTTGCGGCTTCCATGTTCAAAAAGGCCATTACCAATACTTTTTGACACATAAAGCGTTTGAATGAAATTGCCTTTTTCGTCGGCTAACCAAATTGCAAAAAGCGGATGATTATGCTCTTTGCCTTTTTCAAATTTTAAAACCAAAGTGGTTCCGGTATTATTCACCCCATAATTATTTTGAGTGAAAACTTCTTTGTTGGGTTTTTTGGCTGATATAGAAATTGTTATCGTCAGCATCAATGCTATTAGAATTTTTGTTTTCATATTTCTATTATATTGTTTTAATGTCTTGAAATTTAAATTTTTATAATTAAACCTATCGTTGGCAACAAGTTACCGCCAAATGAATCTAAAGTACGCAATCCTTGTCTGGAAGGATCACCATTTGGATCAGGTATTACAACATCTGTACTGCTAGGATCAACTTTTGGTTCTAAATTAGTATATATCGGTCTACCTTGTGTTTTAAAATTATAAACATTCTGCACATCGGCGTACAAATTTAATACCCATTTTTTGAAATAAAATTCTTTATCAATACGAATATCCAATTGATGTGAGTTAGGTAAACGTTCCGAGTTGAAATTAGCATTATCTAAATAGGGTTGCTTAGTAACTTCCCAAGCCGCTCTAACATACGAAATCGAGTCTATTCCAGTGTAAGGTGCACCACCTACAAATCGCCATCGTCCGGCGATATTCCAACTTTTTGCAAATTTATAACTTCCTATCAAATTAAACAAATGACGCGTATCCCAAGACGAAGGTCTATATTTACCATTGATGTCAGTAAATTCACTTCTGAAATAGGTATAAGTTGATGTAATGTTTAAATTATTCCACTCCATTATTTTATATAAAAACTCCAAACCATAGGCTCTTCCTTTGCCCGTAGATGTAATTTCTTCGTCACCAATTTGTCCAAAATCACCACCTTTGCTGGCGATACTTATGCCTTCGCGTACTGACATAGGATAGTTTTCGTACTGTTTATAAAAACCCTCTACAGTCAATCTCATTTTATCTTGCGGACGAAATTCAACTCCCGCAATTACTTGATTTGAAGCTATATACTTTAAATTAGCACGGTTTACATATTCATTGTTCGAATTTTTAAATCCTAAGGTTGTATAGGCTGGTTGCATGGCATACCGTCCAATATTAGCGTTAATATCAAATCGCTCGTTTACAGCGTATGAAGCCGATAGTCGAGGTGATAATTGATTCAACGGGTTTTTCATATTGCTGTTGTAGTTGTTAGCTACTACATTTAACCCAATTGAAAGTTTTAATCTATCGTCGAGATATTCATCAGATGCCTGAGCAAATGCCTGATAACCAAAAAGGTTAAGTTCGGTATTGTATGTCAATGGTTGCGGTAATCCAAATATATTTCTGTATGTACTATTTGTATAATGCGAATAGCGGATTCCGGCTCCAACCTTGAGTTTAACAGGCAAACTCCGATAATCGCGCTCGAATCGCAGTTTATTTTCGGCTTCGTCCGATAAATAGTCAGAAATTAAGTTTGCATTTATTTTCGGCAACTTATCATCATTTCCGATAAATTTATAATTATTGTTTCGAAGCATGTTACGACTCAAAATCCAATTGTCAATATGTTTGTCGTTAAAATGCTTATAAACAGCACCTACCGTATAATTCCATTGTTTGTAAATTGGCAAATACGACAGCAAATACTTCTGACTTTCGGTGGCTGGTTTGGCCGGGTCATCATATTTGTTGAGTACCAAGTCGTCAATAGCGCCAATTCCAATAAATGAGATTTCGTTTTTCTTATCAATTTCGTATTTTAATTTAACTTGAAAGTCGTTGTAGGTAGGTAGAAACGGCAAGCCAATAGCTTTGAACAAAAATTGCAAATAGGATTGACGTGCCGAAACAATAAAAGTTGTTTTTTTACTCAAAGGGCCATCAACAGTTATAGCAGCATCCGATGCTCCAACCGATAATTTGGTATGAACCCTATCCCTGCTTCCGTCTTTTTGGCGAATTTCCATAACCGAACTAAGTGCATTGGTTCTACTTGCAGGAAATGCTCCTGTATAAAAATTGATTTCGCGAATAAAATCGGGATTGAGAACGCCCACAGCACCGCCAGATGCACCCTGTGTGGCAAAGTGATTAATAACAGGAATTTCGATACCATCTAAGTAAAAAACGTTTTCGGATGGGCCACCACCACGTACTATTAAATCATTGCGGTTGGGGTCGGTTGCACCAACACCGGGAAGTGCTTGTACTACCTTTGACACGTCGCGGTTGGCACCAGCACTTTTCTCAATCTCTTGAACTCCAATAGATAAGACTGAAATCGGACTTTCAATACGTTTCACGTTGATATTTTTACGTACAACTACTTCTTGAATTGTAAACGCCGCTTCGGGCACGGATACATCAACAAACGTTGTTTGATTACCTTGAACTTGTATTTCGCTCGAAACTGTTGTCTCGAAACCTACCGAACTTACAACTAAGCGTACAAACCCTGGGTCGATACCTGTGAAAATAAAATTTCCATCCAAGTCGGATGTGGAACCAATGAGCGTTCCTTGTATAATGATATTGGCAAACTCAAGTGGTTCGTTGCTTTTGGCATTAACAATTTTACCTTTGATAGTGCCTTTTTGTGCAAAAAAAGCAGAGCTTATGGATAAAATAAACAATAGGACTAAAACTTTTCTCATATATTTCATAAATTAATAACTAGTTTGTATTTGTTCTATTTAAAACAAATATAATATGTTTTTGTTCTAAATTAAATAATATTTTTTGAAAATAAAAAATGAATTACATATATTGTATTGTATATTAATAATTTAAACTTTTTACAATTATGTTTTAATTTTATTAATTGCATCATAAAAAGGGACTAAGTATCCATTTTCACAATTGCAAAGCACACATATATTGCCTATAGGCTTGCCGCTTAACCAAACTAAATCTAATTCTTTGCCATCATACAGCATTTTAGCAATAAAAGAACTACCAACTTTGAACAACATATCATAACTTTGAGTCTCAAACAGCAATTTTGATTTATCAAAATTAGCAGTTTCAAAAACGCATTGAAAAATTGATTGTTCTACACATTCGGTTCTTAAATAAAGTGATTGATTGAACAATGCAGGAGAGAAACTTTTTTGAGAAATTATATTTGAATTTGGTATTTTACCTTTAAAAACTGAAATATCATCTACAAAAATTTCAACAAATGACAAATGATCGGTCAATAATTGCGATTGATGAATTAAATCATTATAATGATAAAATTCTTCCCAGTTCTTAACAATTGTCTGATCGGTTGGAATATAATTTCCTAAAACTATTTCGGCTGAAACTCCTGAAATTTGAATTTTAATTTGTGCCATGATTTAAAAATATATGTTCAATTGTGCTTTGGTAAAAAAAATGAATTTTAAAGTAATTCCGTCAATTCTAGGTCTTTTTTGCTTTTATAAATATCGTTATGAAAACTATCTAATTTTCTGAGCATATATGCCAATGTAAGTTTTTCTTCTTCACTGAGATTACCGGCTACAATTTGGGAAACTAAACGCATTTGAGGCAAAGTCAAAAATAATTGTTCACGTCCTAATTCCGTAATTTTAATACGTACACTTCTTTTATCCTCATCATCGTTAAATTGAGAAATTAAACCCAATTTCAATAATCGGTTTATTATCTCAGTTCCTGAAGTTTTCTCCATAACTTGTTTATGAATTAATTCTGTTTTAGTTAAACTTTCGTATGTTATTAAAGTAATAAGAAAAGAAAACTCATCTGCCGATTTTATCATGCTATTTTTCAAAGCTTTACGAATATACGACTTGGCATATCGAAACATTAAAACAATCAAAATAGAAATATCAGTTGAAGAGTTATCTTGTTTCAATATATTATCGTGATCCAAATTTCCGGCAATATTTCCAGCTTTGACATTAATTGGTTGATGATGACTTATTAAGAATCCTAAAAAGTCAGTTATGTTTATTTCGGTATTTGAATGATTACATTCAATCTCGTATTCATCTAAATTCTGAATCAGTTCAATTAATATGTCCTTAGTTTTCATAACTTTAAAATGGTTTATATTATGTAATCGATTAAGATTATCATACATATTATTATCTTGGCTTTCAAACAAGAAACTATTTTGTTCTATATTTAAAACTTATAATACAAAAACATACTAAATTGTTCTTTAAGATTGAATAAAAAAAACCTGAAATAAAACTTATATGCACTAATTTTAAATTCTGTTGAGCGTTCAAATGAAAAGATAATATAAAAAAACTGCCGATTTGAGCTAAAATATGTTATATAACATACTTTAAAAACATTTTTTCATCAAAATGCTTGCAGATGTATAAAATATCAATTATCTTTGCATCGTGATTTTTTCATAGTATTAGATTTAAGGTTAACAAAGATTGGTAGTAAGGCGTTACTACCTTTCGCGTTTTATAGAGTTTACATTCAACAACATATAAAGTAAAACCGCCTGCAAATTAATTTTTGCAGGCGGTTTTACTTTATAAAGCTATTTTTTATTATCTGACATGTAATAAATGCGATTTCGATAAATTTATTTATTTAACCGTTTGTATTCAACAAAATCGTGTAAGCGTTTTTCAAGCACAGTCATTTGGTCGAATCGTACAAATGAAACACAAGCTCTTAAGGCATTTGGATTTTCACTTCCGGTTATCGACAATGAAATGGCACTTATACCAAAATAAAGAAAATCTTTCATCAATTCTCCACTTGTCATTCCCGGATAAGCTATTGTAAAATAAAAACCATCAGCCAACTCAGTATCTTCTTCATTATAAACAATATAGAATCCATTTTCAATAAAAATCTGCTTCATGATTTTCGATTTTTCGGAATATGGTTGAAGTTCCTTAGTGAAATTAACATCACCATCGTTAATCGCTTTTAGCATAGAAGCTAGTGCATATTGTGCTGTATGCGATGTTCCTGCAGTAGTTGCATAAAGCACACCGTAAGAAATAAAATGCGACAAAACATCACTGGTAAAATATTTTTTCAGGTTAGGATAGGTACGCAACCTTAAACTTTCGCTTATTATCATCATACCAATTCGTTGTCCGGCATAACTAAATATTTTAGACGCCGAAAACAACAAAATATAATTATCAGTATAACGTGCAACAGTTGGTTGAAATGGTGGCACTCCTCCAATTCCATAATTATTTCGAAAATCCATCCCGAAATAAGCTAAATCTTCTACCACAATTACATCGTATTTGGTGGCCAACTCACCAATAATTTGCAATTCGGTTTCGGTTAAGTTAATCCACGAAGGGTTATTTGGTGACGAATAACAAATTGAGCAGATATTTTCTTCTAACAAAAATGTTTCTAATTTTTCCCTCAATTTGTTGCCACGAAAATTCAGAATATCAAAAGCTTTGAATGGTAATCCCAAAAGGTTTAATTGCGACTTATTGACAGGAAAACCCGGATCGATAAAAAGAGTATAAGGTTTATTGGGATTGGTTCTGGCAGCAGCCAATAAAGCGGCAAAACTACCTTGCATACCTCCCACAGTGGGTATGCAACACATTGGCGAAACATCAAGATTAATAAAAAGCCGTGCAAAACGAGCAATTTCAGTTTTTGCAAACGATATACCTTCAATATTGGGATACGATGAAGCGAGACCCAAATCCAAAGCTGCTTTTTCGGCTTTAATGCCAACAACCGATGCCGGAAGTCCGGGAACTCCCATTTCCATGTGAATAAATTCTATTCCGCAAGCTTGTTCTATTTGTGAAACAAGTTTACCAACCTCGCGAATTGATAAACGGGTAATATCCTTTTCTCCAAATTGCTCAAAAAGTGAATCAACTATCTTTGGTGATATTGTTGTCATTTTATATTTTCTCCAAATAAAAATTGGAGTGTGTTGTTTTTTGAATTATATAAACTAAAATTTTTATTCAGAAGTAAATATACAAGTTTAAAGCTGGTATAAGACTTAGGCAAGTTTTCGTTTATCAATTACTCTAACCGCTTTACCTTCGCTGCGTGCAATGGTTTTAGGCTCAACCAACGTAACTTTTACACTTAAACCCAAAGCACTGTTGAGTGCATGTTCAATCTTTTTCGATAAGTTTTGTAAATCCCTGATTGTATCAACCATTTTGGCTTCATCAAGTTCCACTTGTAATTCAAGTGTATCCAAATTATTCACTTTATCTACATACAACATATAATGCGCACTTGTTTCGCCCATTTCTAATAAGACATGTTCTATTTGAGATGGGAAAAGATTAACACCACGAATAATTAACATGTCATCGCTTCTGCCTGTAATCTTTTTCATTCGTACCGATGTTCTGCCACAGCTACATTTTTCGTAATTCAAAGTTGACAAATCGCGTGTATTATATCGTAAAAGTGGAATACCTTCTTTGGTAAGCGTGGTAAAAACCAACTCTCCTTCTTCGCCTACATTCAGTGGTTTTTTGGTAATTGGATCTACAATTTCGGGATAGAAATGATCCTCATGTACATGTAAACCAGCATGATACTCACAATCGTTTGCAACACCCGGTCCCATAATTTCGCTTAATCCGTATATATCAAAGGCTTTGATTCCCCACTTTTTTTCTAATTCCAAACGCATATTTTCAGTCCAAGGTTCTGCACCAAAAATACCAATTTTCAGTTTCATATCGGCTAATGTATACCCATTTTCAGCCAAAGCATCGGCCAAATGAAGTGCATACGAAGGAGTACATGCTAAAATAGTAGAACCAAAATCGGCCATCAGTTGAAGTTGCCTGCGGGTATTTCCACCTGAAATGGGGATAACAGAACAGCCAACTGTTTCTGCACCATAATGAACACCCAAACCACCTGTAAATAAACCATAACCATAAGATACCTGCATAATATCATCGGACGAAATACCAGCCATTGCCAAACAGCGAGCAAGTACTTCGCGCCAGTTCTCAATGTCCTTGATGGTATAACCCACCGTTGTTGGTTTACCTGTTGTACCGCTTGAAGCATGAACACGTACAATTTCTTTCATTGGAACTGCAAAAAGTCCAAATGGATAATGATCTCTAAGGTCAGTTTTGTAAGTGAATGGAAGTTTAACAATATCATCTATCGATTGAATATCAGCGGGTTTTACTCCCATTTCATCCATACGATTGCGATAGAATGTTACGTTATTATAAACATGATTTACAAGTTCTTTTAATTTTTCACCTTGTAAAGCCCGCATTTCAAGCCGACTTATACATTCAATTTTTTTATTCCAAATCATTATGCGATTAGTGTTTTGTATTAGAAATTTATATTTTTATGCTAATTGTTAGCAGTTTAATTCAGTTAAAAATGAATAACAATTGAACTTCAAGAATTATAATTTTAAATACTCAAGTCATGCTCACTGATTGACTTAAGATTATTTAAATTAACAACTTCTATTGCTTTATCACAATCATTGGGTCGAATTATCAAAATTGATTTACTGCCAAAACTAAAAGCATAAACATATTCAATGCATATATCTGCTGCAGTAAACAAATCCAAAATATGCGACATTGAGCCCGGCTCAGCATCCATTTCAAGCGAAAGAACTTCGTGTATACGCACAGTAAAATGTTCTGCTTTTAAAACCTCCACGGCTTGCATAGGATTAGAGACTAACATGCGCAAAAGGCCATAATCACTACTGTCGGCAACAGTTAATGCGTTAATATTAATTTTATTGCGAGCCAGTACGGCCAAAACCTGATTTAAATGTCCGGTTTTATTCTCTAAAAAAACTGAAACTTGTCTGATTTTCATTGAATTAAATTATTAATAAATTAACCTTAAGATTGCATTTGTTTTAAAATAAAATTATTTATTGACACATTTTAATTTTAAACTTAATGATATTGCAAATTTAAAAAAATATAAATAGAATTTCGTCTATTTTTTAAATAAAAGAGAGAAAAACAGTAAAATTTACAATTAGATGGCTAAATCATCTACTTTTATACTTATCAAACTCACAAAATCATAGCCAATATTAATCTTTTAGGAAAATATATTCAAAAAAATGAAAATAGATTGAAAATTATTCTTACTTTTGAAATCATTACAGAAATAGTCAAAATAAAGAAAAATACTTTAATCATTTTTGAAATTATTCACCTTAAAATTTTATTCAATAAATCTATGGCAAAAGTTGTTGTTCTGGGTGCTGGTATTTCGGGTCATACCGCAGCAGCCTTTCTAAAGAAAAAACTTGGCAAAAATCATCAAGTTGTAGTTGTAAGTCCGTCAGAGTATTACCAATGGATTCCATCAAACATTTGGGTTGGAGTTGGAAAAATGACGATAGATCAGGTTCGGTTTAAACTTAAACCCGTGTACGATAAATGGAAAATTGATTACAGACAAGCAAAAGCAGTATCCATTCATCCCGAAGGTGATGAAACATTATCAAGACCTTATGTGAAAATTGAATACACAGGAAAAGATAATCAAGGTAAAATTGAAAATATTGACTACGATTATCTGGTAAATGCTACCGGTCCAAAACTTAATTTTGATGCTACTGAAGGATTAGGTCCGCAAAAATTCACTCATTCAGTTTGCTCATGCGACCATGCAACCGAAACCTGGAAGGCATTGCAGGAATGCATGGAAAGAATGAAAAAGGGAGAAAAAATACGCTTTTTAATCGGAACCGGCCATGCTACTGCTACATGTCAAGGAGCTGCCTTTGAATATGCATTAAATGTGGCACATACTTTACGCACTGCCGGCTTACAAGACAAAGCTGAAATTACCTGGATTTCAAATGAGTATGAAATTGGTGATTTTGGTATGGGAGGTGCGTTTATCAAACGTGGTGGTTATGTAACTCCAACCAAAGTTTTCAGCGAATCAATTTTTGCTGAATATGGCATAAAATGGATAAAACGTGCCGGAGTAAATAAAATTGAAAAAGGAATAGCACATTACGAAACCTTAGATGGCGATTTTAAAACCGCAGAATTTGATTTTGCTATGTTAATTCCGGCATTTGCGGGAGTTGGCATCAAGGCATTTAACAAAACAGGAGAAGACATAAGTTCAACACTTTTTGCTCCATCGGGTTTAATGAAAGTGGATGCCGATTATTCAGGAAAAGCTTTTGAAGATTGGAGTATAAACGATTGGCCTTCGGTATATCAAAATCAAACATACCTAAATATATTTGCTCCCGGAATTGCATTTGCGCCTCCACATCAGATTTCCAAGCCTATGAAAAGTCCCAATGGCACATTAATAACACCAGCACCTCCGCGTACAGGCATGCCTTCGGGAGTTATTGGTAAAATTGTGGCTCTCAACATTATTGACCAAATTAAACACGGAACAACCGATTTTAAACACAAAGCATCGATGGGCAAAATGGGTGCTGCTTGCATTGTATCTGCAGGTTACGGACTTTTTACCGGAAATGCTGCTTCTATGACCGTATTCCCTGTAGTGCCCGATTGGGAAAAATATCCTGAATGGGGACGTGATTTGAATTATACAGTTGGCGAAGCAGGACTAGCAGGGCATTGGATAAAACTTTTCTTACATTATATGTTTATTCATAAAGCAAAAGGTTATCCATTTTGGTGGTTGTTACCTGAATAAATTGGTATAAAAGTAAAAAACATACAATAACAAAAATATAAATTATTAACATGGCAAAAAATAAAGTCCGGGGATATTATGATGAATCTTATCCACCAATTCCAACAAAATCAACAGTATACTGGAGAAAAAACATTCTGTGGCAACTTTTTCGATTTATTGTTTTAAATCTGAAAATGATGAGAATTATTGTAGGTGGACACTCTTAAACGCTTATACAACAGAATATTACACAAAAAAAAAGCTTGTCAAATTGTAGACAAGCTTTTTTTGTTTGGTACTAAATAAAAGTGATTTTTTATAATATCACTTTTGTAACTTCATTACCCAATTTCACAAACAATACACCTTTAGCATTCACATTTATAGTGTTTAAACCTGCCTGTATTGATCTATCCATTAATTTTTGACCAACTGTATTGAAAATTTCTAATCTATTTTCAATATCTGCATTTATTAATATATTTCCATTTAAGGTATAAACTTTGCTTGTTTGCAAATCCTTCAAACCTGTACTAGGGCTTGTAGTTACATTAATCGCATTTGAATATGGAGTGAAGATATTACCATCGGTTGCACGAACTTTGTAACTATAATTAGATTGGCTCGTTAAACCTGTTATTGCATAAGTAGTTGTACTTCCACTGCTGATTGTAAATGGCGAACCTGCAATAGGTGTGATAGACTGAGCAGTGCCATTTGTAATCACTAAATCTTCAAGGAAGAAACGGCCTTTTGCTGCAATATTTCCTTCAAACTTAATTTTTGAAGATGCAGTACCACCTGATAAATCAACTGAAAAACTACCTAAAGTATATGTCGCATCATTATTCAAACCAGATAATGTATTTACGAGTACATCGTTCAAATAAATTTTTAAACTTGTAGCATCGGTACTCCATGCCATCGATTTAAATGACAAATTAAAGCTACCTGAATTTGCTGAAAGATTAATTTCTGGAGTTACAATATAACCCAAAGCTGAACTTGTTCCAATTTTTACAGTTCCTGCTGCCTGATAAATTTTCAAACCTGTCCAACCAGTTGTTTGGGTATATGTATCTAATGAGGCAGAAACATCTGTACCATCAGGAACTGTTGCGGCTCCGGCAGAAAAACCATTAAAGTTTTCGGAGAGTACAGTAGACACACCGGATCCACTAACAATTTTATCAACTGATAATTCATAAGCTACTGCTCCAGCAATTTGATTCCAATTAGCATTAAAACCAACTGAAGATATAGCAGTAGCATCTGTAGCTACAGGATTCGCAAAACTAGCAGAACCGTTTAGAGTTTTTGTTATTTCAGGAGCACCGGCACTGTTAACATGTAGTGTAGCAGTGTGTGTGCCTTGAGTAGTTGGAATGTAAGTTATTAAAGCTGTACCACCGGCAGAAGTTAAAGGATTAGGATTGGTAGTAACCGAGAACATAGCTGCATTTGCACCATCGATAGTTACAATAATGTTAGCAGTTAAATTAGCACCCGAAATATTGATTGTTTCTGCATCTTGTTCTCCAATAACTGCATTCATATCAGGTACAAATACTTCAGTAACAGTAATGGTAGGTGCGGCACTTGCCACTTCACCACTTACAGCTACATTTTTTGAACTTGCACCCGTTGATGAACAAACAACATTACCAGAAACACTACCTGCAGAGGCTGAACCGGCAATTCTTACTTCAATAGTTTTGGAGTCGACAGTTCCTGTAGCAGGAGTAAAAGATACTGATGAAGCAAAACTTCCAACACCATTTTCTCTTACTTCAAAATTAGTTGGTGCTGTAACCACTAAATCAGCAGTTAAATTAGTTCCTCCTACAGTAAAAGTTTGCGAAGGTGATGCATTGCCTAATAAACTGGCAAAGGTGCTTATAGAAGTTGGTGAAGGTGTGGTGATTGTTGGAGTGGCTACTGCTGAATATGTTACTTCAATAGCTTTTAAATATAAAGCTTTTGAACTTGTTTGTGCCCAATTTATCATTATATTTCCACTATTGCTACCTGTAAATGTATAATCAGTACTTGTTGCAGTTAAAGTTATTGAAGCTGGAGAATAAGAAATACCACCAACATTTACTGTTACTGTTCCTATAATACTCGAAGCACCTGAAGTTGTTACCTTTATTGATGAAATTGTACCTGAAATACCTGAAGTTGTCAGAGATAATGGATTTGCTGGCGAAGATGCAGATCCAAATTGTTGACCTTTTGTTGCGTCATAACCCCAATAGGCTCCCCCGGTTGCCGCTGCATTCCAGTCCACCCCACTCAAAGTTTGAATGCCATAAGCTGACCAGGTTTTAGCAGTAATAGTATGCGAATAAGTGTCGGCGTACAAATTATTTTGACAGAATAATAAACAAATCGTTGAAAATAAAATCGTTTTTAAAGTAAATTTTGTCATTTGATATCTTTTTATTTTAATAATTTACAAGTTCGTTAATTTTGGGTCGGCAAAAATAGCGAAATTCTTTGAGAAAATATATGTATATTGCATGAATATACCATTACAATTAAAAAATAAAGCTGAAATTGAATTTTATTATCAGTTTATCAGAATGATTGCATGTCGACTAAACGTTTATAATAACCATCAAGTTCAATTAAATCTTCGTGTTTTCCTCTTTCTACTATGCGTCCTTCGTGTAAAACACATATTTCATCTGCACGTTTTATGGTGGATAATCGGTGTGCAACAACCAAGGTCGTTCTATTAAGCATCAGATTTTCAAGCGCTTGCTGCACCATTTTTTCGGACTCAGTATCGAGAGCCGAAGTAGCTTCGTCCAAAATCAAAATAGGTGGATTTTTTAATATTGCCCTGGCAATACTTATTCTTTGTCTTTGACCACCCGAAAGCTTACCACCTCTATCGCCAATACTGGTTTGGTAACCTTCTTCGGTAGCCATTATGAATTCATGCGCATTCGCTATTTTTGCGGCTTCAATCACTTGTTCTAAACTTGCATTCTCAACTCCAAAACTGATATTATTAAAAAAAGTGTCGTTAAAAAGAATCGCTTCCTGATTTACATTGCCCATAAGCGCACGGATATCAACCTTTAGAATTTTTCTAATATCTATCCCATCAATCATTATTTCACCAATTTCAGGATCATAATAACGAGGTACCAAATCGACCATCGTGGATTTACCCGAACCTGATTGTCCGACTAATGCAACTGTTGTTCCACGTTTCACTTTTAAATTTATATTATTTAAAACCCAGTCGGTTTGATAGCGGAAACTTACGTTTTTAAATTCAATTTCGTTATTGAAACTGTTTAATTTCACCGGATTTTTTGAATCAAGAATCGAATTTTCTGTGAGTAAAATTTTATCAACCCTATAGAGCGATGCCAATCCTTTTTGAATACTGTAAGTTGCTCTGGATAAATCTTTTGCAGGTGCAATTATACTATAGAAAATTACAATATAATAAATAAATTCAGCTGCACCGATAGTGCTATTGTTGCTTACTATCAAATTACCTCCAAACCACAATAAAATAGCAATAACGGTAGTGCCCATAAGCTCACTAACCGGATGTGCTAAACTAAATCTACGCTGAACCTTATTAAATGTTTTTCTTATTTTTTCATTCAAATTTGAGAATCTAAGTTCCAATTTATGTTCTGCATTAAATGCTTTCACTATTCTCAATCCTCCCAATGTTTCTTCTATTTGCGAAAGCAAGTCTCCTGTTTGCTCCTGACCAGTATTTGAACTTTGTTTCAGCGAACGACCAATTTTTCCAATTAACCAACCACTGAATGGAAGTAACACCAAAACAAAGATTGTTAGCTCCCAACTCATAGCAAACATTACAATCAAATATATCAAAATGATTAGGGGATTTTTGAAAACCATTTCGAGCGAGCTCATGATAGATCCTTCAACCTCACTTACATCGCTAGTCATACGCGAAATTATATCTCCTTTTCGTTCAGCTGTAAAAAATCCTAAGGGTAAACTTATAATTTTTCTATATAATTGATTCCGTAAATCGCGCACAACACCTGTTCGAATGGGTATCATATAAAACGCTCCCATATAAGCTGTTCCAGTTTTTAATGCAGTCATTACAACTAAAAATAAACCTAAATATAATAATGCATTACTTGGGCCACTAGATTGTATGGTTTGTTCAATAATATAACTGAAATTGTTTTTAAGAGCCGAAACTATTGCTGACATACCATCAGACCAATTCCATGCTTGATATATTGTTTGAGCTTTTTCCAAACCAAACAGTATTTGCAAAACCGGAATTATGGCTGCAAAGGAAAAAAGGCTGAATAATGTGGATAATAGATTAAACAAAAAACTTAAAAACACATATTTTTTATATGGAGGGATGAATCTTTTGAGTAATATAATGAAATTGAACATTTTACGTATGTGTATTTAAAATATTTAAAAGCACTTCTTATCCACCAGAATTTGATAGAAAGAAGCCACAAAATTAAACTCCTGTGTAATTGCGTGGTGTAATTCGTCTTAGTTCGTCTTTTACAACATCGTCAACGTTTAGAGTTTCAACAAAATTGCGAATTGATGTTTCATTAATTCCTTCATTTGTACGTGTTAAAGCTTTTAAGGCTTCATAAGGTTCGGGATAAGATTCTCGTCGAAGTATAGTTTGAATACCTTCTGCAACAACTGCCCATGTATTATCTAAATCGCGATAAATGGCTGTTTCGTTGAGTAAAAGTTTATTTAAACCCTTCAATATGCTTTGTGTAGCGATTAATGTATGCGAAAAAGGTACACCCACATTTCTTAGCACCGTACTATCTGTCAAATCGCGTTGTAAACGAGAGATAGGTAGTTTTGAAGACAAATATTCAAATAAAGCATTGGCCATACCCAAGTTTCCCTCGGCATTTTCAAAATCAATAGGATTCACTTTGTGTGGCATAGCCGAAGACCCAACCTCACCAGCTTTGATTTTTTGCTTAAAATATTCCATCGACACATAAGTCCAAATATCACGACAAAAATCAATTAAAATATTATTGATACGTTTCATGGCATCATATTGAGCAGCCATATTGTCGTAATTAGAGATTTGAGTTGTCCATTGTTCACGATCCAAACCTAATTTCTCGTTAACGAAATTATTCCCGAATTTTTTCCATTCAATAGCGGGATAGGCAACAGCATGTGCGTTAAAATTCCCTGTAGCTCCACCAAATTTTGCCGAATTGGGTGTTTCCTTTAATATTGTTAGTTGTTTATTCAGCCTATTTACAAAAACCATGATTTCTTTACCCAAGCGGGTTGGAGATGCCGGTTGACCATGCGTTTTGGCTAACATGGAAACATCGCGCCATTCGTCGCACATTTTATTCATCAACAATAAAAGTTGATCCATCTCGGGATAATAAACGTTTTCCAATGCATTTTTTAGCGACAAAGGCACTGCAGTATTGTTAATATCCTGCGAAGTGAGTCCAAAATGTATAAATTCTTTGTACGATGTTAATCCCAATGCATCAAATTTTTCTTTCAAAAAATACTCTACTGCTTTAACATCATGATTGGTTACTTTTTCAATATCCTTAATTCTTTGAGCATCATTCTCAGTAAAATTCTGATAAATTGCACGAAGTTTTGGAGTAATCTCAGTTGAGACATGTTCTAATTGTTTCAGAGGAATATCGCAAAGTGCAATAAAATACTCCACTTCAACTAAAACACGATATCTAATTAGCGCATATTCTGAAAAATAATTGGCATATACTTCTGTTTTAGAACGATAACGACCATCAACAGGGGAAATTGCAGAGAGCAACGATAATTTCATAAAAAAATTTTATTGGGTTTTTAACTATAACGACTTGAGATTATATTTTAATGAACAGATTTTTTTACTTCATATAACTCAAAACCGTTTTTCAACGAAAAATAAGCTGCAAAGTTAATCATTTTCGTTGGATTTAAAAAAGATTTATGCCATACTTGCATTGCTGATACTTTTTCTATACTTTTGCTTTATAAATTTAAAAATAAACATTTTTAACAATAATACTGAAAAAAACATGAGATACATTAGAATACATAAAGAGGGCAGAATAATTCTCGGCACTTTGCTACTTATATTGTTGTTGTTAAACCTTCTTATTTACATCAAGTTTAAATTAATTGTATTGGCAATCAATATTGTAATTTCAGCATTATTGTTATTCTTTTTTGCTTATTTTTTTCGCAATCCAATACGGAAAGTCGTTATAGACGATGCCAGTTTGGTGGTAGCACCCGCCGATGGAACCATAGTGGTAGTAGAACCTACAGACGAAAATGAGTACTTTGGAGATAAACGCATACAAGTTTCAATTTTCATGTCGGTATTTAATGTACATGCCAATTGGGTGCCGGTAAAAGGAACTGTAATAAAATCTATTCACCACAGTGGCAGACACATGGCTGCATTTTTACCCAAATCGAGTACTGAAAACGAACGATCGACAGTGGTTATTGAAACAGAATATAAAACACAGATTTTATTGCGTCAAATTGCCGGAGCACTGGCACGCCGAATAGTAACTTATGCACATGCCGGTAAAGAGTGTCATATCAACGAACATATTGGGTTTATAAAATTTGGTTCAAGAGTTGATATGTATTTTCCTTTAGATACTGAAATTTTTGTTCAGGTTGGTGAGTCAACTGTAGGTAACGAAACTATTATAGCCCGCTTAAATGAATAATACCATCACCATTCAGGATGCTCAAAATCAAGTAGATGAATGGATAAAAACTTATGGTGTACGTTACTTTGGCGAATTAACCAACATGGCAATACTTACCGAAGAAGTTGGTGAATTAGCACGTGTTATTGTAAGGACTTATGGAGAACAATCGTTCAAAAACTCGGACAAAGAACATAATCTGGCAGATGAAATGGCCGATGTGCTTTGGGTTTTGATTTGTTTAGCCAATCAAACCGGAGTAAACCTGTCTGAAGCATTTGAGAAAAATATGCAAAAGAAAACTACCCGCGACAATACTCGACATTTAGAAAACGAAAAACTTAAATAGCGAACAACAAAAGCTTTATATTCAATAAATCAGTATTTTATTTATACAATTTACTATCAAAAAAAATACCTAATCTCATAAACCCAAATATATGTCAAAATTTGATGACCTTTTCGAACAATACAACTGCAACCTGAACGATGAAGTTGTAAAGCAAAATATTGAAACTATCCTGGCAGAACATTATGCTGAAAACGACACAAAAGAAGTTTACAAACAATGTTTAAATCAGATTGATCTAACTTCATTGAATGGAACTGATACACATGCTGAAATCATTGCTATGGTTGAAAAAGTAAATGGCTTTAAATCAGCATTTCCCCACTTACACAATGTAGGTGCAATTTGTGTTTATCCGGCTCTAGTGCCTGTGGTAAAGTCACATTTAAAAGAAGATATTGGCATTGCATCTGTATCGGCAGGTTTTCCGGCTTCACAAACATTTATTGAAGTGAAAGTAGCTGAAACGGCTATGGCGGTTATGGAAGGTGCTACTGAAATAGACGTGGTTATTTCCATAGGCAAATTTTTAGAAGGTAATTATCAGGAAGTTTATGAAGAATTATCCGAATTAAAAGCAGCCTGTAGAGAAGCACATTTAAAAGTAATTTTGGAAACAGGAGCCTTGCAAACTGCTACATTAATTAAAAAAGCATCCATTTTGGCTATGGCATCAGGCGCTGACTTTATTAAAACTTCCACAGGAAAAATACCGGTTGCAGCTACCTTAGAAGCCACCTATGTGATGTGTGAAGCCATAAAAGAATGGTTCGATAAAACCGGGGAGAAAGTTTCGTATAAACCGGCTGGAGGAATAGTAACAACCGAAGATGCCGTAAAACATTATACAATTGTAAAACACATGCTTGGCGATAGTTGGCTGAATAACAAGATGTTCCGTTTTGGAGCAAGTAGGTTGGCAAACAACTTATTGACTTCAATTGAAGGAAAAGAAGTAAAATATTTTTAAATTGTTCTTTGTGCAGCAAACTCGGCACACATAATTAAAACACTTTTAATTTCATTATCTTCAAAGCCATTGAGTTCTTCAATGGCTTTATTTTTGAAGTTTTCCATGCACTGTGCTGCATATTTCACTCCACCTTTTGCATGAGCAAAATTCATAATTAAGTCTACATTTTCTTTGCTAAAATCCTTATTATCAATAATTGACATAACAAGATTTTTTTCATTTCCAGTAGAGTTTTGCAAGGCATAAATTAAGGGAAGTGTAACTTTACCATCTTGCAAATCGTTGGCAGTAGGCTTTCCTATTTCAATATCGGTGTAATAATCAAAAATATCATCTTTAATTTGGAAACAGATCCCCATGTATTCCCCGAATTTTTGTAAATGAGCTGTTTTATCAGCATCTGCATTAACCGACAAAGCCCCGATTTCGGTGCAGGTTGCGAAAAGAAATGCAGTTTTTTTACGGGTTACTTTATAATAATCTTCTTCGGTGATTTTTGTTTGTTGTGTATTGGTAAGCTGAATCAATTCTCCATCCGACAGTTCCATTCCAATTTTTGCAATTGCTTCTAAAATTCTTAAATTTTGGGTTTTGGTGGCACATATCAATGAGTTTGACAACATATAATCACCAGAAAGTACTGCTACTTTATTTGTCCATCGAGCATTAATCGATAAGCGTCCACGTCTTTCCATGGTATCATCAACCACATCGTCGTGAATTAAACTGGCATTATGCAATAGTTCAATCGACAAAGCACTATTATAGCTGGCAATATTAATATCACCGCAAAGTTTGGCTGATAAAATTACAAGTATCGGACGAAGATTTTTACCACTTCCTTCCAATAAATACTCATTTATACTTGATAATAAGGGATTATCGGTATATAATGATTCTGCAAATATTTTTTTAAATACTTCTAACTCTGCTAAAATTGGCTGTCGAATTTGATCAATTAAACTCATGTTGGCATTTTGATATTGATATAAGAATGCAAAAGTAATTATTTTTGCAATTTAACAAACAATATGCAATAATTTTTAATGTTATTTGTAAACGTTGTTTTTCTGATTTTATTTCATTTAACTTTTTAGTTAAAAACACAATGAAAAGTAGCTTGCTATTAATTATAAATTTCAACAAACTTTTGAAATGCTTTTTTTGCGTTTCCACTTGCAATCGATTCTGTGGCTTCACTTTTACATTGATCCAGCGTTTTTTCAGGACATCGCGTTTGAATAGCAATGGCCGAATTGATAATCACTGCATTATGTTGTGCTTTAGTAGCTTTATCGTCGAGAATATTCATAAATATTTGTGCTGCATCATCAACAGTATTTCCACCCCATAATTCTTCTTGTTTTAAAGTTTCAAATCCCATTTGCTCGGGAGTATATACAAATTCACCTTTATTGTTTACAATTTTGGTGGTATCAGTGAGCGAAATTTCATCATAGCCATCGAGTGAATGTACAATAGAGAACTGACAACCAAGGTTTTGATATATATAATTATAGAGGCGCATCATTTTCAAACTATAAACTCCCAAACATTGATAATTTGGGCGAGCCGGACTGATTAGCGGCCCCAGCACATTAAAAAAAGTACGTACTCCCAATCCTTTTCGCACAGGAGCCACATTTTTCATTGCCGGATTGCAAATAGGTGCATGTAAATAGGCAAATCCTGATAAATCAAGCGATTGTTTAATTACATCAATATTGGTAGTGAATTTAGCTCCAAAATACTCCAACACGTTGGAAGAACCACTGACAGATGTTGCACCATAATTACCATGTTTGGCTACTTTATATCCGGCACCTGCCACAGCAAAACAACTACAGGTCGAAATATTAAAAGTGTTTTTTCCATCACCTCCGGTTCCTACTATGTCGAGTGCATCAAATTCAGTTAAATCCATGGGAATAGCCAATTCGAGCAAGGCATCCCGAAAACCTATCACCTCATCGAGTTCGATACTTCGCATTAGATACACCGAAATGAAAGCCGCCATTTGTGCTTCATTGTATTTTCCGGCAGCAATATTGAACATAACTTCGGCTGCCTCTTGCTTTGTAAGCGACTGATGATTAAATAATTGATTTAGAATTTGTTTCATCTGTGAAATATCGTTTTAAATAGTCTTTTAGTTTTTCAAATTTTATATAAAACTTGTTTATCATGGAAATTATTTTATAATTTGAAGATTATATACTACTCTACTTGTTTCTTTTTCAAAAAATGATATATCTTTGTAAATTATAAAAGCTAAATTATAAAAATCCCAAGACCAAAATATCCCTATAGCCATTGGGATTAGGTTTCAGAAGTATATGATTTTTAAAGAATACAAACCAATCTCTGTTTCCCCGCAATTTATCCCGTTTTTCACGGGAGGGGGGTTAAGGGTAAAATTACAAACAAATGAAAGTCCTTTTAGAAATACCCGATAACAAAGCCGTATCACTCATGGAAGTTTTACGAAGCATTTCGTATGTAAAAGCAAAACCTTTAACTAATTATAAAGCCCAATTATTATCTGAAATAAAAGATGCTGTTGATGAAATAAATTTAATCAAAGCCGGTAAAAAAACTGCTCGAAGCGCAGAAGATTTCCTAAATGAGCTATAATGTAAAAACAATAGCTGTTTTCGAGAAGCAAGCCAAGAAGTTGATAAAAAAATATCCTTCTTTGAAAACAGAACTCTTTGCTTTGATTAAAATACTCAAAGAGAAACCTACTTACGGCATATCTCTTGGAAAAGATTGCTTTAAAATCCGAATTTCAATTGCTTCGAAAGGCAAAGGAAAATCAGGCGGTGCCAGAATTATTACTCACTTTGTTATAACCGACGCTACGGTATATCTACTTTCAATTTACGATAAATCAGAAAAGGAAAATCTTTTAGACAATGAGTTAAAAGAACTATTGATGTTTATCAACGATTAAATTCCAGCCAGTTTTTCAGCATTTGTTCCCCTGTTGGTGTTAGTACCGATTCAGGATGAAACTGAACTCCACGTACATCGTAATTTTTATGTTGCAAAGCCATGATCATCCCTTCATTGTCAACTGCCGTTATGGTTAAACATTCGGGCAGTGTTGATTTTTCAGCTGCCCAAGAATGGTAGCGGCCAACTTCCAATTGTTTCGCTAAACCATTGAATAAGACATCTTCGGCCAAAACATTTACTTGTGAACTTACACCATGATGTACATCGGTCAGATTTATCAAAGTTCCACCAAAAGCCTCTGCAATAGCCTGTTCGCCTAAACAAACCCCTAAAATACTTTTTGAAGGCGCATAAGTACGAATCACATCAAGCAAAATTCCTGACTCAGAAGGAACCCCGGGTCCGGGCGAAAGAATAATTTTGTCGAATTTCTCAATTTCTTCTAATGTAATTTGATCATTTCTATGCACTTCAATATTGGTGTAACCCAATTTTTTAACGGCATGGACCAAATTATAAGTAAACGAATCGTAATTATCAAACACCAAAATCTTCACTTTGTCTTTTGAAGTAGAATTTGTTTCTGTCAAACTTTCCGAATTTGTTAATGAGCTCATATATAGTATTTTATTTGACATTATGTAATTTTTATTTTACACAAATGAGAGTTACTTTTTTATTTTATCAAGCTTTTTCCACTCATTTCCACCGGTTGAGTTATGCCCAAAATAGTACAAATTGAAGGCGCAACATCGGCCAAAATACCATTTTCAACTTTGGCATCTTTATTACCGGTAACATAAACAAATGGAACCGGATTTAATGAATGTGCAGTGTTTGGTGAACCATCTTCATTTTCAGCATTATCGGCATTTCCATGATCGGCAATTATAATCACCTCATAATCATTGGCTTTTGCAGCTTCCACAACTTCCGACATACATTTATCAATGGTTTCAATAGCTTTAACAATAGCATCGTGAATTCCGGTATGTCCTACCATATCGCCGTTGGCAAAATTTAAAGCTATAAAATCAAACTTTTGTGTATTTAATGCTGCAACTAACTTATCAGCTACTTCAGGTGCGCTCATTTCGGGTTGCAAGTCGTAAGTTGCTACTTTAGGCGATGGAACAAGAATACGCTCTTCTCCTTCAAATTCGCTTTCGCGGCCACCTGAGAAAAAGAATGTTACATGAGCAAATTTTTCTGTTTCTGCAATGCGTAATTGTTTCATTCCCAATGATGAAATGTATTCGCCCAAAGTATTTTGCACATTATCCTTATCGAACATTACATGCAAACCTTTATATGATGAATCATAAGGAGTCATACAATAAAATTCAAGCGGAATGGTTTTCATACCAACTTCGGGCATATCTTGTTGAGTTAAAACCACAGTGAGTTCCTTTGCGCGGTCGTTGCGATAATTAAAGAAAATTACCACATCTCCAGCTTCAATGTTTGCCAATGGATTTCCTGCTTCATCTACCATCACGATGCCTTTTACAAATTCATCGGTTATTCCGGCATCATAAGAATTTTGCATTGCCTCTACAGAATTGGTTGCCTTCACTCCCACTCCATTCACCATTAAATCATACGATTCTTTTACACGTTCCCAGCGTTTATCTCTATCCATGGCATAATAACGACCAATGATAGAGGCAATTTTGGTTGTCGAAGTTTTGGTATATGTATCTAATTGTTCGATAAAGCCTTTACCACTTTTAGGGTCAGTATCTCTACCATCCATAAAGCAGTGCACATAAGCTTCAGCATTATATTCTTTGGCAATATCAATGAGTTTTAACAAATGATCCAATGAACTGTGAACGCCACCATCCGAAACTAAACCCAAAAAGTGAATTTTCTTTTTGTTGTCGCGGGCATAAGAATAGGCTTTTTTTACGGCAGGGTTTTCAAGAATACTATTGTCGCGACAAGCAATATTGATTTTAACCAAATCCTGATAAACTACTCTTCCGGCACCAATATTTAAATGTCCAACTTCTGAATTTCCCATTTGTCCTTCGGGTAAACCCACGTCTTCTCCTGATGCAAGTAATTGAGAATTAGGGTAATTTGCCAATAAAGAATTCCAGTAAGGAGTTGGAGTATTGTAAATTAAATCTGCTTTTGAATGATTTCCTATTCCCCAACCATCGAGGATCATTAATAATGCTTTTTTGCTCATATAGTTTTGATTTTTATTATTTTAAAAGTGCAAATCCCTGCCCCCCGACCCCCTGAAGGGGAAGTGAGTATAAAAATTCTTAGTGTTAGTATGTCTTTTTATTGTTTAAATATCTTTTTCAACATTCATTTTTTTAAACAATCAATATTCTCATTAGTAAAACCAGATTATATCAATTTTAAGTGCATTATTGAAATAAAATTAATTAATTTTCAGCATTGTCTGTAATATATTAGCTTACTATTTTCGGGGTGCAAAATTACTTCTTTTTTTGCAGAAATTAGTATATTTACAACAACAATTCAAGCTTATAGACCATTTTTTAAAAACTGCTTAATAAATACTTCAATTTTAATAATTCATTTTGAAATAGCTATCTTTGCAATTAAAAAAATAAGTATATATGTTTGTAGTATTAGCCTTTATGGTTGTAGGAATTTTTTTTGGCTATGTTTTTAGATCAAAAACCATAAAATTTATCCATCGGTTCATTATAACACTCATCTGGTTATTATTGTTTTTGCTCGGTATGGAGGTTGGGACAAATGACAACGTAATTAAACAATTTGGACAATTGGGTTTTGAAGCTTTTTTGCTTGCCTCAGCTGCTACCTTGGGCAGCGTAATAGCAGCTTGGGTGCTTTGGCTAACTGTGAAAAATAAACTGCAAACAAAATGAAAGGAAGTTTGATTATTTTAGCATTTTTTGCAACAGGCTTATTGTTTGGCATTTATCGTATTTTACCGACAGAAATTACGAGTTTGAATTTTAGTTTTTACGTGTTATGTGCTTTGATGTTTTCGGTAGGTTTTAGTATCGGAAACGACAAAAACTCCATAAAACAATTCCGTGGTATTCCTCCTCGTTTCCTCTTTTTACCCATAATGACTGTAATCGGCACTTTTGCAGGAGTAATTGTAGTTAATATTTTTTTAAAAAACAGAAGTTTAACCGATTGTTTGGCTGTAGGTGCGGGTTTTGGATATTATTCACTATCAAGTATATTAATAACAGAATATAAAGGAATAGAATTGGGAACTATTGCTCTACTTTCCAATATTATCAGAGAAATACTTACATTATTGTTAGCCCCCTGGATGGTTAAATATTTTGGCAAACTATCGCCTATAGCTGCCGGAGGAGCCACAACCATGGATACCACTTTCCCCATTATTATTCGAAACTCCGGAAAAGAATTTGCCATTGTATCTATTTACCATGGTTTTGTAATGGATTTATCAGTTCCATTTCTGGTTGGATTTTTTTGTAGTTTGTAATTTTGTTTATTGGTATAGGCGCTTAGACCGCCCGAGTTAATATATTGATTATAAACGTATAGGTTCTTTTAAAACCATCTTTCTTATGAGTAAATCGAAGATTGTCTCCATATTTGAGCGCCTGTTGTACCTAAAGTGGTACTCATCAAGGTAT
>CAMBSB010000051.1 GCA_945870155.1 Paludibacter jiangxiensis | reverse complement strand
CTCTGATAAATAGCGATAACAATCTTCATCTGTTGAAAATGCTTTGTGAAACTTTATTGAATTCACACCTAAAAATTGATTTCGTTGATTCATGCTACAAAAGTAGCAATTATAAAAATAGTGGGCGGTCTAAGCGCCTATACCAAAATTTTAATTTTTCTCAAGCACAAAAAACATATATTTTTTCTCGTTTACAAACTGTTCTGGGTCGATAGATGCATTTTCTTTGACAATTTTTTTATCTATAGATACTCTTAATTTCTCAGTTAAATAAAATAACCAGGCTTTTTTATAACGCAATTTTTCGTATGCATAATGTTTGATAGGTATTAAAAACCGATTGTAATATAAATTAGCAAAAGCTATTGTTGGAAGCACATTAGCCGTAATATCTCTTTCGTAAGTTATATTCCAACCATATTCTTCTAATTTTGATTTAAAGGAATCAAGCAAATGTGCACTCTTGTTTATTCCGTTATCATTCAACCTGAAATAATCAACAACTATCCATTTTCCATTGGGTAAAATTATCGTTTCAAGTTTCTTAAATGCATCGTCAAGTTTTATATATTGTAATGATTCAGAGTTAATTACCGTTCCATATTTGCTGTCGGACTCTAGATTTTCAAATTTACAATTATGGCTGGAAATATCTTTAAATTTACTTGTAATATAATCAATCTGATTTCTATTTGGTGTTAAAACTTCCACTTTTAATTTCTTTTTTAACATTAATTCTGCCAAACCACCCATTCCACACCCCACATCAAGTACCGCGTTTTTTTTATCACTTATTTGGTCAATAATATTTTCGGCATATTTTATTTGTGCTTCTTCCACCATTTTTAGCGAAATTGTGTCAGGCTCAATATTCGTGTTCTGAAAATAACCCCAATGCAACATATTGTTATTCAATATCTTAGAATATAGATATAATTCTAAATCATAGGTTGATTTATCGAATTTTGCATTGTTTTTTTGAAATTTATATGCTTTAATCCATTGTATAGGATTAAAAAATGGACCAATTTTACTCATTTTGATTACTTAATTTTCCGGGTTATATATATTATTATTTCTGTGCAAAGGTAATCTCTTTTTTTTGTATAGACATATTAATTTCCGAAAACAAATGAAATTGAATTATTTTATAAGTTAAGGGAATTCGAATTGTTTTGAATTTTCTATAATGACATTAAAAAATTTATATTATAATTTCGTATGAATGAGATGTTTATAAATATTCAGTTTCAATATTCATTTCTTAACAGTAGATGTGTTATATTTGCACAAATTACAGTTCAACAGCAAATAATTTATTTAAAAATTTTATGAGAAAACTAGTTTCATTTTTTGTTGTGATAATGTTGGTACAACTGGCATATTCACAAGGTGTTATTAAAGGTGTAGTTGTGGACAAAGCCACAAACGAAGCCTTGATGGGAGTTAGTGTTTATAATCCTGCTTCAGGCGAAGGAATAAGTACTTCTTACGATGGTAGTTTTAGTTTGAAAATACCCGCCGGAAAACAGGATATAACTGTTTCCTATGTTGGTTATACTAGTCAAACAATATCTGTAAATTCTTCTTCAAAAGAAAAAATTGCGATTGCTTTAATTAGTGAAGCTATTGGTTTAAATGATGTTACAGTTACATCTTCAGTGGCAATTCGTCGTAAAACACCGGTAGCTCTTTCGGTAATTGACCCGGTAATTATTGAAGCAAAAATGGGAGTGAAAGAATTCCCTGAAATTTTAAAATCTACACCGGGCGTTTATGCAACTCGTCAGGGTGGTGGTTTTGGTGATTCACGTATCAATTTACGTGGTTTCGAATCTGCCAATATTGCAGTAATGATAAACGGTGTTCCTGTGAACGATATGGAATGGGGCGGAGTTTATTGGTCGAATTGGGCAGGATTAAGCGATGTTACACGTTCGATGCAAGTTCAACGCGGCTTAGGAGCTTCGAAAGTAGCTGCTCCATCGTTAGGTGGTTCCATAAACATTGTGACTCGTTCTACTGATGCCAAAAAAGGAGGCGCAATATCGTATGGTATTGGTAATGATGGATATGAAAAAATTGGATTTTCTGTTTCAACAGGCTTAACTGAAAATAAATGGGCAATTACACTTTTAGGAACAAAAACCACAGGAAATGGATATATTCAGGGAACTGAATTTGAAAGTTATTCTTATTTTGTCAATATTTCGAAATACATAAACGATGCACATCAATTGTCGTTTACTGCTTTTGCAGCACCACAATGGCATAATCAACGCAACAACAGCGACCGATTAACCATCGAACAATGGCAAATGCAACCATTAAAATATAAATACAATGCCTCTTATGGTTTTGATATGAATGGACAACGCAAACAATCATCGTACAATGTTTATAACAAACCACAAATTTCATTAAACCATTTTTGGACAATTAGTGAAAAATCAAGCTTATCTACAGCCCTTTATGCTTCAATAGGAAATGGTGGTGGATATAGCGGTCAATCGTATGATAGCAATGATAGAACAAAGTGGTATGGTGCTTCGAATGGTGAACCAAACAATACATTCCGTGCCGAAGATGGAACTTATGATTATGGAGCAATTTATGCTTTGAATATGGATCCTGAAAATATCAATGGTGCAAAATTAGTTATGTCGAACAGTATTAACAGACATTTGTGGTACGGTGCTTTATCTACATTCAACACTAAAATTGGTCAAAATATTGATTTTTATGGTGGTTTGGATTTACGCTACTATAAAGGCATTCATACAAATGAAATTGTAGACCTATACGGTGGCAAGTTTTTTATTGATAAAACAACTCGCCCTACAATGACAAATACAGATTGGCAAACCCGCAAACTTGGAGTAGGCGATGTGGTTTACAGAGATTACGATGGATTTGTATTAAGCGAAGGTGTTTTCGGACAAGCCGAATATAACAAGGATAAACTGAGTGCATTTGCTTCACTCTCATTATCAAATACTTCGTATTGGCGTTTCGACCGTTTTTATTATGATGCTGCAAACGCACGTTCGGAAACAATAAGCTTTTTAGGATATTCGGCCAAAGGTGGCGCCAACTACAATTTAAACGAATCGCATAATGTTTTTGCAAATATTGGTGTTATATCGCGCGCTCCATTTTTCTCGGGAGGCGCATTTCTTCAATCAACCACCAGCAATATCACAAATCCAAACGCTATTAACGAAAAAGCTTTTTCGGCTGAAATAGGATACGGATTCCGCTCTAAATATCTTGCTGCTAATGTAAACTTATATCGCACAAACTGGATGGACAAAACTTTGGTTCGTGCAATCAATGCAAATAGCCCCGAAAGTTTGGTAGCAAATATGGAAGGTGTGAATGCACTTCATCAAGGTATAGAAGTTGACTTTAAAGCAAGTCCAATGAAAAACCTCGAATTTACAGGTATGGTTTCGTTGGGTGATTGGTATTGGCAAAACAATGCTTCAGGTTATTTATACAACCGTCAGGGTCAACCGGTGGATGCTGCTGGTGTTCCGGTTGAAATGTTAAGTGCAACACATGCAAAAGTAGATGTAAACTTAGAAGGAATTCGGGTTGGTAACTCAGCTCAATTTACTGCTGCTTTAGGAGCTAACTATCAGATTTTAAAAGGATTTAGAGTAGGTTTGGATGGAAATTATTTTGGCAAAAACTACTCTAACTTCAATATTTCGTCAGTAGGAACAAGCCTTGCACCGGCTACTTTTGCCCAACCTTGGATGATTCCGGATGCTGTGACCTGTGACTTTTTTGCAAGCTACAACTTTAAATTAGGTGATTATTATGCAACTCTAATTGGAAATATTGACAACTTGTTCGATTCGGAATATATAGTTGATGCAACCGACGGCTCTAACCACGACTGGAAAACATCTACCGTATTTTATGGTTTTGGAAGAACATGGTCGGTAAGTTTAAAATTGAAATTCTAAATATTGTATAAACTCTAAATAACAAAGAAATAATGAAAAAGATATATTATATTTTGAGTGTATTAGCAGCAACAATTCTTGTATCATGCGAAAATTTTAATGAAATGAATTTTCCCGGATATGACGAAGCTGCAAAGCCAACTAATTTAGTTAGTTATAATTACACCCTAACTGATGCCGATTATAGCACGATAAGTAAAGCTGCACTTAAAGTTGCAAAAAATGCGAAAGATTCTACAAAGGCCAAAGCAATAGCAACAAATAAGTTTTTCCATGATACTATTCCGGCAAGTAGCTATTTACCCTTGTTTTTGGCTACAAAATACTTATATGCAGATTTGAAATCATCAGTAATTGTTGAGTATAATTTAAGTACTCTTTACGACACTACAAAGATTGCTTCGTCAAACAAATATACTATGCTTACAGCTGATTATGACGCAATGGGAACAAGTTCTGGAACTCCTGGACAATTCGATAATTTTTCATCCTCTATTGACCCGGGATTTTATATTCCAATATGGTTGAAATCAATGTTTCCTTATAGCAAGAAAGATGATGTTAGATTGATACGTTACAAATACTTTGCAAGCAATATAACCACACAAATTGGTGGTGTATTTATTTACGATGGGGCGACTTGGGTTAAATACTCTCCTATAAAAAAAGATATTGCTAAGTTTATTTTTAAAAGTAACGAATGGCAATACATCGACTCAGACATACTGATGGGTTTAAATGAAGGTTTAGGTGATTTTTTAAGCCTGAATGTAGTTGGAGATCAGGTATGGGGTTGGGATAGTTATAAATACGCAAAAATGACAGGCTATGTGTCAGGTGCTTATTTTGATAACGAAGATTGGCTGGTTTCACCTGCTATGAATCTTACTGAACGAGTTACACCTTGGTTGACATTCATGCATGTGGGTCGTTATTTTGGCGATACAGGTACAAGTACTGAGAAAATGCGTAAAGCAATTACTGTTTGGGCTTCAACCAAAAGCGATGGAAAGTCAATAATTCCTTCGGATTGGACACAATTAACTATTCCTGAAGCAGGTTACCCAAGTGGAGCCAACTGGACTTTTATAACTTCAACACCAATTAATTTAGCTGCATTTGCAGGTAAAGATAATGTGCGTATTGCTTTTAAGTATCTGAGTAGTAAAGCCGATGGTGCTGCAGGTACCTGGGAAGTAAAAAATGTATATGTTTACGAAGAATAAAAATTGATTTAAATATTTAAAAAAAGAGCTGTAAACTAAATAGTTAACAGCTCTTTTTTGTTCAATCGGTATTATTTAGTCACACCATTTCTTTGCTTTTTCCGTTTTTCCCAAGGTGGGGTAGGGTTTATGTCTTGCCAAAGTCCACGCCGCGCTTTTCGAGCTTCCTTTTCCAGGTTTGAAAGTACAGAGTTCTGATTGTATCTTTTATAATGCCAAGCCATGCCCGCTCGCAACATTTCTGCACCAATTTCTCGATTGTCAGGCAAATAACTAAAACCTAATGCTCTTTTATATCTGTCTATGCCGGTTTGTATGAATTTAATTTCTTGATTCATACATAATTGACCTAAATAATTTTTAGACACTTTATAATAAGGCATTCCTCTTTCAGGTGCATCGATTCCTTCTAATCGAACACGAATCTTTTGATTTTTGGATGTCATTAAATCATAAGTATCGCCATCAACTATGTGTACAACTTTGCCTGTTATCTCCTTATCACCTTTTATGTTTTGATTCTCGGGTTTAAATCCACAAGCAATAAACATCAAAATGCTGATTGTAAGTGATATATAAAGTTTTGACTTTGTCATTTGATTTTATAAAAACAAGTGAATTGATTGTTAAATATTGCTAATATGCTCAAATCACAGTACGACTTATTAACACTCTTAAATTTAAGATGTTAGTTTTTGTCTAGTTATGGTATGATTATCAATAAATTATATATTGTTTCGATTAAAACACTAAATAATTGATTTAGAGAAATTCAACACAAAGACACAAATTAAATTATCAACATTGAATCCAAAAATAACAATATAAAAGACACTATATATAAAACATAAATGTTTTATTTAAACTGCATTATCTAAAGTGATTACAAAAGAAATACAAGTGTTTTTTTACTCCGTGTTTTTTTTATTAGGTTTACATTATAAGAAATTGCGTCTTAGTGTCTTCGTGTTTTTTACTTAAATCATTGTTTTTAAACGATATATTTTATTATTCTAAATAAACTCTATTCCAAAAAAATGCGGATTTGAGGTTCTACTAAAACTATTTAATTTTACATTAAGAGTTATTTAATCAGTAATTTAATTTATTATAAAAGCTTTAATCTAAGATATTATGTAGAATTTATTTTTTAAGCCAAAATAAAATCCAATTGTTTTTTATCTAAATTTGCACGTGCCACTTTTACAGTTAATTCATCGCCCAATTGGAATTTTTTATGATATCGCCGGCCAACCAAACAATAATTTTTATCATCAAAAGTATAATAATCGTCATCTAAATCGCGTATAGGAATCATTCCTTCACACTTATTGGCAATCAATTCCACGTAAATTCCCCATTCGGTTACACCTGAAATTACACCATCAAAAACCTGTCCGATATGTTCCGACATAAATTCCACCTGTTTATATTTAATGGATGCACGTTCAGCATTAGCAGCTAATTGCTCCATTTCAGAACTATGCTGGCATAGCTCTTCGTATTCCTGTTGATTTACGCCTTTCCCACCTGTTAAGTATTTTTCGAGCAGTCGGTGTACCATCATGTCGGGATAACGACGAATTGGTGAGGTAAAATGTGTGTAAAAATCAAATGCTAAGCCGTAATGACCAATATTCTCGGTTGAATAAATGGCTTTTGCCATGGAGCGAATGGCCAATGTTTCAATCAGATTTTGTTCTTTTTTGCCTTGCACCTCATCCAATAAATGGTTGATAGAACCGGAAACCGCCGATTGTTTTCCTGAAGTTTTCAGTGAATAACCAAAGCGTTTTATAAATACCGAAAAATTCAGTAATTTATCTGGATTTGGAACATCATGTATGCGATAAACAAAGGTCTTGGCTTTGAGTCCTTTACCCGGCTTTCCAACGTGTGTTGCTGCAGTTTTATTGGCCAGAAGCATAAATTCTTCTATCAATTTATTGGCATCTTTTTGTTCTTTAAAATATACTGATGTGGGTTTTCCTTTGTCATCTATTTCGAAGCGTACCTCAACGCGGTCGAAGGCAATGGCACCATTCGAGAATCTTTTTTTACGTAATATTTTAGCTAATCTGTCAAGCGTTAAAATCTCGTTTTTCAAATCGCCAACTCCGGTTTCAATCACTGCCTGAGCTTCTTCGTAAGCAAATCTGCGGTTGCTGCAAATTACTGTTTTTGCTATTTCGTAATGTTTAATTTCGGCTTCATCAGTCAAGTGAAAAATAACAGAATATGTCAATTTATCTTCGTTTGGGCGTAAGGAACATATACCGTTCGAAAGATGTTCGGGCAACATGGGAATGGTTCTGTCCACTAAATAAACCGATGTTGCACGTTCCTGAGCTTCACGTTCAATTATGCTTCCCGGACGCACATAATGTGTTACATCTGCTATGTGAACGCCCACTTCCCAAAGCCCATTTTCAAGTTTACGCAGCGAAAGTGCATCGTCAAAGTCCTTGGCATCGCGTGGGTCAATAGTAAAAGTGGTTATTCCGCGCATATCTATGCGTTTTGCAACTTTTTCGGGTGTAATGCCGGCATCAATATGGTCCGCGGCGGCTTCCACTTCGGCAGGATATTTATAAGGTAAGCCAAATTCAGCTAATATTGCATGCATTTCGGCATTGTTATCGCCTTTATCGCCCAATATATCAATTACTTCGCCTACTGGGTTTTTTGCATTAGGTTCCCAGCCCAGCAATTTTACCACAGCTTTTTGACCCGTTTTACCATCTTTCAACTTATTTCGTGGTATAAAAATATCGTTGGTCATTATGCGATTATCAAGAGTTAAGAAAGCATAGTTTTCCGAAACATCCAAAATACCCACAAAAGTATCCTGAGCACGTTTGATAATTTCAACTACTTCACCTTCGGGCTGCATACCTTTTCTGCGGGCATAAAGGAAAACTTTAACTTTATCTTTCAATAGTGCGTGATTGGTTTTTCGTTCGGGGATAAATACCATTTCACCTCCATCGTCAGGGATTAAAAATGTTTTAACTCCTTGTCTATCAATCACACCTTCAATATAACCTCCACGCGAATTGACTTTAAATTTTCCACGCGATATTTCTACTAAATAATCTTCTTCAAGCAATTCGTATAAAAGTTGATTGATGAAAATTTTTTGCGATTCAGCTTTTATTTCAAGTAAGGCTGATATTTGTTTGTAATTAAAGGTTTTATCAGTATTTTCGTTGAAAATATTGATGATATTTCTTACCAATTCCGATTTTCTTACCCGGGTACTACTGTCTTTTTTAGGTCTTCGTTTTTTTGACATAATTTCAGGTTTTATATAGTTAAATAAAATAATTATCAATTTGTCATTTTTTTATTTACTCTACTCACCCCAACCTCAGAAGGGGGAAGGTTGTAGTGCGTAATACAAATATACAACATTAACGTGCAATAAATGGTTTCGACTGAATTTAAATTTTATTTTTTTATTTATCCGTAGAATTGTAGTAATTTCGTAGTCCAAATTTTTATTTCTAAAAATTAAATACTTAGTCATGAGTTTTATATGACCAAGTTATATTTTAAGATACATAAGAACATGATTATCAACAACTAACTTAACACTATTCCAGTCTTATTTCCCCTTTAAGGCCTGCCTGCGGTAGGCAGGGGCTGGTGGGCAGGGATAGATGGCTTATTATTGACAAATGAAAAAGAAAATTGCATTTATTATTAATCCAATATCAGGAACTTCAAAAAAGGAACATATACCTGAAATAATAATGGAAGTGATTGATAAAGAAGTGTTTGATACAAAAATTGTTTATACAAAATTTCGAGGTCATGGTACTGAATTGGCAAAAAATTTTGTTGAAAATAATTATGATTATGTGGTTGCAGTTGGTGGAGATGGAACCGTAAATGAAATAGCAAAAGCACTTATTCATACCAATACTTCACTTGGAATCATACCTATAGGGTCAGGAAACGGCTTAGCGCGTCATTTGGGCATACCCATGAATATACGAAAAGCCATAGAGATGATTAATTTTTCTGAAACTGTATTCATGGACTATGGTTTAGTAAATAATCAACCTTTTTTTTGTACCTGTGGAACCGGATTTGATGCCTATGTTAGTACTGAATTTGCAAAGGGCAAAGAGCGTGGTCTAATGTCATATATCGAGAAAATTATTACCGGTTATTTCAATTATAAATCGCAAAACTACCATCTTAAAAGTAAGGATATTGATTTGAAAATCAAAGCTTTTGTTATGACATTTGCCAATGCTTCGCAATGGGGAAACAATGCTTATATAGCGCCGCAAGCAAGTGTGCAGGATGGGAAATTGGATATTTCGATTATGAGTAGTTTTCCAATTATTGCTATACCTACATTGGCCTTACAACTTTTCACAAAAACGATAGATAATGATTTGTTTATGACAACTTTACGTACAGATGAAATACTCTTGAAACGTGAAGAACCCGGACCTTTTCATTTCGATGGAGAACCTTACGAAGAAGGAACTGAAATTAGAATAAAAATTGTTCCTGACGGTTTGAAAGTTTTGACAAAGAAAAGATTTTAAACTGGTATTTTGCGACTTGATTAATATTGACTTTTCCAAATTTATAAACTTTGGAAAAGTTTTTTTTATTGGTGCTATTTTGTTTGAATTAAAGGAAATAAAATTGTAAAAGTTACGTTATTTATTTACCTTTATTGTTTTTTGTCGAAATTAGTTAAAGTATTTATGAATTCAAAAATTGATTTTAGAGAAGATATAGCCAAATGTGTTGATGTTTTACGAGCAGGAGGAATAATTCTTTATCCTACCGACACTAAATGGTCATTAGGCTGTGATGCTACTAATGCAGCTGCTGTTAAGAAATTGTTTGGATTAATAAATAAAAATGATGCCGATAATTTAACTGTTTTAATTGATAATCCATCTAAGCTACAAACATATTTGGAGGAAGTACCCGAAATGGCTTGGGATTTGATAGAATTGAGCGAAAAACCATTGACCATCATTTATTCTGAACCTAAAAACTTAACTATAAACCTTTATCGTTCTGATAATACAATTGCAATAAGAGTTACTAGAGATGAATTTTCAAGAAATTTATGTACTCGCTTCCGGAATCCAATCGTAGCAGTTTCACCAAATTTAAAGGATAATAAAAAACCATTGGTTTTTTCGCAAATTGATAAGGAATTAATTTTAAAGATTGATTTTGTTGTTAGTTTTAAGCAAAACGAAACAAATATACCTCAACAATCGTCAATTATCATGCTTGGTAAAGGTAATTTATTTCGGTTAATTAGAGAATGAGCCTCTATTTTATTAATAATTTTAATTCACAATTCATTAATTGATGAAAAATAAAAATAATCGTTGGGCATTGGCTCAGAAGTATGAGTTTAATTGGTGGGAATCAAAGAAAGAGACAATAAAAGCCGATTATTATAAACATAGTGCGGAAGAAATACGTCAGTTTTGTTTAAACAATAAAGTTCTAAAAAAGGATACCGTAATTTTAGAAATTGGTAGTGGTGCTACAGGTATATTAACTTTTTTGACTGAATCAGATTTCAGATTTGGTATTGACCCATTAGAGTCATATTACTCAACAGTTGAATTATTCGCCAAGCTAAGAGATCCAAAAGTAAAATATCAAACAGCAAAAGGAGAATCCTTACCCTTTGATAATGAAATGTTTGACATTATTATTATAGACAATGTGCTGGATCATTGTGAAAATCCGTATAAAGTGATGGAGGAAGTTACGCGGGTAATGAAGAATGATGCTCTAATTTATTTCAGGCAAAATACTTACAATTTGTATGGAAAATCAGCAAGGATGTTAATGGAAATGTTTTTAATTGATAAAGGTCATCCTTATACCTTTACAATGAATGATTTACATAAATTATTTGAAAAAAACAATTTTAAAATGTTGAATTTCAGTGAGGATGGCTATTTTAAAACATGGAAAAATGAAATGTTTTCGAAAAGTTTAAAAGATAAAGTGAAAGCCTTGTTGTTTATTACCAGAAATAAAATTGCTTGTTTTGTTTGTAAACTTTAAATCCATAAAAATAAATTTTAAAAATTCATGTATTTAATTCTTTAATAAGAAGTATTTTTTAGAATGAATAAAAAAGAACTCAAAATTTATTACTTGTTATTCGATTTTCTAATATCATTTGTGGTATGGATAATCATTGTTGTTTATAGAAAAACCTTGTACAAGGGACAACTATTGAACGACTTTCAGATATATATACCTAATTTTGAGTATTTTAGTACTTTGTTATTGTTTCCTTTTTTCTGCATATTTTTTTATTATCTATCTGGATTTTATAACAGACCACAAAATCATTCAACAAGCTCTATAATTTTCACAAGTTTTTCATCCACGCTTATCATCTCGGTAGTTATATTTTTCATAGTAATTATTGATGATATTGTAATTTCATATCAAATATATTACTTTTCATTATTACTGCTTTTTAGCCTGCTTTTTATCTCTATTCTGACCGAAAGACTTATCATAAACTCAAAAATAAACTTAGATATTAAGAGTGGAAAACGAAGAATTAACACCATAATTGTTGGAACCGGTAAAAACGCATTGAAAATAGCAGATGAAATAAATAAAAATTCCAAGAAAAATGTTTTTTTAGGTTATGTCAATATAGATCAAAATATTACCATTCCCAAAGATAAAATTTTAGCCAATTTTAATCAAATCGACTCTGTAATTACTAATTACCAAATTGAAGAAGCCATCATTGCTCTTGATGATGCCGACGAACAAAAACTTTTTAAATATATCAATTCACTGTACAAATATAATATTGAAATACGCTTTACGCCAAGACTTTACGAGATTTTAACAGGAAGTGCCCGCATGAGTGGCATAGGGGTAAATCCATTGGTTAGCATTACCAACCTGAATATGTCGGACTGGGAAATTAGTGTGAAAAGAGTGTATGATATTATTATTTCTGTTATTGTATTAGTGGGTTTATCTCCTTTTTTTTTGTTTGTTATGTTGAAAATAAAAGCAGACTCTAAAGGTTCTGTTTTTTACAAACAGGAAAGAATAGGATTATATGGCAAACCATTTAAAATTTTTAAATTCAGAACTATGTTTTTAGGAGCAGAAAATGGCACACCCAAGTTAAGTAGCTCCGATGATCCGCGAATTACACCTTTTGGTAGATTCTTGAGAAAGTATAGAATAGATGAATTTCCGCAGTTTTGGAATATTTTAAAAGGTGATATGAGTATAGTCGGCCCAAGACCTGAAAGACAGTTCTTTATCAATCAGATAATTGAAGATGCCCCATACTATTGCTTATTATACAAAATCAGACCCGGTTTAACATCCTGGGGACCAATAAAAATTGGATATTCCGATACCGTCGAAAAAATGGTAGAACGCTTAAACTACGACATTATTTATATCGAAAATATGTCACTTTTAAATGATTTGAAAATTCTGGTTCTTACATTGGAAATATTGTTTAAAGGCAAGGGAATGTAATTTGTTTATACAAAATTCTATTAGTTGTTTTTACAGATATAAAAATATATTTTGCAATAATTTTCTTATCTTTGTAAACCTTTTAAGGTATTGTTGATATGGTTAATTATTCGAAAGATTGGTATCTCAAAATGCTTGCTTGGCGTGAATTACGCATCAAACAACGCGATTTTATTCTTATTTTAAGCTTTGTGGTGGGAGTTTTTACTGCCATTGCGGCTTATTTGCTTAAATCCACCATACATTTTATTCAGATTACACTCACCGAAAACTTCAGCCGGAGTGATGTGAATTATTGGTATTTAGTATTTCCTGTTATAGGAATTTTGATAACTTCACTTTTTGTCCGTAAAATTGTAAAAGATGACATCAGTCATGGTGTAACCCGCATACTTTATGCTATCTCGCAACGAAAAAGCATACTTAAACTTCATAATACCTGGACTTCTTTGGTCGGAAGTTCTATAACCATCGGCTTTGGTGGATCGGTAGGAGCCGAAGCACCTATTGTGTTAACCGGCTCTGCTATTGGGTCAAACTTGGGGAAGTTTTTTAAACTCGACCAAAAAACACTTATGCTTTTGGTTGGCTGTGGTGCTGCAGGTGCCATAGGTGGTATTTTTAAAGCGCCCATAGCCGGATTGGTTTTTACACTAGAAGTTTTAATGCTGGACATGACTTTAACTTCCATTGTGCCTTTATTGATTTCTTCGGTTACTGCTACATCAATGGCTTATTTTTTCTCGGGAAGTGCTTTTATGTTCCAATTTTCTAATTATCAAGCTTTTGAAATTCATCGCATACCTTATTTAATAATACTTGGTATTGTTTGTGGCTTAGTTTCATTGTATTTTACCCGTGGAATGAATAGAATTGAACGCTTTTTTCGACAGTTTCGCAATCCATATACAAAACTTGCAATAGGCGGAATTATGTTAAGCCTGTTGATTTTTTTATTTCCGCCATTATATGGCGAGGGATACGATACTATAAATCAGCTTCTTAACGGTAATTCAACATCTGTACTCGACCGAAGTTTTTTTATGAATCTTGGTGATAATCCCTGGATAATCATTGTTTATTTAATACTGATTATCGGGTTTAAAATTTTCGCTTCAGCTGCAACTAATGGAGCAGGTGGGGTAGGAGGTATATTTGCACCTACTTTATTTATTGGAGCTATTACAGGCTTTGTTTTAGCTCATATTTTTGGTATTTTCGGAATTGATGTTCCTAACGAAAACTTTGCTTTGGCCGGAATGTCCGGTCTTATGTCTGGCGTAATGCATGCTCCTTTAACAGGAATTTTTCTGATAGCAGAATTAACGGGTGGATACAATTTGTTTATGACGCTGATGATAGTTTCAACTGTCTCGTATTTAACCATTATTTTGTTTGAACCACATAGTTTATACGCCATGCGTTTAGCTCAAAAAGGAGAGCTAATGACACATCACAAAGACAAAGCGGTTTTAACATTAATGAAAATGGAAAATGTTATAGAAACAGATTTAATTACGCTTTCGCCCGAAATGACTTTAGGTGAGCTAGTTAAAGTTATTTCAAAGTCGAAAAGGAATATTTTTCCGGTTGTAAATTCTGAAACTCAGGTTTTAATGGGCGTAGTTTTGCTTGACGAAGTTCGTAACATAATGTTCCGACCTGAACTTTATAATCGTTTTACGGTTCAGAAATTGATGATTTCTCCACCTGCAACTATTAATAATCATTTAACTATGGAAAAGGTAATGGAGATTTTTGAATCTACCGGAGCTTGGAATTTACCTGTGGTTGACAATCAAAAAAGATATATGGGATATGTATCAAAATCGAAAATATTCAGTTCGTACCGACATGTGTTGGTTCACTTTTCAGACGAATAACAAAATTCATGAATTTAGGTAAATAATTAAATATCAATTTATTAAAAGCTTTATAAAATGACAAAGATAAAACTTACTTATACAGAATCAATAGCTGAACTTGAAACCATTCTGTCAGAATTGGAAAATAATGACAATATAAATTTAGAGAATATTGCTGATAAAGTAAAACGGGCAACAGTTTTAATGGATTATTGTAAAAAACAATTGCATGTGTTGGACGAGGAGCTCGAAAAAATGATTTTGGAATTAGAGAGTTGATTCAATTATTTCAACATGGCAAAACGTCATATTTGCATAATTTTCAAGCAAATAAAGTGCGTGATCTATGGTTTTTTGTAAGCCAATATTTTCACTGTAATTGTTTATAACTATCAATAATTGATTGGTTTCTGCGGTTATTTTTGTTCGTTCATTATCACTTGTTGGAGTCCCGATACCACCAAGCTCATCCCTGAAAATGGGTAAACCTTTTACGTTTAACATTCCTCTGCCTATTGCCTCAAACTCATCTTGCTCATTACCAACATCTAACAAAATATTCCCTTCGATTTTCGAAAAGTCAAATCCACCTATCGAAAAACCGCTTCTGATAGAAACAAAATTTATAATATCAACCAAAGTATTCACTTTGTATATTGGAATTTCGCGTAAAATTCGCCTACACAGTGCTTCCGCCGAAGGTCGATAGCGATTTGGATCTTTACCGAGCTTTTTGTATATTTTCCGTGTTGCTTCTATTTCAGGTCGTTTGTTGATTTCTTCTAAAGTGAGTTTTGTGAAAATAGATGCAATTTCTTGATCAATCTCTTTCCACAACTCTGAATTCGATGCTGAATTTTTAACTTCACATTGAATAATACCCAACTGTATTTGAGGGCAAACTTGGCTTATTTTTTTTGATATTTCGATTTTCATTTTTTCAACATAATTCCACTTAACATTCTACCTGATTTAATTCCTAACCTTCTTGCAGAATAAAAATTATCATGTTCTGAATACGTACATTTTCCATATATTTCTATTTGATTAGAAGGAACCCCCGTATTTTCAATTAACCATTTATTTGTTTTCCAAAGATCGAGATGAATTTGATCATTCGTTTTTCTGAATATTAGTTGAGTTGGAAAACCTGATTCAGAAAACTTTTCGATTAATTCTTTTCCTACAGTATAGTTTTCCGGCGATATGGAAGGACCAATAACTACTTGTAAATTTGTGGCATCACAGTTAAAATATTCGTTCATTTTCCTGATTGTTTTTTCTGCAATTCTAGCACAAGTTCCTCTCCATCCTGCATGTATTACAGCAATCACTTGTAAGATAGGGTCGTAAATAAAAATTGGAACACAGTCGGCTGTAGTTACTCCTATACAAATTCCTTTGGTGTTTGATATTAAAGCATCTACTCCAGACAAGTATTCTTTTTGTTCAATATCAGACAATTGAATGAATGTTTCATCGATAATTTTAATTTCAGAACCATGGTTTTGAAATGGAATGACCAGCATTCTTTTGTCAAAATCAATTATTTGAGTTAGTATATCAATGTTTTTCTCAACATCATATATATTATCACCCGAATAAGGACTAAGATTGAAAGATGCAAAATTGCCCACACTTACCCCTCCATGACGAGTTGTGCAAAAATGGGCAATTTTTTTAAATTTATTGAATGATTTATATGTTATTATGCTTTTCAATTGTAAACTATTTATAAATCAACTAATTGTATTTGATTCTAATGACTTATAACAACTACAATAGGACAGAATATTGATTTTTATAGAAAAAAACGTATATTTAAAAACGACAATAAAATGTTAGTAATCAGCACCCTTCATATTTTATAACAACGATTTTGTTATTAATAATAGTGTTAAATTGCTGATAAATATATATAAATAGTCATTCTATTTTATGAACTAACACTTAAAGATGCTCCAAAACACCCCTTTAGTATTCCCCCTTTAGGGGGTTAGGGGGCAGGGTTGGGTGGCTGAGTAGTTCCTCCTTCATTGGGCTGGGGGGCTGATTTACTAAAGTTCATCCCATCCAATACCTTTATATTTACTAACATCATCATCTTCGTCCTCTTCTTCTTCAATAATTTCCTCTTCCTCATCATAATCATCATAGAAGTTTTCTAAAGGAGCAATATGCATAGGTCTATGATTGATTTCTACTATTTTATTTGAATCATTATTTATTTCTGACCAAATTAAATCTTTCAATTCAGGAATTCCCATACCACTTACCGAAGATATAAAAATTGTTTCAATTCCTTCAGGAAGTTCCAATTTCATTTGTCTGATTAATTCCTCATCCAGCATGTCACATTTAGTTATTGCCAGAATACGCTGTTTTTCAACCAATTCAGGGTTGTATTGCTGTAATTCGCTGAGTAATATATTATATTCTTTGATAATATCGACACTATCGGCAGGAATCATAAACAACAAAATAGAGTTGCGCTCGATATGTCGTAAGAATCTCAATCCCAAACCTCTACCTTCGGCAGCACCTTCAATGATTCCCGGAATATCAGCCATTACAAATGATTTTCCATCGCGGTAGGCAACTATACCCAGATTAGGAACTAAAGTGGTGAAAGGATAATCTGCAATTTCGGGCTTAGCCGCTGAAACAACTGAGAGTAAAGTCGATTTTCCGGCATTAGGAAAACCTACCAAACCAACATCGGCCAACACTTTTAGTTGTAAAATAACATTACGTTCCACAGCCGGTTCTCCAGGTTGTGCAAAACGGGGAGTCTGATTGGTTGCTGTTCTGAAATGCCAGTTCCCTTGACCGCCTCTACCGCCTTTAACAAGAATTACTTCTTCTCCATCGTTGGTAATATCGCAAATAAAATCACCGGTTTCAGCATCGTAAACAACTGTACCACACGGCACTTCTATTACTTTGTCATCACCTTCTTTTCCAAAACTTCTGCTTTGGCTACCACCTTCACCTTCGCCAGCGTGTATGTGTCTGGCATATTTTAAGTGTATGAGTGTCCAATAATTTTTGCTGCCACGTAAAATTATATGTCCTCCTCTACCTCCATCACCACCATCGGGGCCACCTTTTTGAGTTAGTTTGTCGCGATACAAATGTTTTGAACCTGCTCCACCTTTGCCCGATCGACAGTAAATTTTTACATAATCAACGAAATTTGAACTTGCCATTTTATTTTATTTACTAAGGCTTTAAATTCTATCAAAATTGAATAAAATTATTTCCTAAAGTAATATTTTTATATTTACCATTTGCCAACTAGCAAATAGAAGATTTTCAGCGTATTATATGAATATTAATGCTAAATGATATTGTTATCGATACTTATATTCTTGTGTTGAATATTCTATAAATTTACTTTGCTGAAATTCTTAAATCAATTTCTGAAGAAATTTTCGAGAAAATTTCTTCTACTGATCCAAATCCATTTACAACTGTAAATTTATTAATATTTTTGTAATAATCTTTTACTGGTGCGGTTTTTATTTCGTAAATTTGTAAACGTTTTTTTATAGTTTCTAAATTATCGTCGCTTCTTCCTGAAGTTTCACCTCTTTTTAGAAGTCGGCTTATTAATTCACGATTTTCAACTTCCAGATCAATAAAAACTGTAGTTTCTTTATTTCGCATCTTAAGCACTTCTTCTAATGCTTCTGCCTGATTTACTGTGCGTGGAAATCCGTCTAGAATTATTCCTTTCGTTTCCATGGATTGTCTATCAATAGCCTTAATTAAAATGCTTATAATCATATCATCAGGGACTAAATTTCCCTTTGAAATATAACTATCAATTTCATTTCCTAGTTGTGTTTTACTTTCAATTTCTTTACGCAATAATTCACCCGTTGATAAATGATTAAGTTTATATTTTTCAACAATTAGTTCACTTTGAGTTCCCTTACCGCAACCGGGAGCTCCGCTAATAATAATATTCAACATTTAAATTCTAAATTTTTGTAGTATTAATCCTACTAATAATAATAAATTGAAATTTACGATTGTCAATTTTATTCAAACTACTGTATAAATTTCTTTCAAATTTCGTCCATATCCGTCATAATCAAGACCATAACCTACAATAAAGTCATTTGGAATTTTCATGGCTATGTAGTCAATTTGTATATCCCGCTGCAAAGCATCCGGTTTTTGAAGAAAGGTAGATACATGTATACTTTTGGCACCTTTGGCTTTTAAAGAACTTAAAATTCGCTCCATGGTAATTCCGGTATCAATTATATCTTCTACCACCACCACATTTCGGCCTACAACACTCTCGTTTAAACCGATAATTTCTTTAACAGAGCCAGTGGTATAAAGTCCTTCGTAGGATGATAGTTTTACGAAAGTGATTTCGCAGGGAATGTTTATAACTTTCATTAAATCACCTGCAAACATAAAAGCTCCATTCAGTACACATATAAACAAGGGGTCTAATCCTGCTAAATCCTTGTTAATACTTTCACCAACTTGTTTTACTGCTTTTTGTATTTGCTCTTCTGAAATTGACAAAGTAAAGACTTTGTCTTTTATTTGAATATTGTTCATAAATACGTTTATTAAGACTTGAAAATATTTAGGCAATATCTAAATAATTTTCCGCAAAAGTACAAAAATTCTTCCATATATTTTATTTTTGAACTATTAAAAGCCTACAAAATATTCTAATTAAAATATCTTTCAAGCATTTTAAAAAGTAATTTTATCCAGATTAATATATAATCCATTACAAGCATCTTCAAGTAAATCAATTACATGCTCAAATCCACTATCACCTCCATAATAAGGATCTGGTATTACTGTGGCTTGATGTTTTAGGCAATAATCTGTCATTTTATGAATTTTCTTAAAATCAGATTCCGAATTTGCTTTTCTTTTTAAAGCAGCAATATTTTCATTATCCATACCAATAATTAAATCAAAATCTGTAAAATCATTTGATTTAAAAGGACGTGAACGATGTGTAAGGCAATAATTTCGTTTCGAAGCATGAAATCTCATGCGTGAATCGGCTAATTCTCCTTCGTGAAAATTAATAATTCCTGCCGAATCAATATAAAATTCATCAGCCGTTCCATTTTGTTCTATTATTCTATTAAATACTGCTTCTGCCATTGGCGATCTGCAAATATTACCATGACAAACAAATAATATTTTTTTCTGCATATTACTAAATTATTTTGTATTCAGACAAAATTAATGAAAACTTTCCGTCTAATGAAATATTTAATAAAGTAGCTTATAAACTTTATTTTTGCATTATTGTTTCAATTATTGCAAAACTTCTAAATTCTTTACTACCTACTAATAGGTATTTTATAATTCGAAAATGCTTTAAATCGTGTATTTACAATTTTATTGGCTAATTTTGCAGTTAAATTTATTTAATATTGAATTTAGATAATTGCTAAACATTTTATTGTTTCAATTACATACCCGAACTTTTAAAAATGCAAAAAGAAAATACATATTTATCTGATATTCCTACAGGTGAGGAAGCCATCATAACCAAAGTTTTGGGTCATGGAGCGTTTCGCAAACGCATAACCGAAATGGGTTTTGTGAAAGGAAAAAAGGTCAAGGTAATAAAAAATGCTCCTTTTCAAGACCCTGTTGAATATGAAATTATGGGCTATAAGGTGTCTTTACGCCATAGCGAGGCCGAATTGGTTGAAGTTGTTTCAATTGAGGAAGCTAAAAACCTGTCAGGCATTTCATTTCAAGGCACTATTGACGAAGAAACACTCAAAGTTTCGGCTTTAAAAAAAGGTAAAATTATCAATGTAGCCTTGGTTGGTAATCCCAATTGTGGTAAAACTACCTTGTTTAATCAATCATCCGGTTCGCACGAAAGGGTTGGAAATTACAGTGGAGTTACAGTTGATGCAAAGGTTGTTGAAGTTGCACACCAAGGTTATGTGTTTAAATTAGTTGATTTGCCGGGAACTTACTCTATTACAGAGTATTCGCCCGAAGAACTTTATGTTAGAACTCATATTACCGAACAAAAACCCGATATTATTATCAATGTAATCGATGCATCTAACCTCGAACGCAATCTTTTTTTAACTACTCAGCTTATCGATATGAATATCAAAGTAGTAATTGCTTTGAACATGTACGATGAATTGAAAAAAACCGGAGTGGATTTTAATCACAAAGCCTTAGGTAAAATGATTGGAATTCCCATTATTCCTACCGTCGCATCAAAAGGAAAGGGTGTTGAAAAACTTTTCGATAAACTGATCGAAGTTTATGAAGATCGTGATGCGACTGTACGTCATATTCATATTAATTATGGTGAAGTAATTGAGAAAGCAATCAACGAAATTCAAACAGAAATATGGAAATCGCCACGCATACGTGATAAATATTCTTCTCGTTTTATTGCTGTCAAACTGCTTGAAACAGACCGTACTACATTACAAATTTTAGAGAAATACGATAATTTTGAGCAAATAAAAACCGTTGCAAAACAAAGTATTGCCAAACTCGAAAAAGAATATAAAGAGAAATCGGAAACTGTAATTACAGATGCAAAATATGGTTTTATCGATGGAGCTTTAAAGGAAACTTTAAGGCAACCTAAACCCGATAAACTAAAAACCAAGCGCGATTTTGACACTGTTTTAACTCATAAATTTTGGGGCTTTCCAATATTTTTGTTTTTTATGTGGTTGATGTTTCAAGCTACATTTACGCTCGGAAGTTTCCCTATGAGCTGGATTGATAGTGGAGTAGGCGCACTAAGTGACTGGTTGAAAAACACCATGGCCGAGGGTGCTTTACGCGATTTGATAGTGGATGGTATAATTGGTGGAGTAGGAGGGGTTATCATTTTTCTTCCCAATATTCTTATCCTTTTCTTTTTTATATCGTTTATGGAAGATACAGGTTATATGGCTCGGGCATCGTTTATTATGGATAAATTGATGCATAAAATTGGTTTGCACGGGAAATCATTTATTCCCCTGGTAATGGGTTTTGGCTGCAATGTTCCTGCAATTATGGCTACAAGGACTTTGGAAAATAAAAAGGACCGCATATTAACCATGATAATTACTCCTTTTATGTCGTGTAGTGCACGATTGCCGGTTTATGTGTTGATAATTTCTGCTATTTTTCCTGCCAATCAGGGGATTGTACTTTTTTCAATATACTTTTTTGGAATTCTATTGGCAATAATTACTGCTTTGATTATGAAAAAAATTGCTTTTGTCAAGAAAGAAGTACCTTTTGTAATGGAATTACCACCTTATCGTTTGCCAACACTGAAAAATACAAGTTCGCACATGTGGCACAAGGGCAAGGAATATCTCAAAAAAATGGGAAATGTAATATTAATTGCCTCTGTAATTATTTGGGCTTTAGGGTATTTCCCGCGCAATATAAGTTTAAGTCGCAATTATGATGTGGAAATTGCTAATTTAAAAGCTGATAATTCAATTCGCAATGATTTGAAAGCCAAATTAATTATGCAGACTGAAATTGAAAAATCGTCGGAAATACAGGAAAAAACCTATATCGGTAGAATGGGACATGCCATCGAACCAATTCTCAGACCATTGGGTTTTGATTGGAAAATGGGTGTGAGTATTATATCGGGTTTAGCTGCCAAAGAGATAGTTGTGAGTACCATGGGCATACTTTATCAGGCCGATGAAAATGCCGATGAAAACTCGGAGACTTTAAAAACCAAAATAAAAGAACAAAAACACAGCAGTGGTGTTTTACAGGGACAAACCGTATTTACACCTTTGGTAAGTTTTGGTTTTATGCTGTTTATACTTATTTATTTTCCGTGTATAGCTGTAATTGCAGCTATCCGCAAAGAAGCAAATTGGGGTTGGGCAATATTTACTATGGTTTATACAACTGTAATTGCTTGGTTAGCAGCATTTGCAACTTATCAGATAGGAAGTTTGTTTATATAACGCAAGGAGATATATTTTATGCGAGAGTTTTTATTTACTAACTATTTAAAATTATGTTTCAAAACACAATTGTTTATTTAATTATCATTATATCAATAGTTTACACTATTTATGCAATTATTAGAAGTCTACGCACCAAGGAGAAAGTCGGTTGTGAAGGATGCAATGGCTGCGATATAAAAAACGAGATTAATAAAAATAATTCTATAGGTGTTATAAGTAAAAAAGCTTGTAGTAAGTAAAATATTAAATTTCAAAAGTGACTATAAACTGTTCAAATAGTGCTTTATTTATTAGCCGATTCAAAAATATTGAATTGGCTTTTATTTTAATCCCAAAATATAATTGATTTTTTTCAAAAAAAAATTATCTTTGCAAACATACTCATCCAATAAATATTTAATAATATGTTAAACTCATCCGATCTGTTACAAATCAAAAAAAAAGGAATTAGCCCGGCACAAATTGAAGAACAATTAAAATCATTTGTTAATGGTTTTCCGTTTTTAGAAATTCGCAGTGCAGCAGAGCCAGGAAATGGAATACTTCTATTGTCGAATGAAGAAATTCAAAGTTCATTAAATCAGTGGGATAGCTATTTGCAAACCAATTCTGAAATACTCAAGTTTGTTCCTGCTTCTGGGGCAGCAAGTAGAATGTTTAAAGATCTTTTTGAATTTTTGGATAGTTCAGAAAATGTACCCCAAAAAAAAGCTGAATTACAATTTTTTGCTGAAATTGAAAAATTTGCTTTCTATGATGAATTAAACAAAGTTTGTGTGACCAATAATGGCAAAAGTATCAACGAATTAATTGCATGTAAAGAATATAAACCGATAGTTGATAATTTACTATCTCGAACAGGTTTAAATTATGGTTCGTTACCAAAAGGTTTGTTACTTTTCCATTCATACAATGACGAAAAACGCACACCATTTCAGGAACATTTGGTCGAAGGTGCCATGTATACATCAAATTCGCAGGGTAAAGTGAATATACATTATACAGTATCGAACGAGCATCGCCAGCTTTTCGAAAAACATTGTCAGGAGATATTGTCAAATTACGAACATAAACTCAATAAAAAATATGCTATCAGTTTTTCGGAGCAAAAACCTTCAACCGACACTTTAGCGGCAGATGAAAATAATAATCCATTTCGCGAAAATGGTGAAATGATTTTCAGGCCAGGCGGACATGGTGCTTTAATTGAGAACTTAAACGATTTGCATGCCGATATAATATTTGTTAAGAATATTGATAATGTTGTTCCAGATTCGCTAAAGAATGCTACAATAATTTACAAAAAGGTTATAGCCGGTTTGCTTGTAAAATTACAGAATCAAAGTTATAATTATTTGAAGGAATTAGAAAACACTCATATTACTGACTCAAAACTCAATGAAATTGCAACTTTTTGCACCAAGGAATTGAATAATCAACACCCTGATATTGATTTGCTTAATAAAGATGAGTTAGTAAAATACTTGATTTCAAAACTAAACAGACCTATGAGAATATGTGGAATGGTTAAAAACACAGGTGAACCTGGTGGTGGACCTTTTCTTACATTAAATCAGGATGGTACAGTTTCTCCACAAATTCTTGAGAGTTCTCAAATTGATTTAAACAATCCGATTGAAAAAGAAAAGATGATGCAGTCAACACATTTCAATCCGGTTGATTTGGTTTGTGCAGTGAAGAATTATAAAGGTGAAAAGTTTGATTTGTTGAAATTTGTAGATAAAAAAACAGGATTTATCTCTTTAAAATCTAAAAGTGGTAAAGAACTAAAGGCACTGGAATTACCCGGACTTTGGAATGGTGCTATGAGCGATTGGAATACAATTTTTGTAGAAGTGCCTATCGAAACATTTAATCCGGTTAAAACTGTAAACGATTTGTTGCGAACTGAACATCAATAAAAATCAAAGAAAATTTATACTAAAAAACCGTTTATGATATTTCATGGCGGTTTTTTTTCTATTACATTGCTCAGTTTTTATGGTAGTTTTAAATTGTTTTATTCAGCAAGCCCAAAATAGTCACATCAGAAATCTATTATACATTATATGACAACATGAGATTAATTTTGAAACATATTTATTGACCTTTCAAATTAACAAAATTGATTTCAAAAAAAAAAGTTGCCCGATTTATTCAGGCAACTTTTTTATTATCAAATTTGTGTGTTTTTTAAATTTTTAAAATCAATATATGCTGAATTTTAAATTTAAAATTTTTTATTCTAAGCGTTTTTAGCTTTTGAAACTATTGCTTTGAATGCTTCAGGGTGATTCATTGCTAAATCGGCTAAAACCTTACGGTTCATTTCAATACCTGCTTTGTGCAAAGCTCCCATTAGTTTTGAATAAGATAAACCTTCTAAACGTGCAGCTGCATTAATACGCTGAATCCACAATGCGCGGAAGTTACGTTTTTTGGTTTTACGGTCGCGGTATGCATATTGCAAACCTTTTTCCCATGTGTTTTTGGCTACTGTCCAAACATTACGACGTCCACCAAAATACCCTCTGGTGAGGCTTAAAATTCTTTTTCTTCTTTTACGTGAAGCAACGTGATTTACTGACCTTGGCATAATTAAAAATGATTTGTGAATGTTAGCGTCGTACAATTATATACGATCTTGAGGCTAAAAGCATTCTGTTTTTTACTAAGAAAACGGGAATAAAAATTATAAATTGACTACTATTTCAAGCAAAGCATTTCTTTAACGTTTGTCAAATCTGTCTTGTGAACAAGTGCAGAATGAGTTAGGTTACGTTTTTGCTTAGTTGTTTTTTTAGTCAAAATGTGACTTTTAAAAGCATGTTTTCTCTTAATTTTTCCTGATCCGGTAAGGGTGAACCTTTTTTTTGCACCGGAATTAGTTTTCATTTTTGGCATTGTTATTATTTTAATTGATAAAAAAATCTTTATTTATTTTCCTTTTTTTGGTGAAAACATAATAATCATACGTTTTCCTTCAAGCTGTGGCAGTTGATCCACTTTTGCATAATCTTCTAAATCAGTAGCAAAACGAGCTAAAAGAACTTCACCCTGACTTTTGAACAGGATTGAGCGCCCTTTAAAGAATACATAAGCTTTTACTTTGCAGCCTTCCTTCAAAAATTCAATGGCATGTTTTAATTTAAAATTATAATCATGATCATCGGTTTGTGGACCGAAACGAATTTCTTTGAGAATAACTTTAGCAGTTTTAGCTTTTTGTTCTTTCTCTCGTTTTTTTAGTTGATATAAAAACTTCTGATAATCAACAATTCTACACACAGGAGGAACGGCACTTGGCGATATTTCTACCAAGTCTAATTCAAGTTTATCAGCGATTCGTATGGCTTCATCAAATTGGTAAATACCCTGTTCGACGTTATCGCCTACCAAACGTACTTCTTTTAGCCCCTTTATTTTTTCATTAATTCTGTTGGGTTGTTCTTTTTCTCTCCCCTTAAAAGGCCTGATGGTTAATTGTTTAGCTATTGCTTGTTTCCTCCCTAATTTAAATTGTGAATATATTTATGTTGTTGCATTTTTGAGCGCGCAAATATACAACTTTTTTTCCATTTATACACACTATTAATCAAATAATTATCAAAATACTTCATTTTTGAAAATCTTACATTTGTAATGTGATAATTTTTTGAAATACAGAATTTTTTCATTAATTTTGCATAGATTTTTCAGAAATCACATATCATTGATTATCAAACAATTATAAAATATTATCATTATGAAACCAATGTCAAAAAGTCCTTTACAGATTGCACGAGCAACTTATCAACCTAAACTTCCGGCAGCTTTAAAAGGCAATGTAGTATTAGTAGAAGGTAATGCAACTCAATCGGTAGCAAATCAAGTAGAAATTAAAGAACTTTTCCCAAACACTTATGGGATGCCAATCATTACTTTCAATTCGGGTGAGAAAAAAGTATATCCTCAAGTTGGTGTAGGCGTAATTCTTTCAGGTGGTCAAGCTCCAGGCGGACACAATGTCATTTCGGGTTTGTACGATGGTTTAATGGCTTTAAATCCAGCAAATAAATTATATGGTTTTCTTGGTGGTCCTAGTGGATTAGTTGATCATGAATATATTGAATTAACAAAAGAAATTATTGATGAACACCGAAATACCGGAGGTTTTGATATTATTGGTTCTGGTCGAACAAAACTTGAAGATGTAGCACAATATGAAAAAGGAGCTGTAATTTGTAAACAATTAGGAATTAAAGCAATAGTTGTAATTGGTGGTGACGATTCTAATACAAATGCTTGTGTACTTGCTGAGTATTATTCTCAAAATAATACAGGAATTCAGGTAATTGGCTGTCCAAAAACTATCGACGGTGATTTGAAAAATGAGATGATTGAAACTTCTTTCGGATTTGATACTGCATGTAAAGTATATTCAGAATTAATTGGAAATATCCAACGCGATGCTAATTCAGCTAAAAAATACTGGCATTTTATTCGTTTAATGGGTCGTTCTGCTTCACACATTACTTTGGAATGTGCATTGCAAAGTCAACCAAATATTTGTATCGTTTCAGAAGAAGTTGAAGCTAATAATATGACTTTGAATGATGTGGTTGAAAGTATTGTTGAAGTAATTGTAAATCGTGCAAAACATGGTTTAAATTTTGGAACGATTTTGATTCCTGAGGGGTTAATTGAATTTATTCCTGCCATGAAAACTTTGATCTCTGAATTGAATGATTTGTTGGCTCACAACGAAGATTTTAATGCTATGAACACTGATGAAGAAAAACGTCAATATGTAAAAGGTGCACTTTCTCCTGTAAGTTCTGAAATTTACAGAAGTTTACCAAAAGGAATCGCAAAACAATTAACGCTTGATCGCGATCCACATGGTAATGTACAAGTTTCACTTATCGAAACTGAAAAATTATTGATTGAAATGGTAGCAAAACGTTTGGCATTACTGAAAGCTGCCGGAAAATATAAAGGAAAATTCTCTTCTATTAATCATTTCTTTGGATACGAAGGTCGTTGTGCAATTCCATCAAACTTTGATGCTGATTATACCTATTCATTAGGTTATACTGCTTCAGTGTTAATTTCCGAAGGTAAAACTGGTTATATGTCATCTGTTCGCAATTTAACTGCTCCAGCATCTGAATGGATTGCAGGTGGAGTGCCTATTACCATGATGATGAATATGGAAAAACGTCATGGTCAAATGAAACCGGTGATTCAAAAGGCTTTGGTTTTACTCGATGGTGCACCATTTAAATATTTTGCAGCACACCGTGAAGATTGGGCTGACGAAAGTCAAAGTTATGTTTATCCGGGTCCCGTGCAGTATTACGGTCCAAGCGAAGTTTGTGATCAACCAACAAAAACTCTTCAGTTAGAAAAAGAATAGTTTTTTTTGCTTATAATGAATATTTTAAAAAACGGATTTACCCTCATGGTAAGTCCGTTTTTTGTTTATCAAAATGAAAAGAGTAGTTTTGTATTCTAAATTATAATTGGTTATGGTAATTCTTCTCTCACCGGCAAAAATTCAAAATTTTAAACCTGAAAACTGTATTGATAAATTCACTAAACCGGAATTTATGAAAGAAGCGCAAGAATTAGTTGAATTAATGCGAGATTTAAATCCTTCAGAATTAAGCAGTTTACTTGATATTAATGCCAATTTAACTCAGTTGAATTTTGACCGTTATTTTAACTGGCATTTGCCTTTTAGTCTTAAAAATGCCAAACAAGCTGTGTTGGTTTTTGATGGAGAAGTATATCGTGGATTAAATGCAAAAACTTTTTCTGAAGCCGAGTTTGATTATGCTCAAAACCATTTATTATTATTCTCAGGATTGTATGGCTTACTACGACCATTGGATTTGATTCAACCTTACAGGCTGGAAGTGAGTTCAAAATTGAAAAATGAGTATGGAAATGACTTATATGCTTTTTGGAGAGATAAAATAACAAAACAGCTAAAAAAAATGCTTAAAAAATCGGGTATGCCAAATGTAATTATCAATTTAGCATCTTCAGAATACTTTAAGTCATTGGATACGAAACTAATAGCAGCAAGGATTATTGATGTAGAATTTTATCAATACAAAAACGATACTTATAAACAAATTGTAATTTATACCAAAAAAGCGCGTGGATTAATGGCTAGGTATATAATTGAAAACAGGATTGAAGAACTTGAAGATTTGAAAGGATTTAGTGCTGAAGGTTATTGGTTTAGTCCTCAAATGTCGACTGAAAACAAATTGGTTTTTACAAGATAAATATTTAATAATGAATAAATTAGTTGAATTCAATTAAAAAAAAACTTTTATTGGTATAGGCGCTTAGACCGCCCACTATTTTTATAATTGCTACTTTTGTAGCATGAATCAACGAAATCAATTTTTAGGTGTGAATTCAATAAAGTTTCACAAAGCATTTTCAACAGATGAAGATTGTTATCGCTATTTATCAG
>CAMBSB010000050.1 GCA_945870155.1 Paludibacter jiangxiensis | reverse complement strand
GGTCAGCCATATCACTTTGGAAATAGTGAAATTTTGATAAAACGTGCAGCTTCAATTTATAGCGAAGATGATCGTAAAATCATTCGTAAATCACATGAAAATCCACATATTCTACGCTTATACGATGAGTTTTTGGGTAAACCACTCGGACATAAATCGCACGAGTTGCTTCATACCACTTATTTTGATAGGAGTAATGAGGTTTCAATACATCATGATTAATTAAACTAAAAAGAATAATTTAAAATACAACGTTATGATTAGCAAATCATTAACCGATGAAAAGTCGATAAAAACCGATGAAGCAAAAATTACAAAGCCTGAAGTAAAAGACATTATTTACGAAATGGATAAAACCTCATCGATTTATAACTATGCTGCGGCAGAAAAAGGCAAAGTAAAAGTAAAAGTAAAACTGTCGGAAGATAAAATTCAGAAAATACATGATATTTGTGCAAACTTCAATAATGAAGCTGGCGAATTAATAAATGTTTTGCATCAGTCGCAACAAACTTTCGGTTACCTTCCAGCCGAAGTGCAAGAAGTTATCGCGCATTGCCTCAATGTTTCTACAGCTCATGTGTATGGTGTTGTTACGTTTTACTCCTACTTTACAATGATTCCAAAGGGTCGTTTCCCAATTTCAGTATGCACAGGTACAGCTTGTTATGTTCGTGGAGCCGAAAAGGTTTTAGAAGAGTTTAAAAAACAGCTCAACATTGCAGTTGGTCAAACATCCGACGATGGAAAGTTTTCTTTAAGTTGCTTGCGATGTGTAGGTGCTTGCGGATTAGCGCCAGTAATTCTGGTTGGCGAAAAAGTATATGGACGTGTGGCTCCTGATGGTGTAAAAGCAATTTTGGATGCTTATAAAGATAAATGATGTGATGATGTAGTGATGAGGTGATGTGGTGATGTGGTGATGTGTTGATTTTTGGATAATAAGGCATTTTTTCATCTCAAGCTGCCATTCATAAATATTCAAACGCTTCAAGGTCAAATCCTTGAAGCGTTTGTTTTTATAACTTAACTTTCGCAAGTAGCTAATTTGAAAGATAATTATCAGAAACGCAAGTATACGATAAACAATTTTTGTAGTTTTTGAGTCTTCTTTGTGCTTTTTGTGTTACAGTAAAAAAGCAATTACACAAAGTAACTCAAAATTTGACACAACCAACGGTCAGCGACCAAAGGGAGATAAAGTTGCACAAAAATATTCTTCAAAACAATAAGTTATTTATGTGCTTGCATTTCAGTCTTACAAAATATATTTAAAATTATAATCAATTATAAATCAATTCATTTAATAACTTGCGAAAGTTGAGTTTAAAATAAAAAGCAGATTGACAATTTTAAACAATGCTTAATCAATGTCGTTTAGATAAGAAATTTCAAATTTCAAGACGATTATAAATAAGCGAATTGAAAATCAGCGAAGCTTATAAGGGTATTTTACTTGTTGAATTTTAGCTTCTAAGGGTTTAAATACCTAATTTTAATTGATTCCTAACCCTTAATAGCAAGAATTACACCTCTTGTTTTTCCCTTATTTCTTGTAAATGCTTAACTAAACGACATTGAATGCTTAATGATAAATTAATCATTAATTAGCAAATATGATTTTTTTAGCTTCAATTGAACTATAGTTCAAGAAAAATTAGAAGCCTAAAATAACTGTCTTTAAACGAACAGTCAAAATGAATGAATTAAGTTCTTCATTTAATTGTATAGAAAATATATTGATGATATTCAGCAACTTAGAAACTTTATAGAGGTGTAATTAATTGATTTCAGCAATATTAATTTCATGTTGTTTCATAAATTCATTAAGTTGTTCTGCATCAATATGCTTACTATTTGCATCTTTAAAAAATACTTTCATTGCTTCCTTAGTTTGTAGCTTGATTTCATATTCCTTTGGATTCAAATTAAAATATCGCAATAAATAATCAGCATCATAATTATTTCTGTTCGACCAATATTCACCCTCATCATTCATATAAACTTCATCGTATTTGAGCATTAATTCAATAATTTCTTTGAATTGCTTTTTCATAATTCTTTCATAATCAATAAATTCTTCAAACTTCATGTTCAAAAAAACGATACTCGCTAAAGCTGATGAATAATCGGTGTCTGTGGAGCCAATAATTCTTTGATTTGCAATTTGGTATTCTTCAGCCAATTGAGAAAGTTTGTTTAATGTAATTTCAACATTTCCATGGCTTAATACTAAACCTATTGATACCATATCGACAGATAAAATTGCTTTTCCCATAATTTGGATGTGTTTTACAGATTAAAAAATGTTTTTATGTTGCAAATATACGAAATTTTAAAGGCTGATAACTGAATGTAAATTGAAAAATATCAAAATTGCATTTTAATTTTTTATAACATATTTAAATGTACATTTAACATATAAAATTTGCAAAAAGATGCAGGAATACAGTAACTTTACTGTTTTTTACACTTAATTCAAAAATATTTTAAGTGTTTTGTAATCAGTTATTTAAACAAAATAAGCGTATTAATTAACACATTATAAAAACAATAAAACTAAAAAACAATGAGCGATCAAGAAAAATTAAAAAATTTAGTACTTGCCCCTTACATCCTGAAAGCCACCGCTTTAATAGGCAAGCAACGTGATGTTGGTGGAAATCAATTTAGACATGCATTTTTTACATTAGGAATATTATTGGACTACAAGATTTTTGATAATCCTGTATTACTTAAAGCAGCACTTATCCACGATTTAATTGAAGATGTTGAAGGTATTAACATAGCTGAATTAAGAACCATTGATAATCAGGCAAATGAAGTTGTTGATTTGGTACTGGAAGTTACCAGACCCAAAGGTGAAGACAAAATTACATATTTAAAAAGAATTCTTGAACATGGTTCACAAAATGCCAAAATTCTGAAAGTTGCCGACAGAATAAGCAATATAACTGATTTGCACAGAAGTATTTACACACGAAAGAAAATAATCAAAGAACTCAATCAGACTGATCAATATGTATTGCCAATGGCTAAATTGGTAAATAAAGATATGTACAAAGAATTAAGTGACCTAATAAAAATACGAAGGAAACAATTATTTTGTTTTAGACTTAGAGATTTTTTTAGATTTAAAAAATCAAAAAAATGAAACTTAACACAACAAAAAAAATATTGCTTAGCATTTACACTTTGTTGGTATTGATAGTAATTGTAGTGATTGTTATTGATATCAACAAATTGATTTTAAACTATAAATTCAAAATAATAAAAACAGACATACAGACTCAAATCTATCCTGAAAAGGAATTTTACCCTATTCAGGATACTTTAAGCGTTGATTTTGAGAAAATTAATAACGATACTATTCAACTTGCAGATGATATACGCAAAAAAATTGAAACTGCATTAAAAAACTATAACTGGAATAATGAATTCCGGACTGATGAATTATATAAAATTTACCATGAAACGATTTTCGCACAACAGTTTACTTCTACTTCTTTGGATTTACAAAGACTAATTGTTATTGTTTTTACAAGTTACACAGGAAATTTCAGTCATGCATCAAGTGGCAGAATTAGTCTCTTTGAGTATCAAAAACAAGAGAATAATTGGCAATTGACTTCGCAATTTCCGGCTTTTGGAAATGGCAATGAATATGGTCTTGAGCCTGTCTGGTGTAAACTGGTAACTATAGGAAATAAAAATCAATGCGCATTGATAGTACAAACAACTTACTCAGGCAATGGCGGACATGACAAAGAAACACAATCGGTTTATACTGAGGTGGATGGACAATTAGAATCTGTTTTTGAATTTACCAATTATGAATATTACAACGACCAACCCTCAGATATAACATATACAGAAGGTAATTCACAAATGCGTTTTATTAATACCGGTAAATCCTGGTATGATATTGAAACAAAAAGTGAAAACACTCTATGGAACGACAAAACACCGGGTAATGTTAAACGATATGCGTTTATTGGAAAAGAATATGTTGAGCAAAAAAAGACTTGCCACCATCAATAACTAATGGGAATAAGTTCATAATCAGTTTTATAAAAAAAGGTATTTTCTCGCACAATACATTCTGTCAAATTTTTATCAGTAAAAACCTTACCTGCCTCCACACATTTTTTAATATTCTCCAGTTTAGCCGCACCAAAAGCATCACTTTTCCCGTAAAAGGTAATTGTTTTAGCCTCCGTATCCATTTTATACCAGCCACCACCATTTACGGCTTTTTCGTGGCTAACAATTTCGAAATTATTCAACAAGGTTTAATTTCTTCTTTACCAAATCTACAATTACATTTGCAATCTCTTTTTGTGCGTTCTGACCTGCTTCGGTTTGTCCGGTTTTTGAGATATATCCCTGTTCAGCCCAGGTTTTTTGAAAAGTTGAAACTCCATTATTTAAATTTTTGTTCAATTCTGCATCGTTTAATTTTATTAAATTGTCAATTAATCGTTTATATACATCGCTCATGGATAATTCATTCACTATTTTTTCAGTGACTTTATTCTTCTTAAAATTTGCATAATCATAGGATGTAAAGCAATTTGTTTCAGTATAACTTAACCTTACATACCTGTCCTGATAGTACTTGATTAAAACCGGCAAACTAGGCGTAGAAATTCCAAAGCGAGAATCAGTTTCTGTTTTAATAGCTGAATTTGAACACATTATGAAAAAAAACTGAAAAAGTATAATGTATAAATATTTTGTTTTCATAGGTGATAAAATATTTGAAGTATAATAAATTTAGTTTAGTTGAATGAATATTGATTTATTTAAATTAATTCGACTTTTATAAAAACTTTTTTATGTCCTATTTCCATTATTGGAATATAGGATGCCAATAAAACAACAAATTCATCAGATTGCGAAAGGTTTAACTCATTCACCTTCATTCTATAGGATATCAAATCTTCAAGTTTATTTTCATTAATTAAATTTAGATTATAGTTTTTCTTAAACATTTCCTTAGGAATTGCATAATAATTAAAAATAATACCTTCAGAGGAAATTAAATCATATTCACGTTCATTAAATATCTTCACAAACTTCAATCTACGCTGAGTCATTTGGAGCTCTTTCTTTTCCATGCTGCAATGATTTATATTGAAACCATATCCATTCTCTTCTGAAAAAGAAATTAATTCACTTGTATTTATTAAACTTGAATATGAGTATTTAAGTAGAAGTATTTTATTAAGATTAAAAATGCCATAAGATTCATTTTTGTGTTTTGAATCTGTTTCTGATAAGATATAATCATGTAAATTAAGATAATCAATTCCAATGTCATCAAGCTTTTTCAAGACTCCCTGCAATAGTTCAAAATCCTGTTTTATGGATGGTATTTCAACAGCTACATGTTTGAAGTATTTTCTTGCAATCGTTATTTTATCTAAAATAATATTTGATGTATATCCTGTTGCAGCAATATTAAATCTTATTTCATCCATACCTCCTTCCGAAAGCAGCTTAAGTTTTTGTTCATCTACATAAAGTCCATTTGTATAAACCCAGTAATAATAATTTGGCAATTTTTGCTTGAAAAACAATAGCCATTCCATTAATCTATCAAATACAACAAAAGGGTCACCTCCTGAAAAACTTATGCCTTCAAAATCGTTTTGAATTAAATACCTTAGAATCTCATCTTTTTTATTACCAAATGCTGAATGAATTCTATCATTTTTGAAAGGAGATGGACAAAAATGGCATTGAGCATTACATTCATAAGTAATGAATATGCAAAGCCATTTCCCCTGTTGACATAATTGACAACCTTTTGAAATATTCGTAAAATCAGATACTTCAACACTCATAAACCTTGTTTTTTGTGGAATTTATAATTACCTCAACAGCTAATAATTGATTTAAACGACATCGAAAAGTATTAAGTTTAACACTTTTCGATGTCTCTTTTTCGAAGATACAAAATTCAGGACACCCCCGAGAACAATGATAAATATTAATGCATTGAGAACAACTTTCTGGAATCAGAAAAGACCTTTTTTTTATCTCATCAATTTCAGTACTAAGATTAAATATTTTTTCATTATTAAAACTTCCGGTTATAAAATCTTCATTATTATACATATAACAAAAACAATTTTGTGTAACATCATTTGTTGTTAAACGAATCGTATTTCGTATTGATTCACAAAATGGACCATGCAATTCGTTTAATCTAACACCGGAATAATTGAACCCAACATGATATTGATCTGCAAAATTTCGTGCATCAACAAAATGTTTGAAGAAAATTTCGGCATCTTCATCCTTAAACCCATTGTCTCCAGCAAGGTAAACAGGTTCAATTCGAATATTGGTTGCTTTACAGTCGAATATAAAATACTTAGTAATATCAACAAGGGAAGAGATTGATTCTTTCGTTATTGTAGCACGAATATCAAATTTTCCATTGAATGAAAGTATCCTTCTACAAACTTCATTAATTGGTATGAAAGTTGTTTTTTTTGAATAACACTGCTTGTTCTGTATTGCTTCAGGTCCATCACATGAAATTCCAATCAAATCCATGTTTTTTGCCAACCATTCGATTTGAAAATCATTTAGACAACCATTCGTAGCAATATAATAAAACACATTCAACCCTTTTTCGGCAACAATCTTAGAAATACTATAATATGACTCTACAAGTTTATCCCAATGATATGTTGGCTCTCCTGAACCATGAAATACAATAGTTAATCTTTTTTCAGTCGATTTCACAAAATGAGATATAAATTCAATAATTTTTTTAATTGAATTTATATCTGGGAACCCAAAAAGTTTTTTATTATTTGTCCGTACGTCTTTTGAATAACAATATGAACAATTTAAATTACATTCAATTCCTGCTTGAATTGTAAGGCATTCAGGGGAAAAAGGTAAATTCAGTAAATCATTCCATTTCTTTTCAACTTCCTGAGATTTTAAGAGGATAAAAGTCAGAGTCTTTTTTAATGATGAATTTTCCATTTTCTCGATACCTTGAAAGATGTTTTTCAACTCACCTTTGGGAATCTCATTTAATTCGACTGAATACCCCGGAGTATATAAAATCATTTTACTTCCATGATTTATTTTAAAAATCGGAAGATTTTCGTGTACTTTTTCAAATAAATTATTCATGGTTATTTCTCTGATTCCAATAATCTGAACAAACTGAACAATTAGTACAATTTTTTTTACATTGTAAAGTATACTTGTAGAATTCTCTTTCAATATTCATTGGGATATTTACTGATGCAGGTCCACCCCCTATTTCATGAGGTAAGAGTAACTGTTTATCTATGTAACTTCCAAGCACCCTAAAATAGTGTTCGGGTTGTTGTAATGATATTCGACCGGATAGTTTAATTTCATCATATAAACCTTCAAATAAATCCAAATGCTGTGGTAAAATCCAGCTTCCGGTTAACCTTAACCAGGGGTGTTTTTTCAACAAATCATGACACAACGACTCAGGATAAATAATTGAAGGGTTCGACATTTCATAGAAATGTTGCGTTCTAAAAACACAAGATGAAACACATGATTCATTCACCATAATTCTAATTTGCCCTTTGAATTTTCGCCTTAGTGTTCTCAAGGTATTCATATTGCGAATAACTCTATTCGATGGCACCAATGTATCAAAAACATCTCCAAGCATTATCAACTGTTCTTCATTTTGAATCTCCATCAATGTTGAAGCAATTATATTCAAATCAGGGAATTTTGTTTTAATAATTTCAGCTAATGTTAAACTCGTTAAAGTTATACCCTTCAAATTGAAGTTATCCTGATAATACTTAATTTTATCGCAAATGCTAGTTGAAATTTCATTAACAGGACGAGATAAAATAATTGGGTTTATTAATACAGAAACAGGTAAAATCCCTGATTTCAAAAATTCATTTAAGTACTTATCGGGCTGTTTTGGTCTGCCGGTACCAATTTTATCATCCATTATGGGAAAATAAACTTCTTTTATACTTTCTCCGAACGAATCTGAAATTTCCTCCCAAAAACTAATTTTCTGATCAATATATGGGATTACAAATATCTTATTTTTCATTCCCATATTTTAATTTTTTAATGCTTCCAGCTTATCCGATAATGGAGCAGAAATTTTTTGTAACGCAATTGGAGACAGTAACAACTCATTAATCTTCATATCCAAACCCATATTCATTAATAATGAAAATGTAGAAATCAAACGGGTTTGAATACAGAAATTATCGTAATTCAAACTACTTCCTGGATAAGTAATTCCAACATGACAACCACCAGCACACGACCATTGACAAAAACAATTCTCACATCGGGGTTTATTTTCTACCATATTTCTGATGAATTCAATCTTATTCTGTTCTAAATTAATATCTCCATTTGATTTAATATTTCCAAAACTAAGTTCAAGTCCTGCATCTTCCCATTTTTCAGGCATAAGATAACAATTGCTTATCTTACCATCAGGTGTAACAATAGCAGTATCTTTACCTACAGGGCAGGAACTAACTAATGGTTGACCTGAAATATCGGATGCATAAACTACATCAACACCATATTCAATGGCAATTTCTCTTGACTTTTGAAAATGAATTGCAAATTCAACAGGATCAGGCGGATATAGACCGAACGAATTAGTTTGTGGAGAAGAACAAAGAATCTCAAAATTTATAGCTGTTAATTTTAAATTATTACATAACCAAGTGGTGAATTCTTCCATATTTTGAACATTTTCCGAACTTACACAACATCGGATACAGAGCTGTGCATTTGATTTACTAATGATTTTTGCTGTTTCCACAGTATTTTCAAAACTGCTTTTATTGCCTTTTAATGGTCGATGCTTGTTTTGAACTTCTTTAAATCCATCAAACGAAAGAATTACTTTATCAAAATAGTCTCCCAGAAACAAAGCATCTGCTTTACCAAACTGACCATTTGTAGATATTTCAAAAAAAGTAATTAAATTTTCTTCAGTGGCAAGAAGTCGGGCTCTATGATTAACAACTTCAATTATATCGCGGGCTATCATAGGTTCACCCCCAAAGAAATGGATTTCAAAAATATTCCGATTCTGCTGTTTTAATATTGATACATACCAATTTACAACTTCAGCAGCCAATTGGTAAGACATTTTTTTGGATGTAGCTTTTGCTGCTCCAAAATCACAATAATTACAGGCACCATTGCAAGATCTGGTTGGTATAATTCCTAAAAATTCCGGATTTAAATCACCCTCTTTTCTTACCGGGTGAATAATCTGACTTTGAATAATATCTTTGGCAAGGTCATATAATTTCGATTCAGGTTTTCCTTTATTCTCTTTAATTAAATGTATTTGTTCTTGAAGTTCCAATATTCCTGCCCGGTTTACTAAAGCTGAAATACCAACCAATGGTGCATAAACAATAAAATCGTTTATAACAGGAATAATAAAACAATTTTCTAAAGCATCATCCATCTTTGTTATTTTTATTTTTTTTAATATTCTACACGCTAAAATGATGTCTATATTTCTTTTCTTTTAATATTTCCATGCCAAATGCCTTCATCACTTTCAAAAATTCTATCAATAATTAATTCACGGGTTATAGCACGGGTTATAGTACATCGGAACTGATCATTATTAAGGCGTGAAATAAATGCTTTTGGAGGGCAATCACCTGCACAATGAAAATAACAAAAACAATCTTTGCATGAATCTTTGTTCTCTGCTATTTTTTTAAGCAAATCTGTTCTTTTATCGGGATACAGAACTATGCCATCATTTAAATCAATTTTTCCGATTATAAAATCATCAGCTAACAAATGAGAATGATCAAAAACTTCATAGCAGGCAGTCAGCTCTCCGTCAGATGTAACAATCAATGCAGTAGAAGTTGCTGTACAGAATGTATTCGTAATGACGTGCGGCCTTGCAGATGAATAATGCACTGATCTTCCATTTTTTTCAGCAATCTGATGAACATCCATAAAAGTTTCTACAAATGCATCAATATCATCAATGCTTAATCCGGCTCCTACTGCTCTTCCCATGTTATAAACAGCTTCAACCTGAATGGATTTACATTCAGTATCGTTGCATATAAACTCTATATTAGCACGAAGTTCAGGCAAACTCTCTTTAGTTACTGTCATGCGTATTCCATAAGGTATCTCTCGTTTTTCAATTTCCTTAATTGACTCCATAACCTTCGAAAAAGTATCATTCCCGTGTACATCCGGTCTTTGCCTATTTTGTGTTATTTCATTTCCATCGAACGAAATGCTCACTTCACTCACAATATCCAAAATTTTGTCTCTGTATTCCTTCTCCCATACTGCATTGGTTGTTATTGAAATAGGGCAGTTTGGGTCCAAATCCCTGGCATACTTTGATGCTTTTAAGAGAAACTCTTTGGGTAGTGTAGGTTCTCCTCCTCCGTGAAAGCTTAGTGAAAATTTTCCGTTTTGAGGGTTTCTCGCATTTTCAAAAGCTATATCTATCGCTTTTTTTGCTATATCCCAAGGCATAAAGGCATATTTTTTACCCTCGTACGCAGCATAACAATAAGTACAGGCAAGGTTACATGCCGTGGTGGGCATTAAAATACAAAGCGTTGGATTGAATGGCTTATTACAATCACATGCCGGAAATCTGGTTTGATCCGGTCTGAATAATCCAAGTTTATCCAATGATGTAATTAGTTCATTGGACGATTCTTTGGAATTCAACTCATCTTCTTGTATTTTATTTATTATTTTGACCAATGACTTATTGCCTATAAATGCTAAAGGGAGCAAGGGAGCATAAATTATATATTTATCTTCTACTGGTATTGTGTAAATGGTTGCTTTCTTTTTATTCATTATATTTAAGTTTTTAATTTGGATACCAATAAGTATAATAATAGGTACTGATGTATTTATCACATAAACATCCTCCATCAAGTGGACATGGAAAAATAGTATTATAAGAACATAAATCAGGTAAAACAGGTATTACCACTACTGAGTTACAAGTACATACTCCTTCACAATTAGTTGAAACTTGATTGCAGGTACAAACTTTATCACACACACAAATTTGTTCTGTAATAGGAATTTTATTTCCACTAGGAATAGACCACAAAATAATGGAATTATCATTAATTTTGTAGGAACCAGATGAATTATTCATTTTTTGATAATAACTACCGGAAGCAAGCATCATTCCATCCGGGTTAAAAGCTACTGAATAAACTGATTGATTATGTCCTTCTAACGTTTTTAATAAATCCCCATTTGGTATAGACCACAATTTAATGGTTTTATCATAACTACCGGAAGCAAGTATCTTTCCATCCGGGCTAAAAGCTACTGAACTAACAGATTGATTATGTCCTGCTAACGTTTTTAGTAAAACCCCATCAGGTATAGACCACAATTTAATGGCTTTATCATCACTACCTGAAGCAAGCATTTTTCCATCTAAGCTAAAAGCTATTGAATAAACTGATTGATTATGTCCTTCTATAGTTTTTAATAAAACCCCATCAGGTATAGACCACAATCTAATGATATTATCATAACCTCCTGAAGCAAGCATCTTTCCTTCCGGACTCATACATACTGAATGTATCCAACTTGTATGCCCTTCTAACGTTTTTAGTAAAAACCCATCTGGTATAGACCACAATTTAATGGTTTTATCATCACTACCCGAAGCAAGTATTTTACCATTCGGACTAATACATACTGAATATATTGAATCTTGTTGTCCCATTTTATATGAAAATATACTTTCATTTTTTTCGATAGTTTCCACTACACAAGCAATTTCCGTCTCACAACCTGTAAGAAAACTTGCACCTAATGAAATAGTAGCTCCAGCCAAAATAGAATTTTTGATAAACTCACGTCTTCCAATTGAATTATCTTCAGTATTCTTTTTGAAAGCGAAAATCTCAGGTTCTCCATCTGAATCGCCTGAACTCACATTATTAGCAATTGTGTTATCAGGTTTCAAATTTTCATAAGAATCATGTTTGTCTGATTTATTTGAATTAGACAATTCATCTTGGGTTGCTTTGTTTTGATTATTTCTTTTCATGGTTTTTGATTTTTTAGTTTGGATACCAATATGTATAATAACCACCACTACTGTGGCTATCACAAGAACAAACCGAAACACAAGAGCAGACAGTATTACATGAACAGACTTTATTACATGTACATGTTTCAACGGTATTACATGTACAGACATCACTTCCATTATTGGATGTTACAGTGTTACATGTACAAACGGTATCACAAGTACAAATATTATTCGCAATAGTTATTATCTCACCACTAGGTATTGACCATAGCTTTACTGTCTGATCAAAACTTCCAGATGCTAGCATTTTCCCATCCGGGCTGAAAGTAACTGAGTCTACACTACCCGAATGCCCTGTTAATGTATTTAACAATTGTCCATTAGAGATTGACCACAATTTTATAGTATAGTTTGTATGGCCAGAGGCTAATATTTTTCCATCCGGACTAAAAATCACTGAATCAATATTTGATTGACTATTCAAGATTGTCTTAGTAAGACTTCCATCTGGTATCGACCATAATTTTATATTATTATCAAGTCCGCCTGATGCAAGCATTTTTCCGTCCGAATTAAATGCTACAGAATAAACAAAAAATGTATGACCCATCAATGTTTTTAGAAGAATCCCATCTGATATTGACCATAACTTTATTGTTTTATCATTACTTCCAGATGCCAGTATTTTTCCATCAGGACTAAAAACCGTTGATTTAACAGAGTCTGTATGGCCGATTAATGTTTTTAATAGCACACCATCAGGTATTGACCATAGCCTTATTGTTTTATCGGCACTTGCTGAAGCAAGTATTTTTCCATCAGGGCTAAAAGCAACAGAAAAAACATATGATTTGTGTCCTTCCAGTGATTTTAAAAGACTACCATCTGATACGTTCCATAAGTTAATAGTATAATCATCACTTCCAGATGCAAGGATCTTCCCATCTGGACTAAAAACAACAGAATTAATGAAATCTGAATGGCCTGTTAATGTTTTTAAAAGTGCTCCATCTGGTATTAACCATAACTTTATTGATTTGTCATAACTTCCTGATACCAAAGTTTTTCCATCTGGACTAAATGAAACAGAAGTAACTCGGTTAGTATGTAACAATTCGTGAACCATTTCGTAAATGCTCTTATTTATTGTCATTGGAGTAACCTCCTCTTCACATCCCGTAAGTAGGCTTGAACCCAATGAAATAGCGGCACTAGTTAAAATAGAATTTTTAATAAACTCACGTCTTCCAATTGAATTAGTATTAGAATCCCTTTTGATTGTATAAATTTCTGGTTCAGTATCTGAATCTTCTGAACTTAAAATATCTGAAATTGCATCATAAGGTTTTATGTTTTCGGTTGAATCGTCAGTACTTAATTTATTTTTATTAGCCAAGTCATGTTGACTTGCTTTTTTTTGATTATTTCTTTTCATGGTTTACTTCTTTAATTTGGATACCAATATGTATAATAATAGGTATTAGAATGATTATCACATGAACATATAGTATCACAAGTGCATACCTTATTACAAGTGCAAGTTTCTACAGTATTACATGAACAAACTTTTTTAGGATCAATAGGTGTATGATGACCTACTACAATAGTATTACATACGCACACCATATTGCCAGTTAAACTTGTTCCAGCGGGCACAGTAATTGTGTTACAAGTACAAACTCTTTCAGTACCAGGGTAGCTTCTTGTGCTCGCCACACAATCACAAATACAAGTTGCACCTATAGGTAGCGGTGAATGACATGGAACTGTTATTATCCCTGATCCCGTTTGTTTAACTTCCTTCGCATTGGTTTTATCTGTTAAAATTGGGTCAAAAAGAAGATAACAAAGTTCCTCTTTACTAATTGAGCATAATCTTATTGTTTCATCTTTACTACCTGAAACAAAAGATTCCCCATTGGGACTAAAACATAATGAATTAACATTATCAGAATGTCCACTAAATGTTTTTTGGAGTTCACAATCTGGTATAGACCAAACTTTTATGACATTACCATCATCCCCTGAAATCAGTTTCTTTCCATCCGGACTAAAATCAACCGAATTAACACAGCTAGAATGCCCAGTAATTTTTTTAATTAATTTTCCATCCGGAACAGAAAACAACTTCACAGTATTATCTCTACTTCCAGAAGCAAGTATTTTCCCATTAGGGCTAAAAGAAATCGAGAATACAATATCTGTATGTTCTTTAATTGTATTAACTAATTCCCCTTTCGGAAAAGACCATAATTTTATGGTCATGTCATCACTTGCAGATGCAAATAGTTTTCCATCGGGACTAAAACATATTGATTCAATACATTCTGAATGTCCAAAAAGAGTTTTAACTAACTTCCCATCGGGAATAGCCCATAACTTTATGGATTTATCGTCACTCCCAGATGCCAAAATTTTACTATCAGGACTGAAAGAAAGAGTATTAACCCAATCACTATGTCCAACGATAGTTTTAATATTTGTCATATCTGATAAAGACCATAATTTTATTATATTATCTGAACTCCCAGATGCCAAAATCTTTCCATCCGGACTAAATGACAAACATAATACTTCAGTTTTATGTCCTTTTAAAGTTTTAATAATTTTTCCATCTGGAATAGTCCATAATTTAATTGTATTATCTGAACTTCCGGATGCTAAAATTTTACCATTATTACTAAAACATACTGCATTTACAGAATCAGAATGGGCTTTAAACTTTGTTGAGTCTAATTCTCCATCATCAATAATTTTTTCTGCAAAAGATTCTGATTTATTCAATGCAAGTCCTGCACCAATGACTCCAAGTGTTTTTAAAAAATTTTTACGAGAAAATAGTATCCCATCTTTATCTTTCTTAACGGCATAGATTTCGGGTTCTTCTAATTGATTCTTTTTCGATTTTTTCATGGCATATAAAATTATATTAAGTTATAAATCATTATATCACAATAATTTACAGTTTATTGATTAAAAATATTTGACTGATCTCTCAAAGTTAACTTCATTCGTTCTTTCATTCTCTTCCAAATTAATTTAATGAATGGCAAATTACAATCAGAATAGTTACAAGTATCGCAATGGAAACAATTTGGCAAGTTTAAATAATTGAATATTTCAGAAGGTTTAAAAGTCATATCGCATTTGTAAATTAAATCTAAAAATGGATTGGATTTAATTTCTTTATCAGTATAATGATCACAAATACGCCCCCCCAATAAGCTGAAGTCAATTAAATTTAAGAATTTATCTGACATTAATTGGGCAACAAAATGATTTTGAAAGAATCTCAAATATTCATTTGCATTAAATTGTTTTGAAGGAGAAAAGTAAATATATTCACTCAGATTTCTCATCATTTCTTGTCGATCTTTGCATCCACTATTTTTAAGCTTAGTAATTACCGGTATAAATTTATCAAAATTAAGATAACATGTTGAAAATTTATTGTCTGGGAAATTTGAGATTTCGCTCATACCGGGAATATATATATAATAGCTTGGAATTCCTAAAAAAGAATTGTCTCTGATATATATTCTTCTTTCATCTCTCTTCAATATCATTAATAAATATTGCAAGTCAATATGATCTGAAATTGATTCGGGATGTTCGAAACCAAGGAATTCATAACTTGATTCATCGTATAAAATTGAATTAGGCCATTGTCCGGCATAGGATTTAATGGTCATACTCAGGTTTTTTTTCCAAAAATCAGCATGAATATCATAAGGTGAATTTTCATATAATTCAGTAATTGATTGAAAACAAATGTTTCCGCCCTGATACATTTCAGTAAAACAACGTTCTAATGCAGTAATCGGACTTGGGTCAGCACCTAAATGAAATGCATAATAATTATCTTTGTTCTTGATTAAAACTCCAATAACAGGATAACCTTTCCCCATAGAACAATCTTTAATTTGAATACTATAACCAAATTGTTTTTGTAAGGTGAAAATTGTGTTGGAAATTTCTGTATCATCAAAATATTCTAATGGTATATCGGGTGGAGTATATGGATGAAGATAAAATGATTTAAGCACATGTCGTTCAAATATTTCAGAAATTCCCTGAATTAATGCTTCATCTCTTGTATTTCCACTGCACATGCCATTACTGCCTACAATAACCTGCAAAGCCCTGAAGGGTAAATATTCAATTGTATTATCGAAAACGGAAAAGAATGGAACACCTATAATTTTTTTATCATTAACAATTTCATCATCTTTGTTTTTTGTAAGATTTTTAAAATTCTCTTCAAATTTAAAATCACTTTGTGCCCCTAAAGTAAATATTCTCTCATCTGGAAAATATTTAAATTCATCTATTTCGCAATCATCATTTTCAGGACATGCAGGATAGATAAGTATCATGTAAAATGCAATATTTTGTATTCTTTCAATCATCTCACCCCAGGCACTCGCTGATGCCCATTCATCTGAACTACCTTTACCATAAGTGCTGAAAATAATTTGGTCGTTTTCCGGGTTCTTTATACTTAAAATTGTTGAATGAAATGGAGTATCGCATTTAACCGTCGTTTCAATTAAATGCAATCCCAAGCTGTTTAATACATCCCTGATTTTATTGACTGTATTGACAGGATCTGTTGCTTTATATGGTTTTAACCTTTTAATTTTATCATTCATACTACAACGTGATTAAACTTATATCTTTGAATTTTAAAAGATGTACAACCTCCATTGCAACGAGAATTAAATAAGGGGCATGAAGTACAATATGGGAATATTCCTATATTTTTATACTGACTCAAACTATCTTCAAATGTTTTTATTAAGTCTTTGGCATAAAGTTGTTCATGAATCTTCACCTTTTTATAATCGTTTAAAGGATAACAGGCTATAAATGATCCGTCTGTTAACATATCAATGATTGGATGACAACAGTTTCCGGTTTTCTTCATTTCTTCTGATAATAGTTCGTAATGCTCATTTGAAAACATACAAGGAACAAATCCACAATCAAAACCTAATGAAACATTTGATTTAACTGCTTCTTTTTTAAATTGAGCGATATTTTCACCTATTTTTTGATATTCCTTTGGATGGAGAAAAACATTATTTTGACTTAATACCGAATGAGATATTCCAATTCTAATTTCCTTTTTTAAATCATATTTTATTACATACTCTAAAATATAATCAAGATCTTGTTTTGCGCTGTATAAATTAATTCCGGGAATAATGGATTTACCCAAATTCTTCATTACTTCCTTCTGACGATTTGACCCAATTTTATTATTTTCATTAGGATGTATAGTATTTAATAAAATAGAAAGTTTTCCTACAGGTATTGTATTTAAATAATTTAATACTTTATCTGATATTAACCCATTAGAAAAGAGCATTATATCAAGTTCTCTATCCAAAGCCAGGCTAACAAAACTTATGAAATCTGGATGAAGTGTTGGTTCTCCTCCGAGTAATCTAGCTTGTTTGATACCGGATCTTTCAAGATAATTTAAAGCCTCTATGTAGGTTTCAATATCCATATAAGTTTTCCCATATTCGTCCAAGGTATCGCCTGCAAAGCAATACACACATTTTTTATTACATACGTTGGTTATTGACAGATTAGCCATTATTATTGTATAAAATTTAATTGCTTCCAATTATTTAAGCACAAATCGATAAATTCCTTTGTATTCTTGACGTTTTTGTGCAAAATAGCTTGTAACATTTTGATTGTTATATTTTCATTGTAATTTTCAACAAAAACTAACCATATTGATGCTTCAGGATATTTTATAAATAAATGTTCAAGTTCCCTTTTATTAATAATCGAAACACCAATTAGATCGATTGAATAAACAACATCCTCACAAATTTTAAAATCTTTCATATTTCCGTTTTTTTAATTGCACTAATAATTTCATCGATTTTATAAACTTCTCTGGGATGACAGATTTGTAAATTCGCTAAAATAAAGAAGAATGAAGTAACCGATTGATAAACAAGATCTAAAGAAGTATTTTGCTTTTCATTTATCTCAATTGCAGTTTGTTTTAAACTCAACCCTTTTTTAAAGCATACAAGCGCATTATCTTCAATATCACTCAAATTTATCTTATTACATATCTTATTTTTTATATTAAAAACGCATATAATTTTATTGTTTAATTCCCACTTAGTATCTTGAAAGAAAACAGGAATTATTTCTTCTATGATATTATCAGGTAATTCATTAAGTCTCTTTAAGGGAATATTTTCATGTCCCCGAATTTCATCTCTTATAAGTAGGGATTGACCTATAAATTGTTTAAAAAAATCTCTTCGTGAAGTCATAAAAATTAGCTTTCAATTGTTTGTATGTTTAAATGTTTAAAACAAATATCTGAGTTGTTAATATTGAGGTTAATTTAAAAAGCTAAATACTACTTTCTAAATTTAAAAGTCAATATTTTTTCTATTTTTCTTTTCCTGTTTAATTAATTCTATCCTTTTTTTTGTAATCAAATCAAAATACTTTCCATTATTATAAGTTTCTAAATAATAATTACAATCATCTATTGTCCCATTTATAGCACGTTCATAATATTTTATTTCGTTTGAAATTTTTTCAATATTAAGTGTTTCGATTCTTTTATTAATTTGATTAATATATTTTCCAGTTTTAAATTTATTTAAATAATTGTTACAATCTTCGATTGATCCTTTCATAGCATAATTAAACGAAAGTAAATCAATTCTTTCCTGAACATCTTTTATATACTTACCACCCAAAAATTTTGCGATATATCTTTCGCAATTCTCTAATGTTCCTTTCATTGCATCTTCATAAAATATTTGTTCAATTCTTTCTTCTATCTGATTTTTATATTTACCATTTGGGTATTTTAAAATATATTTTTCGCAATTTTTTATTTCTCCTTTCATTGCATCCTTAAAATATATTTGTTCAATTCTATCTTCTACTTGATTTTTATATATACCATTTTTATAAACATTTAAATATGATTCACAATCAGAAATATTTCCAGCAATTGTAGGTTTAAAATACAAATATTCTTTCCTCATTGAAACTTCCTTTGAATAGTGACTTTTAGGGTATATATTTAAAAATGAATTATATTCGCTTAAAGTGTTTAATTGTTTAGTTTTCTTCCATTTATCAAGCCCAATGTTATTTTTATTTAAAGTGGTTATACTCAATGATAATCCATAATATGATCCAGTAATATTATTTGAATATCTTATAACTCCATATTCAGTACCATACCACTCTGTAAATTGATTTCGATAACCACCAAACAAACTTAGTTCTAACCAATTAGTAGGACTTAAATTCAAATTAAGCCTAAAATCAATAATTTGAGGTACATTATTATATTTAGTATCTTCATTAGGTGAGGTATAATATGTATTGTAGTAATCAGCACTTTTCTGAGAATCTTTATCAGAATTTAAAGCCCAATAAAAATCGCTGTTAAAAGATAAGTTATAATATTTTCCAGTTAACAATGGAAGTTTGATTCCTACAGGTAAATAGTATATAATACTCGATGATGAATTTGTAAAAAACGAACTGTTAATATTTACGGGTAAATCAAAAGAATAAACTGACAAAGCTGAAATACTGAATATATCATTCCCAATAGTTAATAAATCGGTCTTATACGAATTTTTAGTATTAAAGTATTTTGAAACTGCAAAATACTTTATGTAGTTTGATTTCCAATGAAAATTTTTATTGACTAAATAAAAATTTTCATTCATTAAACGTTTGACAAATGAAGTTTTAAATTTTGGTTCACTAAAAACTTCATTAACAACTTTTTGAGAGTATCCTAAATATACGAGCATTCCAAAAATTAGAATAAGTTGAATTTTCTTTTTCATTACTATTGATTTTTTACTTTTATTAACAAAATAAGTTAGTCTGCATTTACAAGTTTTTACTCTCACATTTCTCAATTTGAACATCTATATTAAGCAAAGTCAAATTCAAAAGTTTTTAACTAGTACTATTTATGAAAATTATAACTTATATTTAATAATGAATTTACTCCAAACCACTGCCCCATAGAATTATCAATGATAAAATACGGCTTAACTTTAAGTTCAAGCTTTAGATGATTTGTTAAATGTAAATTCCAACCTCCCCCAAAAGTGAAATTGTAATTATTATCTGGCATTTCCATATTTGGATAACTCATTCTTACGTAATCATAACCAAAAAACCAGAATAACGGATTCTTTTTTTCTGGCTGATAGAATTGAAATTCAGTATAGTAGGGTATCCAAACTTGTACTGGAATTATATTATTCCCAACAATATTTTGTTCTGAAAAATGAGAAATGCCCCAAATTACCCATTTAAAATTACTATTATTTCCTATAGCTAATTCTAATTGATAACCAGGCTCATTTATTTTAAAATAATTATCACCAACACCATGTATAAGATATTGTGAATAGTTCAAACCGTATGAAATACTAAATTGACTAAAACAAAATGTCAACGAAATTATTTCTATAAATAGCAATAAAATTAATCTTTTCATAATACTACTAATTTTATTGTTAATTTGGATACCAATACGTGTATGAACCGCCACTATAATAATAAGATTCGGAATGACTATCACAACTACAAACAGAATCGCAAGAACAAATGCTATTACATGTACAAACTGTGTCACACGTACATAACCCTTGTTGATTGTATTTACTAATATATGAATTTCCTTTTTTATACGACATATCTCCACCTTCAACTACTGTATTACATACACATACAACATGACATGTGCAGTTCTTACCATCTATTTCTATATCTAGTGAAGACTCTTCATCACAACTTTGCAATAAACCATTTAAAACAGCAAGGCCACCTATTGCAGCTGACATTTTTATAAAATCCTTTCGATTTATTGACTTGTTTTTATTAACAATTTTATAAATCTCAGGTTTTTCACAATTATCTTCACTAGATGAAAGATTTAATGTAATTTCTGGATTTTGATTAACATTTACATTTTCTGAAATGACATGATTACTTTGTTTATGTTTTTTTATTTTCATGTAAAATAAATTTTGATTTAATACAATATCAATTTTTTATTATCCTAATTATAAAATCATTTATATTTTTTAAGTATTCAATTTATATTTGTATTTTCCGAAGTATTATAATATTTTAATCCTCCAAATCTTTCATCAATTTACCCATATTTTCGGAATCATTATCGCCGTTTTCGGCAAAATATGAAACAAAATAATTTGAGATACCACCAAATTTCGATTTCAGGTTTGCTTTGTTTGACGAGGCGCGGTATTTTATACCTAACATATCAGCATCTGAAAAATTATCTAAACCTGAACCAAGAAAAACAAAATCCCAATGTTGTTTTTTTTCGTGGGATGATATAAGTTTTTTTACCTTTTCTAAGGAATATTCCCGAGAGGCATTTTCCTGTCCATCTGTAATTATTACCATCATCACTTTTTCATGTTTTAACTCTTTCGATATTTTAGAAATCTGTTTGTCAGTTTCAATTATGGCTAATCCAATAGCATCTAATAAAGCTGTAAATCCGCCCGGTATATAATCGCTTGCATTCAGTTGTTTAACTTTTTCTACCGGTTCGTTCACTATAATGGGACTAACTATAGTATTGAATTTGTACATGGATACAATTATTTTATCTGTATTCTCATTTCTCTGCCGTTCAACAAAACTGTTGAATCCACCAATCACATCCGATTCGCTACCATTCATCGACCCACTTTCGTCAATTATAAATACTATTTTTAAATTTGTATTTTTCATAATACTAACTGTATCTTTTATATATTGTTAAAAATTATTATCAAAAATAATTTCCGTACAAACACTAATTCATGGCTATTTATGTAAAGTGATATAAATAAAAATAAACCAGATAAAATTTTATGAGGTTTATTTATTGAATTTCCTTAACAAAAACTGTTGGAAATACCATTAGTAGGCATATTTTATATTTAAATATTTTTTGTTTGTTTATATAATCAGAATGCAACAAAGATAAGTATATATTTTGATATTTTATGTTTAATTTATAGAAATTCTTACATATTTATATTATACAGATAATACAATATTGAAATGTGCTTTACAATAATTGTCTTATGCTGCAAAATAAATTATAATAATTATAAAATACAGAATATTTTTTATCAATTATACTATAATAATTAAATTTTAACGTTAACTTTAAAACTTATATATTTACACATAAGTTTCTGTCTAATGGTGGGTATATTGATAATATTTTAGCTTAAATAAATATTTAAAATGAAAATGTAATTTATAATGAAAAAGATATTTAATCGTTGGAAATTTAAATATAAATTACAATCTATTATTTATTTAAGAAATAAGGTATCAATTTGATATAATATGGAAACGATTAAAAACAAATTGTTGTTTTAAATAAAACACTAAATATCTCAATCTCCTGCAATATACTATTCAAATAATTATAATTAATTTTGTATTCAAAAATTTGATTTTAAGGAACAATAAAACTAAAAATACGCAGATGAAATTCACTAAAATGCATGGAACCGGTAATGACTATATTTATGTCAACGGTTTTGTAGAAACAATAGAAAATCCTGCTGAATTTGCTATAAAATACAGCGATAGACACAAAGGAATAGGTTCAGATGGATTGGTAATGATTATGCCTTCTGAAAGTTGTGATTTCAGGATGCGGATGTTTAATGCCGATGGTTCAGAATCGGAAATGTGCGGAAACGCCTCGCGCTGCATTGGTAAATATGTGTACGACAAAGGATTGACAGACAAAACTTCGGTTACACTCGAAACTTTGGCGGGAGTTAAAGTGCTACAGTTATTTATTGGTGCGGATAATTTAGTTGAGAAAGTGACTGTCGATATGGGTGAACCAATTTTGAAAGGTTTGCAAATACCATGTATTTATGACGAAGAAATTGTGTTGAATAAAAAAGTTAGCTTTAGTTCTGATATTGAATATAATATCACAACCGTTTCGATGGGAAATCCACATGCAGTAATTTTCACGAATGGGATTGACAAACTTGATTTACCAAAAATTGGTCCTGTTGTTGAAAATTCAACAGTTTTTCCAAATCGTACGAATACCGAATTTATAGAAGCAATTAATAAGAATTACGTAAAAATGCGTGTTTGGGAACGCGGTTCAGGCGAGACAATGGCTTGTGGAACAGGCGCTTGTGCAGCTGTGGTGGCCGGCGTTTTAAATGGTGTAAACAACCGAATCACAACCGTGGAACTACTAGGTGGAGAATTAAGCATAGAATGGAAAGAAGCCGACAACCACGTGTATTTAACCGGTGGAGCTAATACTGTTTTTGAAGGAGAATTATAGGAATTTATAATTTTAATATTTACGATTTACAATTTAAATTACAATAAAGGTTTGAGTATAAACAACAAACTTTTTTACTTTTACAATTATGGCAAAAATTAATGAGAATTTCATAAAAATACCTGCAACTTACTTATTTTCGGAGATTGCAAAAAGAGTAACACAACACAAAGAAGAAAATCCTACAGCACCGATTATACGGATGGGTATAGGCGATGTAAGCCTGCCCCTACCAGATGCTGCCGTGGACGCCATGATAAAAGCGGCTGATGAACAAAGAAGTGCCGACACTTTCAGAGGTTATGGTCCGGAACAAGGTTATGCATTTTTACGCGAAGCTATTGTAGCCAATGATTTTATTGCTAAAGGCATTGAAATAGAAATAGATGAAGTATTTGTAAGTGATGGAGCAAAAAGCGATACAGGTAATATCGGCGATATTTTCGATCAAAGTAACCGCGTAGCCATTACTGACCCAAGTTATCCGGTATATGTTGATACCAATGCTATGGGCGGAAGAGCCGGTGAGCCAACGGCAAGTGGTGAATGGACAAACCTGGTATATTTAGCTTGTAATGAAGCGAATAATTTTGTTCCTGCTTTACCTACTGAAAAAGTTGATTTGGTTTATTTATGCTACCCAAACAATCCTACAGGCACAACGTTGACTAAGGAGCAATTAAGTGTTTGGGTAAATTATGCCAAAGCGAACAATGTAATTTTACTGTTTGATGCTGCTTACGAAGCATTTATTACCGAAGAAAATGTACCTCGCAGCATTTATGAAATTGAAGGAGCTAAAGACGTAGCCATCGAGTTTCGCAGTTTCTCCAAAACAGCCGGATTTACAGGAACACGCTGTGGTTACACGGTTGTTCCAAAGCAATTGATGGCACTGAGCGAAAATGGTGAAAAAGTATCGTTGAATAAACTGTGGAATCGCCGTCAGTGTACCAAATTTAATGGTACTTCGTATATAGTTCAACGAGCCGCAGAAGCTACTTACAGCTCTGAAGGAAAAAAACAAGTCAAAGCTTTGATAGATTTTTATACCGAAAATGCACGCATTATTCGCGAAGGTTTATTAAAAGCGGGATATAAAATTTTTGGTGGCAAAAATGCTCCTTATGTATGGGCAAAGGCTCCGAAAGGATTGAGTAGCTGGGAATATTTTGATTATTTACTGAAAGAAAAAAACATTGTTACTACTCCGGGTGCAGGATTTGGTGCAAGTGGCGAAGGATATGTACGTTTTTCTGCCTTTGGAAGCCGCGAAGCCACTGTGGAGGCCATGGAAAGACTGGCAAAGTAATTTATCAGCAAAGTATATTTAAATAAGCATAAAGCCCGAAGAATTTTCGGGCTTTATTTATTTTTTGTAACTCAGCCCCCCAACCCCCTGAAGGGGGCGTTTTGGAGCATCTTTAAGTGTTAGTTCATAAAATACAATGATTTTTTTCATATTTATCAGAAATTTAACTCTATTATAAATAATAAAATCGTTGTTATAAGATATTGAAGGATGCTGAGTAGTAAGCTTTTTATATTGTTATCTAAAATCTCAAAACAATGATTTTTAAAGTAATAAGAAGTTAGTAATATATTTGTCATATATATTAAACACAAGGTTAATACATTCGGAATAAAATTGTAATATCGAAGGAATACTTTTGCATTGTAATTTAAAATAATAAAAACAAAATTTACAAACAATGAAAAAGCTATTTTTAAAATTCGCTCTGGTATTATTAAGTACAATCTCTGTATTTACTTCATGTAAGGAAGAAGTTATTATTGACCCTGATGCAGCTGAAAAAGATGCACCAAACGAAGTTATCGTAAAAGCAGACATTACAGGTACTCGTCAATGGGTGAAAGATTCAGTGTATATTCTAAAAGGTCAAATAAATGTATCGGGAACAGTAAACATTGCAGCCGGAACAGTTATTAAAGGTGATAAACTAACTAAAGGTTGCTTAATTGTAGTGCCTGGTGGAAAAATTAATGCAGTTGGTACTGCAGCTCAACCTATTGTATTTACATCACGTATGGCAGCGGGTTTACGTGCAGCCGGCGATTGGGGTGGTTTGGTATTGGTTGGGAAAGCGCCTGTAAATCAATCTACTGCTGTAGTTGAAGGACTTTCAAGAGAGGTGGCTTATGGCACAACTGCCATTCCTACTCGTGATGCTGCCGACAATTCAGGAAAATTACAATATGTTCGTATTGAATTTGCTGGTATACCTTTGCAACCCGATAAAGAAATTAATGGTTTGACTATGTGTGCAGTTGGTTCAGCAACTACTATCGACCATATTCAGGTTTCTTATTGCGGTGATGACTCATTCGAGTGGTTTGGTGGTAATGTAAATTCAAAATACCTGATTGCCTACTTAGGTTTAGATGACGAATTTGATACAGATTATGGTTTTACAGGTAAAGTGCAATTTGCATTAGGAGTACGTAATCCACGCGTAGCCGATGTTTCAACATCGAATGGATTTGAATCGGATAATGATGGTAGTGGTTCTGCAGCCAGCCCACAAACTGCTCCGGTTTTCTCAAATATAAGTTTGATTGGACCACATAAAACATTAACTACAAGCAATGTGAACACCATGTTTGGATCTGGAATGCATATTCGCAGAAATAGTTCTCTTTCTGTATTCAACTCAGTTTTTGCAGGATGGAATACCGGATTATTGCTTGATGCAACTACAACTTATGCCAATGCAACAGCAGGAAATTTAGCCATTCAAAACTGTGCTTTAGTTGGCATGAAAGTAAAATCGGTTAATGGTGCCGGAATTACGGAACAACAAGCTCTTGATTTTTTCAATACTGCAAGCTTCAACAATAAAATTATTGCTGACAACGCAACTGCAAAAATTTCGAATTCATTTTACGATGCAAGCAAAGTGGGTATTTTAGCTAATCCAACTTCTTTTATTCCTGAAGCGGGATCAGCTTTATTATCGGGTGGAGTATTTACACACAAAAAATTGAATGATGCTTTCTTTACTCCAACAACTTATATTGGAGCAGTAGGTACAACCGACTGGACAAAAGAAACATGGGTGAATTTTGACCCTCAAAATACAGTTTATTAATACTTTATTGCGAATAAATATTAGTTAGGAGAAGTTTTCTATTGTAGAAAACTTCTCCTAATTGTATGTTGAGATTGCCCCCCAGCCCCCTAAAGGGGGAGTTTTGGTGCTTTAATAAAAGTAAATTCATAAAACAAACTTACAATTAATTTATAAATCAACTCCTTTGTTTATCACGTAATCGTTGATAAATCAATTTGAGTGGTGCTGAATCGCATCGATATTTGTAACACATATTAAATTTTTACATTACAGTAGTTATACAAGAACTAATATGTTATATTTGCATTTGTATATTAATCATAAATAATTCACAATATGAAAAATAAAATCCTAACTATTATTTTTTTAGTATGCTCTATATTATTAAGTGCTCAGAATAAGGGCATTATACAAAGCGATGGTTTGTTTTTTACCGATGCCACACAAACAAAGCTTTATACCGGAGAGTTTAAAGAGTTTTTCGATAATGGTGCATTGAAGTTGGAAATGAGCATAAAAGATGGCAAGCCCGAAGGTGCATATATAGTATATTTTGCCAATGGAAAACCAAATGAAGTACGTGCCTACAGAAATGGTGAATTTCATGGAATTTGGAGAACTTATAACGAAGCCGGCTTATTGATAGCCGAAGCTGAATATAGAAACAACAAAAAACACGGCAACTGGCATGTGTGGGATGATTCCGGAATTATGCGCTACGAAATGCAATATGCTAATGGCAAAAAAACTGGTGTATGGTATATGTGGGACGAGAAAGGTAAATTGATTTCAGAGAAAAAGTATTGATTCCTGCCCCCCTACCCCCTGAAGGGGGAGAAATTGAGCATTATTCAATATTTTAACAATCATTATATTTCAATTTATTTCATTTTAAGTGTTATTTTAATTAGAAGTTTAAGTAAAATCAATTCGGCGCTATTGGAAAAGAGCTGAGTCAGTTATTGAATATAAGTAAATTGTCAAATATTGCCATTTAACAGCAAACTCATTTTGAAACATTTTCTTCATATAAATGTATATAGTTTGTAACTATGTTGTAACATCAAAGCGGTTACTTTGCATAGTATTTAAAAACAAGAATTGTACATAATAAAAAAATAAAGAATATGAAAAGAATGTTGTTATTCACTTTGGTAAGTTTAATTACTTTTTCGATGAACATTTCTGCAAAGGAATCTGCTGCTCCTGAAGCTAAAGCAAATGCTGTAAATGAAACAGTTAACGCTAAAGAGTTTAAAGGAATTGTATTTGACAAATTGACTAATGAAAGTTTGGCTGGTGCAATTATTAGTTCTAACGGTCAAAAAGTTTATACTGACTTGGATGGTAATTTTATTATTCCTACCAATGGAATGCAAAAATGCAGCATTAAAGTAAGTATGATATCGTACGAAGATCAAATTATTGAAATTGACTCAAACAGCTCAAAGAAAATTCAGATTAAACTACAACAACGTTAATTGAGTTATAATAATTAAAACAACAAAGGCAAATCTTGAAAAAGGTTTGCCTTTGTTGTTTAGTATTTAGTCTCTACTTGAAATTATATGTATTAACAATTTTGTAATACCAATATCATAGGATTGTAATTTTAATTTTGTTATTTTGTTTAATTGAATAAAAAAATAACCTTATGAATTACTATCGGATTTTAATTGTTGACAATGAAATTGATTTATCTAAAATACTTAAGATTAGCCTCGTAAACGCAGGTTATAAGGTAGATATAGCATATTCAGCTCAAGAAGCATTAATGAAAGACCTGTCGATTTACAACCTACTTTTGTTGGATATATCTATCGGTGAAATGTCAGGCTTTAAACTCACAAAGATTATTCGAAACGACCCCAAAACATCTCTCATCCCAATAATTTTTTTAAGTGCAAATAAAAGCGAAAACGATTGTTTGACTGCCTTTGCTACCGGTGCAGATGATTATATTACAAAACCTTTTTCAATTCTCGAACTCATAGCCAGGGTTAGTTCAGTTATTCGAAGAGTTGATTCGAGAAAAAAAACAAATTAATACGCAGATTTAGAACGTAAAATTCACCATTAAAATAATTGCTGGAAATAAAAACAAAGCATTTTGTAATGTGGTATTTTAAAAATTATCGTTTTCTATAAGTATTATTAAATCGTTTTCTATGTTTGGATTTAACTCTAACATTCAATCAATCTGAATTTTAGCACCATCATTTACATCATGTCAAAAGTAAAAATAAATTTCCCATCCACATCTGCTTAACTAAATTTATACTAAATTCCAAGTTCTTTCAAAACATTTATTCTTCAAACATAATTATAATTGTGTATAAATTAAATTTACAATTTATAATTAGTCATGCCTTACTCTACTGAAATAATAACAGTATTGAATATATGTAATAGTAAACCAGTATTTTACGTCCCAAAAGCTAAAAACTTCATTTAAAAATCATTTATGCAAACTTTAAATCCAAAAATTGACTTGTATATATCCGATGGCTGTGGACGTTGTAAATACCATGCTACACCAAGATGCAAAGTAAAGAAATGGCAAGTAGAACTTCAAACACTCAGGCAAATTGCATTGGAAAGTGAACTAACCGAAGAACTGAAATGGGGTACTCCGGTTTATACCTTTAATGA
>CAMBSB010000049.1 GCA_945870155.1 Paludibacter jiangxiensis | reverse complement strand
ACCTTGATGAGTACCACTTTAGGTACAACAGGCGCTCAAATATGGAGACAATCTTCGATTTACTCATAAGAAAGATGGTTTTAAAAGAACCTATACGTTTATAATCAATATATTAACTCGGGCGGTCTAAGCGCCTATACCAATAAATTATTTTAAAAACCCCATTAAAAAGTCGAAATTTTAATTTTTAATTATCACAATTATAAGCGCTTATTAGAAACTAATTTTTCTGACATTACCATTTTCAAATACTATAATTTTTCAACAAACTGCTTTAAAAGACAATTAATTACTCAAATTTAAAACAAATTTTATGATTGGAATTGAAATTATTGCATTGGTAGTACTTGGCATACTACTTCTTTTATTCTTTTACTATGTGCCATTTTTATTATGGATTTCGGCCAAAGTTTCGGGGGTAAATATTTCATTGATTCAGTTATTCTTGATGCGAATTCGTAAAGTTCCGCCTCATACCATTGTACAATGTATGATTGAAGCTCACAAGGCTGATATAAAGGAAGTTACTCGCGATGGATTGGAAGCGCATTATCTTGCAGGTGGTCATATTGAGCGAGTTGTACATGCATTGGTATCTGCATCAAAAGCCAATATTGATTTGACATTTAAGATGGCAACAGCAATTGATTTAGCCGGACGTGATGTGTTTCAGGCTGTTCAAATGTCAGTAAATCCTAAAGTTATTGACACACCACCTGTAGCTGCAGTTGCAAAAGATGGCATTCAGCTTATAGCTAAAGCCCGTGTAACTGTTCGCGCCAACATCAAACAATTAGTAGGTGGCGCGGGAGAGGAAACTATTTTGGCTCGCGTAGGTGAAGGTATTGTGTCTTCAATTGGATCTTCGGTATCACATAAAAGTGTATTAGAGAACCCTGATTCTATCTCAAAATTAGTACTAAAAAAAGGATTGGATGCTGGTACAGCATTTGAAATTCTATCCATCGACATTGCCGATATTGATATAGGTAAAAATATCGGAGCTCAACTTCAAATGGATCAAGCCGAAGCCGATAAAAATATTGCACAGGCAAAAGCTGAAGAACGCCGTGCTATGGCAGTTTCACTAGAACAGGAAATGAAAGCAAAATCGCAGGAAATGCGTGCTAAAGTTATCGAAGCTGAAGCTCAAGTGCCACAAGCAATGGCCGAAGCATTCAGAAGTGGTAATTTAGGCATAATGGATTATTACAAAATGAAAAATATTGAAGCTGATACTGCAATGCGTGATAGCATTTCAAAACCATCGACAAGTGGTAAAGGCGAAAAATAATACTTATTTCAATAAAAAACGGTTTGAAAATTTTTCAACCGTTTTTTATTTTTTAAATAAAGCTTATTGATAATCTTGGCACATATAGACTTACTTTAGAACATTTAGTCTGTGAATATCAATAGATTAAGTTGTATTTTTCGTTTTTTTAAGACTAATGTCACTTTTTAATTAACGTATGCATGAAAATTATTTACATATTGTTTTTTGTAAATAACTGAATCACACGTCTTTCCTTTTAGCTTTTAGTTTTAATGACTTTTTCAAAATTTTCAATACACCTTTAATAAAAATTATTAAAACATATTTGATTACTTTAAAAAATTAAATATCTTTGCAAATCACATTATTAAAACAATTAGAAATTTTTAAATGCTAAAAAATATATCAAAGCTATTAATACTTACATTAATACTCGTATTTTTTAATTCATGTATTAGCTCTAAAAAAGTTAACTACATGCAGCCCCCAAGTTTTAACATTCCTGCATATAAAGATAGTACATCATACTCTGATTATAGATTACGTATAGGAGATCGCTTATATGTAAAAGTTTATTCTACCGATCAAAAAACCAATACTTGGTTCAACGGCTCAAATATGGGTTCACAAGTAATGTTATCAAGCACACAAGGATCAATTTTAGATTTATATACTTATAATGTAGAAAGCGATGGTAATATTAATTTTCCGATGATAGGCAAAGTTAAAATTGAAGGAAAAACCGTACGTGAAGCCACTATAGATCTAGAAAAAGCTATTGAACCCATATTTAAATATAGTACTGCCGAATTAAGAATTGTCAATCGTAATTTTAGTGTAATTGGAGGAAAAATATCAGGATTTTTCCCAATCCCGCGTGAAAAAATAAACATATTTGAGGCATTAGCTTTAGCAGGCGATATTAATACTTATGGAGATAGAAGTAAAATTAGGATTTTGAGAGAAACTGATAAAGGGGTAATAGTTAAGACCTTTGATATAAGAAGTTCAGACATTATTCATTCTGAATTTTATTATATTGAACCTAATGATGTGATATATATTCAAAATTTGGAAGAACAATTTTTCAGCTTAACCAATCTTCCAAATTTAATTTCTACAGTTATTTCTACTTTTTCAATGGGAGTTCTTTTAGTGGATTCATACAATCAACTCACTACAAAAACTGAATAATTACAAAAATCCAAATTGAAGAATTAACTATTAATCAAAAAAACCTAAATGTAATCATTCAAGAAATGCTTCTATAACATTTTAAAATTAGTCAAAACAGCATGTTGAATTATCAAGCGCATAATAATGAAAATATCACACCTCAACAACCTAATTGATAAAAATTTAAGGTGCAAAGTTCTCATAATGAATAGCAGTACATTTTATTTAAACTTTAAAAATGCATCGAATGAAATATAAAATATACATATTAGTTCTTTTTTCGGTAGTATTTTGTTTCACATCGTGCTATAACTATAAAAGTATAGGTTTGCTGCAAGAAAATAATTCGAAATTACCAAAATACAATAAAATTGAATATGCTGATTACCGGATAAAAGTGAACGATGAAATAGTTTATCGACTAATGACTTCTGACGAAACTATTTCAAAACTCATAAGTTCGGAGAATAGTACAACACAAAATGTTATTTCATACAGAGTTTATCCGGATGGAACTATTGATTTACCGTTTGTAAAAAAAATTAAGCTTGTAAACCTTACAATTCCCGAAGCAACATTAGTTGTAGAATCGAGATTTAAGGATTTAATTCCAGATGCCTCTGTTAAACTTAGTCTTTCAAACAAATCCTTTACAGTTATAGGTGAAGCCGGCACAGGTATTTTTGAAATTCCACGCGATAAACTTACGATATTTCAAGCTTTATCAATTTCGGGAGATTTAAACTTATCAGGAGATTTTAGAAAAGTAAAAATTTTACGCGAAACTTCTAAAGGTACTGAAGTCCTTGAATTCGACATTAGACCAAAAAGCATTATCGAATCAAAGTATTATTATGTTTATCCAAATGACATTATTTATGTGCAAAGAGCTGCATCCAGTTTTTATAAAGTAACTAACTGGTCGAATTTTGCAAGTTTAATATCATCATCCTTAACTTTATTGTTTACAGCATTTTATCTGAACAAATAAAGTAAATTCACATTTAACAATCTAAGTAAATAAAAATATATCAACCATAAAATATATGGAAACTAAAAAAAATGAAACTCAGGAATTTGAAGATCAAGAGTCAAATTTTAATTTTACTGAATGGTTATCAGTATTTTTACATTATTGGTATCTTTTTGTGATTTCTATTATTATAGCTTTTGGATTGTCTGTTCTGAATAACAGAAAGTGGGTTCCATCCTACAAAACTGCAGGTACAATAATTATCGAGGAGTTTAAATCCAGTAGCAATACACAGGCTTTGATGCAAGGCTTTGGTGTTCAAGGTGGTTATAAAAATATTAATAATCAGGTTATTATGCTCAAATCATATGATTTGATAGCAAAAGTAATTGATAGTTTACCTCAGTTTAAAGTAGATTATATATCAATTGGCAGGTTCAAAACTCAAAATTTGTATACTAGTTCGCCAATTACGATACAAGTTGATTATGTTGATCCTAAAGCTTATAATGTGCTTTTTAAAATTCAATTTGATGATAATAAAAACTTTACAATAACACCTGATGACAGCAAACAATTTGACAATCTTAATTTAGCTGGAAAAATAGGTAACTCTATTCAAAACAATCTGTTTTTTATTACCGTAAATAGTAACTATTCCAGTTTTGGCGGAAGTGTATATTTCATGTTTAGAGATAAAGAATCGCTGGTGAATGAATTTGTATCAAGACTACAATTAGATTATGTTGTAGAAGGTTCATCCGTAATAGAAATATCACTCGAAAGTGCTGTACCTGGAAGAGATGAAGATTTTATAAATAAACTTTGCGAAACATCATTAAGAGAAAATTTGGAACGAAAAAACGAAGCTGCTGAAAAAACAATTAAATTTATTGACAGTCAGCTTGTTAATGTACAAAAATCATTGTCTTCGTCGGAGGATGAAATGACGAACTTCCGTCAAAAAAACAAAATTGTTGATGTTACAAGTCATTCGGTAGAGCTACTTGGTAAATCTAAACAATATGAAACTGAACTTACTGCCCTCAAACTAAGAGAAACCTACCTAGACTATTTAACTAATTATCTTAAAACAAATTTAGATAATGGTTCAATTGTGGCTCCTTCAAGTTTGGGACTGAACGAACCTATGCTATTAACATTGGTACAACAAATAAACGAAACTGATTTAAAACGAGGCGAATTAAGCGAGAAAAATATGTATTATTCAAAATATACAAATGACATTAACAACCTCAAAAAAGCCATTAATGAAGTTACTAAAAACATGCGACTATCATTAAAAATTGAAAAAGAAGAGTTTAAAAAAAGATATGATATTGTACAAAATGAAATAAGAGAATTGCCAAAAAAAGAAATTGAAATGATTTCGATAGAACGAAAATATAAAGTGGATGACAATTATTATACATTTTTCTTACAAAAACGTGCTGAGTCCGAAATTTTAAAATCTTCAAACACTCCCGATAATAATATCTTAGATAAAGCCAGAATTAAAAGTTTAACAAATGGATCGGATAAGTCACAATCCACGTTAATATTCCTTTTCCTTGGTTTATTAATTCCTGCTGTATTTGTAGTTTTAAAAGAATTGTTAAACTCAACCATTCATTCAGCCAAAGATGTTGAAAACAATTCTTCATTCCCACTTATAGGAACTATCAGACATACTAACTCCTTAGATCCATTATTAATTACAAAAAATCCGCGTTCATCATTTACTGAAATGTTCCGCGTTATTCGAACTCGTATTGAATTTATAGTTCAGAGAAAGAAAGACATGATTATTCTGGTAACATCAGGCGAATCGGGCGATGGAAAAACATATTTTAGTATCAATTTGGCAGGTATATATTCCATGGCTAGTTCAAAAACCTTATTGGTAGATATGGATATACGTAAACCAAGTGTTGCCGGTCGTTTAAATATTTTTGCAGAATATGGGGTAACTAATTATTTGGCAGGACAATCCGACTTAAACAGTTTGATTTTAAAAATTCCGGGAGTAGATTTTGACTTCTTACCAGGAGGTACTGTACCTCCAAATGCAGGAGAACTTATCAGATCCGAAAAACTTATTGAAATGTTCAAAGAATTAAGAACTAGATACGATCATATTATTATTGATACAAGTCCTATTGGTATTGTTGCAGATGCATATTCATTGGCAAACATTTCTGATGTTAATTTATTTGTTGTCCGGAATGCCAAGACGAATAAATCGTTCTACAAAAAATTAAGTGCCCAATTAAAATCTGATAAATTACCAAATCTTTATACTGTTATTAACGACATTTCTATAGAAGAGCTAAGCTATTCACGCTACTATTCAAAGAAATACACTTATGGATATGGTTATGGATATGGATACACCTCAGGTTTGAGTTCGAAAAAGAAAATTAATGATTCAAATAAATACTTCCAATACTATCAGGATGATAGAGAATTATAAAAAAAAATGCCCATCGAAAAATCGATGGGCATTTTTTATTTTAAAATACTTTTAATACCTACAAGTTTATCATATCGTTCACCCCATCCGCGATGGTAAATGTAAATTGTGTATTCATTACCTGTTTCCCAATAACTACCTTCTACCCGTTCTACATTTGCCTTAGTCATATTTTTTGGAACAAACCAATATTGATAATTGTATCCTCCTTGTTTTAATAATAATGTTTTGTGGTACATTCCGGCATTAAAATCGTATTGTAAACGTGAAATTTCATTCATCAAATTGTAATTAAATTCTCCACCCAAATATAGTTGACCATCTATATATGGCTGAGACGTTGGAAGCATAAAATGGACTTGCATATAATCGGCCACAATATTAACATCATCTCTAGCATTTTGCAAATTAATTACAAACTTACCATTCACATCAAAGTTATGCATGTATTTCTTTGATTTCTGTATATTATCCTGCTTTAAAAAAGCTTCATAATTAGGTTGTTTGTAACGAATTTCAGCCACACCATTATTGGCAGCATATATGGATGAGATATCAAAACTATGATATTCGTACCCTCCTTCAAAAATCAAAGCCTTATTGTTAATATAACTCAATTTTGAGCCTGAAATAAATGTAGGCTGAATGGAAGTTACCTCATTATCAATTCGGTTATTTTGTCTTACACAAATTTTAATCTCATTGTTGGCATCCTTTACCTGAATTCCATTCAACATTAAATCGAAATCAACTTGTTGATAACGGCCATTTAATTCAATATCAGTGTTGGCTCTAACTTTACCACTTATAGTAACTTTTGGTTCAACAATTGAAAAACATGCCTGTGCAATGGGTTTATCAAACTGATTATCCTCGTAGATTATAGCAACATAATTTCCGGATATTTTGAAATTTATGTCAGAGTTTGGCAATTCGAATTGGTAATGTGTGTATAAAAAAGTAGTGATTTGAGATAATTTAAAATCAGAGATATTGGCTGAGGTATAACCGTTCAAATACTCATTAGTAGATAAACTTGAAGGTGTCCAGTCCGCATTGCAATGAATTATTTTATAACCATACGAATGTGCTTCATGTGACATTTCATCAAATCCCACATTGAGTAACTCATTGCTATTTAATTCAATAATTGGATGTAAGTAATTTTCACCTTTAATCCCAATTTGTAAAGTTTTAATGTTAGGGTGAAAAATTTGTGTTCTAAAAACTGCCCGAACATTGACACTCATTAGCAATATAAATGAAAGTAAAAGTATTTTGGGTCTCATATTAAATTTTAGTTTTTTATTGCAATTTTCTTGCCACAAATATATGTTTTTGAAGTCAATTGTACAAATAATAAAATAACAATTAAAAAGTAAATAATAGAATAAACAAGGCTCTTGTAGATAAGCATTGCTCAAACAAAAAACATCAATTTAATCTTTGTAATTATATTCTATTGAATAGTAAGTATTTATTCCAGATGACCAAAAATCCGAAATAGAACCATTAAATATCAATATCCCATCAATCGTATTTGAAACAAGATCGCCAACGCCAATTTTCATAGTTATCGGTAAATCAAAGCTTGTTGAGGCTGTACTCAAATCTGGTGTAGCAGGTAAGTATTTCTCAAAACTTGGGCAGATGAAACCTAAAGATATTTCATTGTTTTGCTGCCAATCGCAGTATCTTCCACTCCCATTGACTGTTAAATTACAACCATTGAAATATGTAAATGCCGTACTTAATGATTTTGTGAATTTAAGGGTGATTTTTTGATTCATAAATAATTGATTGTCATTTAACACTTCCAAATTTCCATATGGGGGAGTTAACCAACTTATTTCAACTTTATAGGTATATAATCCATTTGTTTTTGTAAGAATCATACTATTGGGAAAATGTTGGACTTTTAAACTTCCCGTACTATTTGCTTCAGGTGAAAGTTTTAAAGTAATACCCCCTAAAGTAGCAATTTGTGAATTTTTAGCTATTAGTGGGTCTGAACTAACTGTAATATCAGCAAATTCAATTTTAGCAATAACTTTATCTCCATTTTTCAGACCGGCTAAAATTCCCGAAAATTTACCATCTACTACTTTAAGAACCGTATTTGACAATTGACCATTAACCCAGAATATTACGTCTCCACTGTAATTAATTGTATTTGGATATTCGGTATCAATTATATGGCTAATTCCACCCGAAACTTCTCCATTCATACTGTTAGCTGTAAAATTTATTTTTAAATTTGGAATAAAATTTCTTATTACGTTAATTCCAGCTTCAACAATATCGGGTAATAACTCTGTAGCTTGCGATTCTACGCACGACATATCGACCCTGGGCTGTGATCTGAAGTTCTCTGAAATATAACCCATAAACAAGGATTGATCTACGCACATCTTGACTTCTCTTCCACTTGGAAATGTTTTGTAGTATCCAAATGTTTCGGGTTTGTAATTAAAGTCTTCGAGTTTTGGAGTAGGATAATTTTTATATCCATTTAACGAACTGTATGCTTCAACACCCATACCGGAAATTGTTTCTTGCGAGAAAAAATATTTATTTGTAAACCTGGCCAGATACATATTTATATTCTTCGCATTTGTTGCAGTTCTGAAATAATTTGACAAATCAGGATCACAAATTTTTACGCCATAAGTTGCGGCCCAATCAGGTCTATCGGAAGTAATTGATTCATAAGGATCGATTCGCCCTCCTATTGGGCCCCAACCGCCATGTGCATCGTTACGTACATGAGCAGGCAACCCCATATCAGCTGTATTATGTAAAACTTCTCCCAAACAACGAAATGCTTTTGCAGTAAACTGTTCTTTTTTGACCTTATCAGATGTTTGTAAAGCCAAAATCATATTTTCTTTTCCAATTTTCCATGTCCAATTATTATTTCCTCTTGGATCAGCACCTTCAAAAGCCCAGAAAATTGCATCAACCCATGGATTGTTAAAATCCGGATTTCCACCTGTATCGGTAAGAAAAAGTACACCTTCATTTTGTACAGGGTCATAAAAATGTCTTAAAGATGCTGCAATCTCAGGTTCATCGGCTGTAAAGCCCCCTTTTTCAATCCATTCAGATATAGTATAATTTTCAACCCCTTCAGTTATGTAATACCACCCACCCTTTTTAACATTCGTCCCAGCGTAGGTTGAAAAATCAAAAGAAACTAAATAGTTGTTGAATTTTTGAAATGTTGGATAATTTAACTTGTAATTTGCTAATCTATTTTTGAATTCACTAACAATAACCTTATTAATAGCCGGGTGAGTCTTTACATTTCCATATCCATAAACATGAGATGAAACAGCACTAAACATTAAAATACTGATAGTCAATATTGAAATTCTTTTCATAATCTTACTCCTTATTGACTAAAAATTAATTAATTTCCAAGTACCATCTGAATCTTTACTGAATGTAACTTCATATTTTACATTCTTGTAATCAACCTGATATACAGCTGATGTACTATCACCAACAACCAGTTTCATTGATTTCAACAAGGCACCAAAATCTGCTAATTTCGAAGTATTATTTACTAAACTTGATTTATAAATACTCAAGTATGTTGGTGAAATCAAACTTTCTATTCTTTTAACGTCTGCCTTTAAAAAAGAATTTTGAACATCATTTTTCAAAGAAATTAACTGAGAAGTTTCAAATGGCTTATCTGGACCATAAGGATCAACAGTGATTTTTTCACTGATACAACCGAATGCTATCAATTCGATAAATAATGACAGCAGGATTTGAATAAGTTTTTTCATAATATTTCACTTTACGATTTAAACTTTTTTGCATTGGTTTAGACAAACCTTTATTTTTATGTTAATTTAAAAGGTCATGTACTTATTGCAATTAATTAAATATTTGCTTAGCAAAGCATGTCAACTGCAAAAAAATAAGTATTGTTTGAATTTGTTTTTTGAAGTCAAAACATGTTTAAAGGATTGTGTTTTTTTAAAATACTGAGAAATAAATATAGTTTAAAATTGGAAATTGAAAATAAAAAATATAATTGTAAAAAACAACTTGTTAAAAGTTGTACTAATATACTAATTTCTAATATTGTATGAAAATCTTTGTTATCTTATTTTACATTTATTAATTTTAAATAACACTTTATTGTGATACAATATTAAATTCCTTTGCTTTAAATAGAAAGCTTAAGCTATAAAGAATACAATTACATGATTTAAAAAAAGCATTATTTTCATAATAAAATTATATTACATAAAATAACCAAGTCAACAGTATTTAAAACATAAATAGCAAGTTTGTAAATAAAAGCAATGATATTGACTTGAATACCCAGTGAATAATTGGATAAAAAAATAAAACGTTAAATATTCTTATTCGAAAAACAAAAAGCAAGACGAAACACAGCTATGACATTGGTTATCATTATATTACGTATTAACGAAAAAATTCATTAATTATTGCTGAAATACAATGAAATTATTGTACTTTTGCAAAGTTTTATTTAAAAAGCTGTTATAAAACAGTTTTATAGCTAAATATCTGAATCACTGATTGTTTCAAAATTGTAGTAATTACAATATATTGGCAGACTTGGGATTCATGTTTACAAATAATTCTATCAATTGAGCAAAAAAAATTTTTGAAATACAAATATGGCAAATCTAATTAAAACAAAACGTGGTTTGAATATTGCTATTAGAGGTGAAGCCGAAAAAGAAGTCGGATCAGTCAAACTCTCTGATATTTTTGCAGTTATTCCAGATCATTATCATGCAGTTACGCCAAAGATTCTTGTAAAAGAAGGTGATATTGTAAAAGCCGGAACTCCGTTATTTTATAACAAAGCGGTTGAAAGCATGAAATTTGTGGCACCTGTAAGCGGTAAAATTATTGCTGTAAATAGAGGTGAGCGTCGTAAGATATTAAGTATTACCATCGAACGCGATAAAGAAACAGTTTATGAATCGTTCAAAATCAAGGATTTAAAATCCATGACGGGTGAAGAGATTAAGGAGGCTATTCTTTTATCTGGACTTTGGCCTTATATTAAGCAGCGTCCGTATGATGTAATTGCAAATCCCGAGATAGCTCCAAAAGCAATTTTCGTTTCGTCGTTCGATACGGCTCCACTAGCCCCAAGCTACGATTTTGTAATAGCAAAACAAAAAGAAGATTTTCAAACGGGCATAGATGCTTTGGCAAAATTAACCCAAGGAAAATTGCACTTAGGCATTAAAGCTGGCAATAAACATTTCTCTACTGTTAAAAATGCCGAAATTACTTCATACGAAGGCCCACATCCTATAGGAAATGTAGGAATTCAAATCAACAAAATTAACCCTATCAATAAAGGTGAAGTTGTTTGGACTGTTAATGCACAAGATGTGTTGTTTATTGGACGTTTATTCAATAAAGGTGTTGTGGATTTGACACGTAGAATTGCATTTACAGGTCCTGAAGTAACGGGAGCAAAATATTACGATACAATTATGGGTTGCCAAATAGAGCAATTTATTGTAGGAAAAGTAAAAAGCAAAGCACCATTACGTTATATCTGTGGTAATGTACTTACCGGACATAGAGTAACAGGTAAAAGTTATCTCGACCCTTATTCAACGCAAATAACAGTAATTAAAGAAGGTAACGAAGTTCATGAGCTTTTTGGCTGGGCTATGCCTCGCTTCAATAAGTTTAGTGTGAGCGGTACTTATTTTACTGGATTTATGCGTAAAATATTTGGCAAAAAGTATTTTGATTTTGATGCTCGCCTTATGGGTGGAAAACGCGCCATTATTATGTCGGGTGAATATGATAGTGTTTTACCAATGGATATTTATCCTGAATTTTTGATAAAAGCAATGATAGCAGGCAATATCGACAAAATGGAAGCACTTGGAGCTTACGAAATAGCTCCTGAAGATGTGGCTCTTTGCGAATTTGTTTGTACTTCGAAACTTCCCTTACAAAAAATTGTTCGGGATTCGCTGGACATGATGAGAAAAGAATTAGAATAATAACCCCAAACCCCTCAAGGGGATTATAAAATATGAATGCATTAAAAAAATTAGTCGACAAAGTAAAACCGAACTTTCAAAAAGGCGGTAAACTTGAAAAATTCCATTCGGTTTTTGATGGATTTGAAACGTTTTTATTCGTTCCAAATACCACATCAAAACATGGAACTCATATACACGATGCAATAGACTCCAAACGCACCATGGTAATGGTAATAATAGCATTATTACCCGCTTTATTTTTTGGTATGTACAACACTGGTTACCAACATTTTTTAGCTATAGGGCAACAGGTTAGTTTTATTGACACTTTTATTTATGGTTTTTTATCTGTATTGCCATTAATAATTGTTGCTTATGGCGTTGGACTTGGTATCGAATTTATCGTAGCACAAATCAAAGGGCATGAAATTCAGGAAGGATTTTTAGTTTCGGGAATGTTAATCCCATTGATTATTCCAATTGACACACCACTTTGGATGGTGGCTGTTGCTACGGCATTTGCAGTTATTTTTGCCAAAGAGGTATTTGGCGGTACCGGAATGAATATTTTCAATGTTGCATTAGTTACACGTGCTTTCCTTTTCTTTGCATACCCAACATTTATGTCGGGCGACACAGTATGGGTACGTACGGCAGATACATTTGGAATTGGTTCAGGGACTATTGTTGACGGATATTCAGGAGCAACAGTGCTTGGACAAGTAGCTACTGCAGCAACAGAACAAGTCAAGTTGTTAAATACTATTGGAAATCCAATTGGATTTATAGATGGTTTCTTAGGATTTATTCCTGGCTCTATTGGTGAAACTTCCACATTAGCCATCTTAATAGGAGCATTTATACTTTTAATTACCCGTATAGCTAGTTGGAAAACAATGTTTTCGGTATTTGCAGGTGGAGCACTTATGGCATTGATATTTAATATGTGGGGACCTGATACTGCTGCAGCACATTTCCCTTGGTACAACCATTTAGTATTTGGTGGATTTGCTTTTGGTGCCGTTTTCATGGCTACCGACCCGGTAACCTCAGCACGAACTGAAACAGGCAAATGGATATATGGTGCTCTAATAGGAGCAATGGCAATTATTATACGAGTACTGAATCCTGGTTATCCTGAGGGTATGATGTTAGCAATTTTGTTGATGAACATTTTTGCTCCACTAATTGATTATTATGTAGTTGATGCAAATATTAAACGCCGTTTGAAACGTGCTAAAACTAATTAAAACGGAGGTATATAAAATGAATACAAACAACAACGGATATACAATTATATATGCAACTGTAATGGTAGTTATAGTTGCATTGATGCTTGCATTAGTTTCGAGTGCATTGAAAGACACTCAAACGGCTAATGTAGAGTTAGATAAAAAGAAGCAAATTTTAGCTTCGTTGAATATTGATTTAGAAGGAAAAGATGCCGCAGCAATTTACAATGAGTATATTGTTGAAGAATTAGTTATAAACCACAAAGCTGAAATTTTAGATAGTACAGAATTTTGTGCTTTTAAAATAGATTTTTTGAAAGAATTAGCTAAAGCAGAAACCGAAAGAGAATTGCCAATTTATGTTGCCAAAGTTGATGGTAAAACCAAATACATAATGTCGATGAAAGGTACTGGATTATGGGGCCCAATTTGGGGTTATGTGGCTTTAAACGAAGATAAAAATTCAATTTATGGCAGTTATTTTTCGCATGCAAGCGAAACTCCTGGTTTAGGTGCCGAAATTGCGTATAAGCCATTTCAAAAATCATTAATAGACAAAAAAATTCTGGGTGCTGATTTAACTTTTAAATCACTATTGGTTTTAAAACCTGATAACAAGCCTAACAGCGAATACGAAATTGATGGTATTTCGGGTGGCACAATTACAAGTAAAGCAGTTGAAAAAATGATTTTCAATTGTCTAGGACAATACAAAGCATTTTACGATATTAAAGTAGAAGGAGGAGCCAAGTAATGAGTAAATTAATTTCAGAAAAAACAAAAGAGGTTTTTTTAGGCCCATTAAGTAAAAACAATCCAATTACCGTACAGGTTTTGGGTATTTGTTCGGCATTGGCAGTAACATCCAAACTTGAGCCTGCATTGGTAATGGGTATTTCGGTAACTATTATCGTGGCCTTCTCAAATGTAATCATTTCATTGATTCGTAATACAATACCAAATCGTATACGTATAATTGTACAGTTAGTAGTAGTTGCCGCATTGGTTACAGTTGTTAGCGAAATTCTTAAAGCTTATGCATACGATGTGAGCGTTCAACTTTCAGTATATATTGGACTTATTATTACCAATTGTATCCTTATGGGACGTTTGGAGGCATTTGCTATGAGTAATAAACCATGGGAATCGTTTGTTGATGGTTTGGGTAACGGATTTGGTTATGCTTGGATTTTAGTGGCAGTAGCTTTTGTACGAGAATTATTAGGTTCAGGCAGTTTATTAGGCTTTAAAGTTATACCACAATCAGTGTACGATGCCGGATATATGAATAATGGCTTAATGATGATGCCTCCAATGGCATTAATTATTGTAGCATGTATAATTTGGATTCACCGTGCACGTAACAAAGATTTACAAGAAAAATAAAGAATACACAATATGGAAAACATAGCCAGTATATTTGTTAAGTCGATTTTTGTCGACAATATGATTTTTGCATTTTTCCTTGGAATGTGCTCATACCTAGCGGTATCGAAAAATGTAAAAACGTCACTTGGTTTAGGAGTGGCGGTTATTTTTGTATTGGTAATTACATTACCGATTAATTATCTTCTCGAAGTGCATATCCTAAAAGAAGGTGCTTTAGCATGGATTCACCCGGCATTTAAAAGTTTAGATTTAAGCTATTTGGCTTTTATTTTGTTTATTGCTGTAATTGCAGCCATGACCCAGTTGGTAGAAATGGCAGTTGAAAAATTCAGTCCTTCGCTTTATGCTTCGTTGGGAATTTTCTTACCTTTAATAGCGGTAAACTGTGCCATTATGGGAGGTTCATTATTTATGCAACAACGTGCATTTAATAATGTTGGCGAAGCTACTTCGTATGCCATGGGATCAGGAGTGGGTTGGATGTTAGCCATAGTAGGCTTGGCTGCCATACGCGAAAAAATGGAGTATTCGGATGTTCCTGCACCTTTACGTGGCTTAGGAATTACGTTTATAACCGTTGCATTAATGGGATTAGCTTTTATGTGTTTTTCGGGATTAAAAATCTGAGAAAAGTATAAAAAATTCATTTTGGTTTAGGAAAAATAATACAAATAACAATTTAATCTAACCCTGAAAACAAGTTTTTCGTTATGGGTTGAATAAAAATTATGATTTTAGCTATAAATTCAACAATGGTTATTTCCAGTTTAGTGGTTTTCTTGCTGGTAATAATACTTCTAGTGATAATGCTATTGGTTGCCAAACGCTATTTAGTAGCCTCAGGCGATGTAACTATCACAATTAATGGTGAAAAACAAGTTGTGGCAGAGTCCGGTAGTACTTTGTTAAATACACTTTCAACACAAAGTATTTTTCTTCCTTCAGCATGCGGTGGAGGTGGTTCTTGTGCTCAATGTAAATGTCAGGTACTCGAAGGTGGTGGCGAAATACTTCCAACTGAAACCGTACATTTCTCACGCAAAGAGATTAAAGATAACTGGAGGCTTGGCTGTCAGGTAAAAGTAAAAAACGATATGTCTATACACATGGATGAGTCGATACTTGGAGTGAAAAAATGGGAATGCGAAGTTGTTTCAAACAACAATGTGGCCACATTTATTAAAGAATTTGTTGTAAAATTGCCCGAAGGCGAAAAACTTAATTTTACATCGGGAGGTTACATTCAGATTGATGTTCCAACTTATGATGTTAAATTTACAGACTTTAATATACAAGAACAATTCCGCGGTGATTGGGATAAATTCAAAATGTGGGATTTAGCTTGTAAAAACGAAGAAGAAACCATGCGTGCATACTCCATGGCCAATTATCCAGCCGAAGGGAATATAGTTATGTTGAACGTACGTATTGCCACTCCACCGTTCGACAAAGCAAAGGGCGGTTGGGCTGATGTTAAACCTGGTATTTGCTCGTCGTATATTTTCAATCTCAAACCAGGCGACAAAGTTCAGGTTTCAGGACCATTCGGTGAGTTTTTCCCAATTCTGAATTCGAAAAAAGAAATGCTTTATGTAGGTGGTGGAGCTGGTATGGCGCCGCTTCGTTCACATGTGTTACATTTGTTGAATACGCTCAAAATTTCGGATCGTAAAATTACCTATTGGTATGGAGCTCGTTCGAAAAAAGAAATTTTCTACGAACAGGATTTCCGTAAATTGGAAGCAGAGTTTCCTAATTTCACATTCAATATTGCATTGAGCGAACCTCAGCCCGAAGATAACTGGACAGGTATGGTAGGTTTTATTCACCAAGTGATACATGATGAGTATTTAAGCAAACACGATGCCCCTGAGGATATCGAATACTATATGTGCGGTCCTGGCCCTATGGCTAAAGCAGTTGAAAAAATGCTTTGGGATTTAGGCGTTCCACGCGAAAATTTAATGTTTGATGATTTTGGAGCTTAATACAAAAAAATAAAAGAGAAAAACAAATTGTTTTTCTCTTTTATTTTTTTGTAATCACCAATGGGTAATGAAAAAACTTGTGAAAATTAAAAAATCAAATCGTATATTGACCTGCATTTATTTTTAAGCCAAGTTTGCTCTTCATTATTCAGAAATGCTGAAAGTGCATCGTAAACTTTTTCGTGATATTCATCAAGCCAATTTTGTTCATTTTCATCAAGTAACATTATATCAATTAACTCTCTGTCGATAGGAAAGATAGTTAGCGTTTCAAAACCCAGAAATTGACCAAATTCAGTTTTAATTGTTGGAATAACTTGTACCAGATTTTCAGTTCTTATACCATATTCATTGGCTCTATACATTCCCGGTTCATTCGATATAATCATGCCGGGCTGTAAAACTGTTGGATTTTCGTCCATTCGAATACTTTGAGGACCTTCGTGCACATTCAGGAAATGACCCACTCCATGACCGGTTCCATGCCCATAGTTTAAACCCGAATCCCACATAGCCTTACGAGCCAATATATCCAATTGAGAACCACGTGTGCCAGTAGGGAAAATTGCTGTAGTCAGCGCAATATGACCTTTCAACACCAAAGTAAAATCAGTCTTCTGTTGTTCTGTAGGATTTCCCAATGTTATTGTACGGGTAATATCGGTTGTTCCGTCGAGATACTGTCCGCCTGAATCCAGTAAAAGTATATTTTCCGGAAGCAAGGTCGCATCCGTATCTTCGTTGGCTCTGTAATGTACTATAGCGCCATGAGAAGCATAACCTGCAATTGTACCAAAACTTTCGCCAATAAAATTTTCTTGTTCTTTACGAAAATCATATAACTTCTCGGAAATTGATACTTCGGTCAATTTATTTGATTCTATATTTGATTCCAGCCACATAAAAAATTTAGTCAGAGCAACACCATCTTTTATCATTGCTTTGCGCACGCCTTCCATTTCAATTTCAGTTTTAATGCTTTTAAGAATAAAAACGGGCGACATTTGATTTCTGATTTCACATTGAACAGGAATAGCTTCAAACAAAGATTGATTCAATTTTGCACCATCGACTAAAACTGTACTTTCAGTTGAAATATTTTTTATCTCATTATAAATTGCATCATAGTTCGCCAAATTAACATTTTGAGAATTCAAATAACTAATTGTCTCAGGACTAAGTTTTTCGGGTGCAATATATAATGTAGCTTTTGTTTTATCCACAATTGCATAGGCTATGACAACTGGATTGTAGCTTACATCATTTCCACGAATATTAAAAAGCCATGCAATATCATCCAAAGCTGACAAAATAAACACATCTGCTTTGGCTTTATTTAATTCATTTCGCAAATCATTAATTTTATTTATTGCAGATTTTCCAGTATATTTATTGTCGAAAACAAAAAACTTTTTTAATGGTAATTCCGGTCTTTCTGTCCACACAAGTGCCAGTAAATCAATAGAAACCAATTCAATTCCACTCATTTTCAATTGAGATTTCATGCTTGCGAAAGCATTGATTGAAAACATTTGTGAGTTTACACCAACTTTATCTCCTCTTTTTAATTCGTTTGACAACCACGGAATTATTTCGAGGGTTTCAGGAAGTCCTTGTTTCATTAATTCAAAACCTGTACCTTCTAATTGTTGTGCTCCTTGGAGAAAATAGCGCGAATCGGTCCATAATCCAGCTTTATTTAGGGTAACTGTTGCAGTTCCGGCAGAGCCATCAAAACCTGAAATCCATTCTCTTTCTTTCCAGCAGTCGGCAATATATTCACTGGCGTGAGGGTCTGTACCAGGTATTATGCATGCAGAAATACCTTCCTTTATCATAATATCACGTAAAATCTTTGTTCTGATTTTTATTTGTTCCATATCAATTTTTTAATTAATTTGAATAGTTAGCATACTGTTTTAATTTCACAGAAATATTCTAATTGCAAAGATATTCATTTGCTTTGTTATTCTTTTAATTTTTCCAGATTTATTCAAAAAAAATCTGACACACAAAATTGCATGCCAGACTTCTATAAAATTAAAAAACAAAAAAGTTTAATTTACCTTATATTGCTCATTCCCGGTTTTCAAAAAATCTACAATTTGTTTTGCAGCTGCAATACCAGCATTGATATTTGCTTCAGAAGTTTGAGCACCCATTTTTTTAGGAGTTGCAAAATAACGTGATGCAAATTTTTCCATCATTTCAGCATGATTGTCGGGCAATATATCTGTAACATATTTGAAATCAGGATGCGATTCCATATACTCAACCATTTCAGCCTCGTTAATTACTTCCTTACGTGCTGTATTAACCAATACAGCGCCTTTAGGCAGTAAACTTAGCAACTCGGCATTAATGGATTTTTTAGTTTCCTTTGTAGCAGGGATATTAACTGAAATGATGTCACAAGATTGATAAAGCATTTTAACAGAACATGTTGGGTCAACACCCTCCAATTTAATATCTTCATCACGGCAAAACATATCATAGGCTAATACTTCCATACCAAAACCTTTGGCAATTCTTGCTACATTTCGTCCAACATTGCCATAAGCATGAATTCCTAGTTTTTTACCTTTCAATTCAGTACCCGAAGAACCATTATAAAAGTTACGGATAGCGTAAACCAATAATCCAAAAACAAGTTCAGCAACAGCATTCGCATTTTGCCCTGGAGTGTTCATTACACAAACACCGGCAGCAGTTGCTGCTTCCAAATCAACATTATCGTAACCGGCACCCGCACGAACCACAATTTTCAATTGTTTTGCAGCACCAATTACGTCAGCATCAATTATATCACTTCGAATAATTATCGCATTTGCATCTGCTACAGCATCTAGTAATTGTTGTTTTTCAGTATACTTTTCGAGCAATGCCAATTCAAAACCAGCTGCTTCAATTTCTTTTCTAATTCCGTCAACTGCCACCTTGGCAAACGGTTTATCTGTCGCAATAAGTACTTTCATAGGTTCTATTTTTAAATATTTGGTCAAAAAAACACAAAAGTCTAAGGAAAACTTCACCTTAGACTTTTTGACTTATGACATATTAATGTTGATTTTCAAATTCGTGCATACAATCGACTAGTGCCTGAACACTTTCAATTGGCATAGCATTATAAATAGAAGCTCTGTAACCACCCACCGAACGGTGTCCTTTGATTCCATCCATGCCTGCAGCAGTTGCAAATTTAAGAAAGTCGGCTTCTAATTCTTTGTATTCAGGTTTCATTACGAAACATACATTCATTCTTGATCTATCTTCTTTCTCAGCAGTACCGACAAACATTTTACTGTTGTCAATGGCATTATAAAGCAATTCGGCTTTGGCAATATTTTTCTTTTCCATTTCCACCAATCCACCATTTGCTTTTACCCATTTTAAAGTTTCTAAAGCACTGTATATTGGTAAAACCGGTGGTGTATTAAACATAGAACCTTCAGCAATGTGTGTTTTATAATTCAACATGGTTGGTATATAGCGTGAAACCTTACCCAGCAATTCATCTTTAACAATTACAAATGCTAAGCCGGCTGGAGCTAAATTCTTTTGAGCGCCACCATATATTAAAGCATATTTTGAAACATCCATTGGACGTGAAAAAATATCGGAAGACATATCGGCTATCAAAGGTATTGGAGAATCAATATCTTTTAAAATCTCTGTTCCGTAAATTGTATTGTTAGTGGTAATGTGAAAATAATCAGCATCAGTAGGAATAGTATAATCTTTAGGTATAAAGGTATAATTGGCATCTTTTGAAGAAGCCACTTCAACAGTTTCACCAAATCCTTTGGCTTCTTTCATAGCTTTATTTGCCCATACACCGGTATTCAAATACGCAGCTTTCTTTTCGAAAAAATTGAATGGGATCATACAGAATTGCATGCTGGCTCCTCCTCCCAAGAATAAAACAGAATAACCTTGAGGAATATTCAATAGTTCTATAAACAATTCTCTGGCTTCAGCAATTACCGCTTCAAAATCTTTGGAACGATGACTGATTTCCAGAATAGAAAGACCTGAATTGTTAAAATCCAAAACTGCTTGAGCTGTTTTCTCAATTACTTCACGAGCTAAAATTGATGGTCCTGCACTAAAATTATGTTTTTTCATACCGAAAATATTTAATTATGTTTTGTAGTTTTATCTCTAAAAATTTAAACCACAAAAGTACTATTTTTTTTACTTTCAACCGTCAAAAAAAGTGTTTTTATGACTTTTTCGATGCATAAAATACTTGAATTCAATTTGAATGCATATAAATGAATTTATATGCATTCAAAAAAACACAAACCGGTATAATTTGTGCATTTTATTAAATTATTTGATTTGGATTGTAAAATTATTTTGAAAAATGAAGTATAAAAAACACTATAAAATAATTCTTAAAAAACAAGTTCATGATATGAAAATTAAACAAGCAAAGTTCAAACCCAAATCTAATATTTGACAGAGTCGTGAAGACTTATTAAACACAGCTTGTCCCGATTTTTTTTTGGGAAAACTGAAACTCGCAACAAAATCACTTACCTCTAATTATTCGTTTTATGTCATTCAATTTATTCAAAGCTTCAACCGGCGTTAAATTATTAATATCCAGGTTTTTAATTTCGTCTCTAATTTGCTCTAAGACAGGGTCATCGAGTTGAAAAAAACTGAGTTGCATACCTTCTCTATGTTCGGCAATTTCGCCAATAGGCTTAGAAACACCGGATTGACGGTTATCAGATTCTAAATCTTTCAGAATTTGTTCAGATCGTTTCACTATGCTTTGTGGCATTCCGGCCATTTTTGCGACATGTATACCAAAACTATGTTCACTTCCACCTTTAACAAGTTTCCTCAAAAAAATCACTTTTTTGTCAACTTCTTTTACCGACACGTTGAAATTTTTGATGCGGGGAAACGATTTTTCCATTTCATTCAGTTCATGATAATGTGTTGCAAAAAGCGTTTTTGCTTTACATGTAGCATGTTCATGTATGTATTCCACTATAGCCCAGGCTATTGAAATGCCATCATAAGTACTTGTACCTCTTCCTAATTCATCGAAAAGTATCAAACTTCGGTTCGAAAGATTATTCAAAATACTGGCAGCCTCATTCATTTCTACCATAAAAGTAGACTCTCCTTGCGAAATATTGTCGCTGGCACCCACACGGGTAAATATCTTATCCACAACACCAATTCTTGCACTTTCCACCGGTACGAAACAACCAATTTGAGCCATAAGCGTAATTAATGCTGTTTGACGTAAAAGCGCTGATTTACCTGCCATATTTGGTCCGGTAATAATTATAACTTGCTGATTTTCATTGTCAAGAAAAACATCATTGGCTATATAACTTTCGCCTATTGGCAGCTGTTTTTCAATGACAGGGTGACGACCTTGTTTAATATCAATTATGTCATTATCCAACACTTCGGGGCGCACATATTTATTTTCGGCCGAAACTTTGGTAAATGACAGCAAACAATCAAGCTGAGCTATTAGATTAGAATTCAATTGAATAGCAGTAATATACTCACTCAATGCAATAACTAATTCATTGAAAAGTCGGGTTTCGATGGCTAAAATTTTCTCTTCAGCCCCTAGAATTTTTTCTTCGTAAACCTTGAGTTCTTGCGTTATATAACGTTCTGCATTAACAAGAGTTTGTTTACGAATCCACGATTCAGGCACTTTGTCTTTGTGGGTATTACGCACTTCAATATAATAACCAAACACATTATTAAAATGAATTTTCAGGCTTGGAATACCTGTGGCTTCACTTTCACGCTCTTGTATGCGTTGTAAAAATTCTTTTCCTGAATGAGCTAACATTCTTAACTCATCTAAATCAGCATCAATCCCATTACGGATTATCGATCCACGATGTAACAAAATTGGAGGATCATTATTTACTTCCCTTTCAATTTTATCTGAAATAATATGACAAGCATTCAATTGATCAGCAATTTTTTGCAAAGTAACATTATCAGTCTCGGCACAAGCTTCTTTTATCGGCTCAATGGCCTTTAAAGCCACTTTCAGTTGTACAACTTCACGTGGATTGATACGACCAACAGCCACTTTGGAAATAATGCGTTCCAAGTCTCCAATCAAAGCAATGTTTTGACCTAATAAATCTTTTAAATCAGGGTTTTTGAAAAAAAACTCAACCACACTCAACCTTTCATTTATTGGTTTTACATCTTTCAAAGGAAATGCAATCCACCGCTTCAACAACCTTGCTCCCATCGGACTGATAGTTTTATCCAAAATATCAACCAAAGTGCGTGCTCCTTCGTTTATCGAGCCATAAAGTTCCAGGTTGCGAACCGTAAATCTATCTAACCACACATACCTATCTTCTTCAATTCTTGACAATTGTGTAATATGCCCTGTTTGTTGATGATGCGTTAAATCGAGATAATGAAGAATGGATCCGGCAGCAACAATTCCATTTGGTAAGTTATCAACTCCAAAACCTTTTAAATTTTTGGTTTCAAAATGTTTTAATAATCTTTCATTAGCCGATTCAGGAGTATAAGCCCAATCCTCGAGCGCATAAGTAAAAAATTTTGTACCGAACTGATTTTCAAAATCCTTGCGTTTGCTCCTATCGAAAAGCACTTCCTTAGGACTAAAACTATTCAATAGTTTATCAACATATTCGCCGGTTCCTTCTGCCACTAAAAATTCGCCGGTTGAAATATCTAAAAATGAAACCCCTACGCGCAATTTATTTATATAAACACTAGCTAAAAAGTTGTTTTCCTTGTGATTAAGTGTAGTGTCGCTGTACGAAACGCCTGGTGTAACTAATTCAGTGACACCCCGTTTTACGAGTTTCTTGGTTAATTTTGGATCTTCAAGCTGATCGCAAATAGCTACACGTTTGCCTGCACGTACTAATTTAGGCAAATAAGTATCAAGTGCATGATGCGGAAAACCAGCCAACTCCACGGTTTTTGCAGAACCATTAGCACGACGTGTTAGTGTAATACCTAAAATTTCGGATGCTTCAATTGCATCTTTTGAGAATGTTTCGTAAAAATCGCCACATCTAAACAATAAAATTGCATCAGGATGTTTAGCCTTGATTTCAAAGTATTGCTTCATCAATGGGGTTTCTACTATATCGTTTGCCATTAAAGTTTTTGTATAATGAATTTATAATCCTAAGTCTAAGTTGTATTGATTTTTATTTAAAATAATCTTTCAATAAAAACATTCTGCAAAGATAAAATCTTTATCCTTAAAACGAGCAATTTATATCAAACTTAAAAACTTTTGTTGATTTAAAAATCTCAATAATTAATGGTTTCGCTTTCAAAGTCTATTCATTTATAATTTTCTGATATACATATTTGCTTGACAAACATCAAATAAACAATTTCTTATCAATCTTGTTTTGTTATTTCAACTCAACAATGAAAAACAATGAAATTTAATTTCGACAATACATATACTTCTTTGCCAACAGAATTGTTTTCGGTATGCAAACCTACACCGGTTAATAAACCCCAATTGGTAGTTTTTAATCAACAGTTAGCAGAAGAACTTGGTATAGACCCAAAATCTGAATCGGCTGAGGAATTGGCAGCAATTTTCAGTGGAAATATATTTTTTGAAAATGCGGCAAACATTGCTCAAGCATACAGTGGTCATCAATTCGGACATTTCACGCGCTTGGGCGATGGTCGTGCAGTATTACTTGGCGAACAACTAACACCTGATGGTAAACGTTTTGATTTGCAATTCAAGGGTTCGGGCACAACTCCTTATTCTCGCAATGGTGATGGTCGTGCCACGTTAAGAGCCATGCTTAGGGAATATATTATAAGCGAAGCCATGCACGCGTTGAACATTCCTTCTTCCCGAAGTCTTGCCGTAGTAGCTACCGGTGAGGCGGTGTATCGCGAACAAGTTCAAGAAGGAGCTGTGCTTACTCGTGTGGCTTCCAGCCATATTCGAGTAGGTACATTCGAACATCTAGCTCGATTTTGTTCACCACAAACATTGCAAATTTTTACTGATTATACCATCAACAGGCATTATCCTGAACTTATAGGAAGTGAAAATTCAGCACTTAGCTTACTTAAATCAGTGATTGAAAAACAAACCGATTTGATAGTAAACTGGCTGCGGGTTGGTTTTATTCATGGAGTAATGAATACCGATAATATGACTATTTCCGGCGAAACTATCGATTATGGCCCCTGTGCATTTATGAATACTTACAAACCTGAAACGGCCTATAGTTCTATAGACACAAATGGCAGGTATGCTTTTGGCAATCAAGCAAATATTGCATTATGGAATCTCACCCGTTTAGCTGAAAGTATGTTAACTCTTATTGCCGACAATACAGAAAAAGCCATTGAAAATGCTCAAGAAGTTTTGAATACTTTTCAGGCAGTTTTTGAAGAAAAATACTTTAAAATGCTTGCAAGTAAAATCGGAATCGAGGCAGTTCAAAATAAAGATAAAGAGCTAATTAACAATTTATTAAAATGGATGTATAATAATAATGCCGATTATACAAATACTTTTGTAGAGTTAATGTATCCGGGAACAATAAATGATAATATTTATTTAGAAGAGTATTTTAAAAAATGGAAAAACGATTGGAAAAACCGTTTAATAGAACTTGGAATCGACCCTGAATTAGCTTTGAAAACTATGCAAAGTTCAAATCCTGTGTATATTCCCCGCAATAATCAGGTGGAAATGGTTTTAAATTCAGTAAGCGAAAGCGGCAGCACTCAAGCACTCGAAGCACTTATGGAAAAATTATCAACATCTTACTCAGCAAGCGAACTTGACATAAATTATATGCTACCACCATTAAATAGCGAAGAAAAGAACTATAAAACATATTGCGGTACTTGAGTTTTGAAATAACTTGAGACTATTATACAGTAGTCTTTATAGTTTTAAATGACTTATTTCCTACCAACCGGGACGACAGAATTCCGATTCTGTCGAATAAGTAGAATAGGAAAAGGAAAAAGACAGAGTCGGAACTCTGTCATCCGGGACAGAATCAAAACCTTGTCATCCCGGACAGAGACGAAAATATCACAAATATTATCTAATTATTGTTGAATACTTATGCAAAGTATTTTAAGTTCAAACCGGCTTAAAATATTACTGTTTTTTTCAATTGCCCTAAACTATAACAGCATTATGTTTGTTTTGCTTTTAATTCTTTATTTCAATTTCCTTTATGTTAGCTAAAAATACACGTTTTAAAACAATCATAAAACTAATACTGCTGTTGTTCTTTATTGGACATTACAGCAATATAACTTTGTTTTATCACACGCATAACATCGAAGGTGTAACTTATTGTCACTCACATTTTTATTGGCTTGCTAAGTCTTCAATTCCTGTTCAGCTACCTCTCCACACCAAGGATCAACTCAAACTTATACAGGATTTTAATCACATTACATGGAATTCGGATATTGATATTCCAAAGTTTGAAAAGCCATTTTATTGCTTAATTGCAAAACTTCAAACAAAAGTAATTACGCTAAACTCATTGGCTGAAGTAATATTTTCTGCTCTTCGTGCACCTCCAACACTTTTTATTTAGTATTATTCCTCCCTTTTTATAGTAATGTTTTTATAGCTTGGTATTTAAATACCTGGCTAGAACTTTACTATTTAATTTACAATCAACGAATTATCGTTTAGTTACTCCTATGACCAAACAAAAATTTTGGAAACATAAGGAGAAAATAATTATTTACTCTAACTTCTCTCTATTCCCCCTCTTCCCCCTTCTCCATTTGGAGAGTCCCGATAGCTATCGGGAGAGGTGAGGTCTGGGTTAGGGAGCTAAATATTTACACATGAAATCAAAAATTCTTATCTTAATATTGATATTTGTCAATAGCAACAATATATTTTCTCAAAAAGCAACCGATGCCAATATTTTTGGCGATGTAAAAGATAAAAAAACTGGCGAACATATTCCTTTTATAAATGTAACTGTCAATAATACCGTAATAGGAACAACTACGGATAACACCGGTCATTATTACCTAAAAAATTTACCTGTAGGCACTTACACTATACGTGTGAGTGGTTTAGGTTATAAACAAATTGAAAAACAAGTAATTTTAGAATTAGGAAAAACAATAGAAATAAACTTTTTAGCAGAAGAAAGTGCTTTGTCACTTGATGAAGTAGTGGTGAGCGCAAATCGGAACGAAACAAACCGCAAAGATGCTTCGGTTATAGTTAGTTTATTAAGTCCAAAGATATTTTTGGCAACTAACGCCGTGTGTATGGCCGATGGATTAAATTTTCAGCCTGGTGTAAGGGTTGAAAATAACTGCAACAACTGTGGTTTCACACAAGTTCGAATTAACGGGCTCGAAGGTCAGTATTCGCAAATCCTGATTGATAGTCGGCCAATATTTAGTGCATTATCAGGTGTTTATGGACTGGAACAAATCCCTGTAAATATGATAGAGCGTGTGGAGGTAATTCGTGGAGGTGGTTCGGCTTTATATGGTTCAAGCGCTATTGCTGGCACTATCAATATTATTACCAAAGAAGCATTGAACAATACTTTTTCGGCGGGTTATAATTTACAGCAAAATGGCAAAGCACCAGATAATTCTGTCAATTTGAACACATCCATTGTTTCGGGTGATAATAAAGCGGGAATGTATTTGTATGCTAACTACCGCAATAGAGCTCCTTTTGATGCTAACGGCGATGGGTTTTCTGAAGCAACAAAGTTATTGAATCATACCATTGGTATGCGCTCCTACTATCGCTTGAGTTCGCAAAGCAAATTGACCCTCGATTATCACAATATCAATGAGTTCAGGCGTGGAGGAAATGGTTTCGACTTGCAGCCGCACCAAACTGAAATAACTGAACAACTGGAGCACGAAATTAATGGAGGTGGTTTAGCTTATAATTGGTATAGCCCTGATAGCAAGCAAAAGTTTAATGCTTATACTTCGTTCCAAAATGTGAAACGTAAAAGTTATTATGGTGTACAAAAAGATTTGAATGCGTATGGAAATACGGCCAACACCACGGCTGTGGCTGGCATACAATACGTTTACAATTTCAGAAATTTGCTTTTTATGCCATCTGAATTTACTACCGGATACGAATACCAATATGATGCTATTGACGATAGGATGCCTGGCTATAATCGTCATTTGCAACAAACTACACAAACAAATGGATTGTTTCTTCAGAATGAATGGCGCAATAAATCATTCAGTATATTGGTTGGAGGGCGATTTGATAAACATAATTTATTATCCAAAGTGGTGTTTAGTCCCCGTATGAATTTGAAATACAATTTTACGGAAAACCTCAATTGGCGAGGCTCTTATGCCGCAGGATTTCGTGCACCACAAGCTTTCGACGAAGATTTGCATTTGGAGGCAATAGGTGGAACCATCAAAATCATTGAAATTGCATCTAATTTACGCCCCGAATATTCGCATACCTTGAGTACCTCATTCGACTATGATTTTAAAATTGGAAATACTGAGGCCGACGTACTTATTGAAGGATTTTCAACCAGAATAAACGACATATTTATTTTGGTTGATCAGGGACAAAATGCAAACGGACAAACGGTTATGAAACGTCAAAACGGCTTGGGTGCGCGTGTGAGTGGCATTAATATTGAAGCAAAAGTAGTTCCATCGCCAAAATATCAGTTACAATTTGGTTTTACTTTACAACAAAGTTTGTACGATGTAGCTGAAGCCTGGTCGGATGATATAAATCTTGCACCTGAGCGTAAAATGATGCGGACGCCTTCGGATTATGGCTATTTTTCATTGTCGTACAATGTTACAAAGAAATTTTTACTAAACGCTACAGGGACATACACCGGAAGCATGCTGACTCCTCACTTTGCAGGCTATATAACAGCCGATAGACTGGAAAAAACACCTTCATTTGCCGATATAAACCTCAAAGCATCTTACGATCTTCGCCTAAACGGCATTGCGATGCAACTATCTTGTGGTGTAAAAAATGTGCTAAACAGCTATCAGAAAGATTTGGATTTGGGTGCTTTTAGAGATGCCTCTTACATTTATGGCCCTTCGTTACCAAGATCTTTTTTTGTGGGTGTAAAGTTCACAAACTAAAAAAAATACTGAAGTAAAAAAAACGAGTTGTATTTTCAAAACAACTCGTTTTTTTTACTTCATATATTCAATTTATTTGCTATTAAAAGCAATCGGCACCCAAGTCATGTTTTAAAACAGTAAAAAAATCATTATCTTTGCAACATTGTTTCATTTGAATTGTTGTATAAAAAACAAAAAACATCATTTTATGACAGCTTTAGAGATATTAAAGCAGCACGAAATAAAAAAAACACCTGCACGCATGTCCATGATTCAAGTTTTGCAATCGGGGCAATATCCCATGTCGGAAAATGAAATAAAGGAACACATGGCCAATTTGTACGACCGTGTAACTTTTTATCGAAATGTGCAAACCCTTTCAAATGCAGGAATAATTCATAAAATAGTGGCTGATAACACCACCGTGCGTTATGCGCTAAACTGTTGTGAAATTGAGCATAATCATACAGCTGAACATGCACACTTTTATTGTAAAAATTGTCATGAAGTTGTTTGTTTGAATCAAATTAAAATACCTGCTTATGATTTACCCAAAGGCTATAAATTTGTCGATTGCGATGTAATAATTAAGGGAACTTGTGAGAAATGCAATCAATGATCAAAACTGCAAAATATATT
>CAMBSB010000048.1 GCA_945870155.1 Paludibacter jiangxiensis | reverse complement strand
AGAATATCCCGAAATTACAGGGATTGAAACTGAACGAACATACTCAGTTGATGAGGTTTTCGATGAGTGTGTTGATGTTTTAAGTAAACATTATCAAGTTGATGGTAATAAAATATGGAACAATATCAAATAGTTATAGGCGAAAATGCAAAAAAAGATATTGTTAATTTGTCAAATTCAATCATTTATGATTATGCATCTCCCATTACGGCATTTAAATATTTGAAAGGATTGTATCTGCAAATTAATTCTTTGAAGTATGGCGCTGAGTCTTTTGTAGTACGAACAAGTCCGTTTTTTCATCAATATGGTTTTAATGTACGTGCAATTTCATATAAGAAAATGACAATTATTTATGTTGTGTCAAATCATTGTGTATACATTAAAGCAGTTATTTCATCAGCTACAATAAAGGGATTATAGGTTAATAGTAGAAATGAGAAAGTGAATCCTGATAGATTTAGGTTAGACAAAAAAGCAAATGGTAGCGAATATTTTATAAGCTTTTACTAAACTGTTGCATTCCCATTGCTATCGGGTGGATGGGAGTTTAATTATTTCTTTGTTAGAAACAAATAACCAGCAAGCCCTCTCCGCGATAGACTTAGGCCTGAACTCTCCCGATAGCTATCACGCCAAACCTATTGGGAGGAGCAAACGTGGGGGAGTTGGTAAGTTTTTAGTGATAGCATGACTTTAAGTCATACTATCACTATGAAAACTTAAAGCGAAAAAATAAGGGCTTGAGGGCAGAGTATATTTCAATAATGTGAAACAACTACCCTTCTATTTCATAATCCATAAAATTTTGATACTTTTGCACTTGTAAAATTTGGGATTTCTAAATTATTAATTGCAGTTTTAAAGCTATAGAAGTGTAGAGTAAAATGCAGACCATGATATTGATTTTATGTCTTTATTAGAAACAATTAACAAGCAAGCCATCGTTACAAACGAGGGGGAGTTAGGAACTTTATAAATTGATCCGGTAATAAGTCATGAAGGCTGTTTTTAATGAAAACAATGTCCATAAATAAACAAACTATAATTAAGGCTGTCGCCTGGAGCTTTGTTGAGAAGGTTTCAGCTCAGATTGTTGGCCTTGCATTAGGCATCATCCTTGCGCGTCTATTGGATCCTCACGATTATGGTGTGGTGGGGTTAATCTCAATATTCATATCTATATCAAGCGTCTTCATAGATGCAGGATTTGCAAATGCTCTTATCAGGAAGAAGGACAGAACAGATGCTGACTTATCAACTGCATTCTATTTTAATGCATTTGTAGGCTTATTTTGTTATGCATTGTTGTGGTACTGTGCTCCTTATATAGCAAAATTCTTTAATGAACCAATTCTTATAATTCTTGTCCGTATTGTTGGAATCAATATTGTTTTTAATTCATTAGGAATTGTACAAACCGTATTATTGACAGTACAACTAAATATTAAAATACAGGCATATATTAATGTAATAACTCAAATAATTGCTGGTCTCATTGCTGTGATACTTGCGTATAATGGGATGGGTGTTTACGCGTTGGCGTTACTGTCAGTTCTATCCGCAGGTCTAAAGACTATTAGCTTGTGGGCTATTACGAAGTGGCATCCAAAATCAGGTTTTAACAAAACTTCTTTCTCATATCTTTGGGGATTTGGCTCAAAATTATTATATGCATCCTTGCTTGGGACAGGCTTTAGCAAAATAAATTCCGTTCTTATAGGCAAATTCTTTGGTGTAACAGATTTAGGTTACTACTCAAAAGCAAGTAGTCTTAATGAGCAGGTAAACTCTACTACACGAGGCATTGTTCAACGTGTTTCACTTCCAATTTTATCGAGATATCAAGACAATCCGAATATTCTGGTTGAAAACTACAACAGGATTTTGTGTACGATGGTCATGTTCATTGCACCACTATCTGCATTTTTAAGTCTTGCCTCTTCTGATATTATTGTTTTACTTTGGACAGAAAAATGGGCAAATACAATATTTCTTTTTCAATTGCTTATTATTAGTTCCATTTGGGAACCAATAGGGCAACTCACTCTTTCCCTTTTTCAAGTTGTAAACAGGACTGATATTATTCTAAAACTTGAGTTTCCCAAAAAAATAACTTATGCATTTCTGATATTTATAGGTTTCCTTCTAGGAATAAAAGGTCTGTGTGCTGTTCAAATATTAATATCTGCAGCTGAAGCTTTTTTTAATATGCATGCAACAAAAAGTATATTACCTATATCTAGAATAACTCAGTTATGGAATAGTCTTAAGTACATGATATATGCGATGACTCTTCCTTTCCTAGCATCGTATTTTATAAAAACAGACTATTTGTTCGTAAATATCCTATTGAAGTTTATAGTATTTGCAGCAGTATATATTGCCATATTATTTATAGTTAAAGACCAATTTGCTATTGGGTATTATAAAACGCTACGAGCTAGAATATTAAAACCAAATAACAAATAAATGAACAAAAGGTTAAAACTATTAATAGTAAGCCCTGGCATTCTTCCTGTCCCCGATGTTAAAGGTGGTGCGGTTGAAAGGTTGATAACAATGTTGGTCGAAGATAATGAACAGTATCATCTTGCAGAATTTACAGTTGTGACATGTAGGGATAGGAATGCAATTAAAATTCAAAATAAATTTAAATATACAAAGTTCCTTAATTTCAAGGTTACAAATAGTAAATTATTGCTGAAATATGGGCCAAAATTTCAGTGGCATCTTCAGCATAAGCTAAACATGGACTTTATTTTTTATGATAGATATTATTCATGTGTATACCTTCACCTTCTTTTTAATCGAAACAAATATGATATGATTATAGCTGAAGGAGACTGTTTTATGAATATGAATATGTCATCCAAGTTAGTTGGAACTAATAGGCTTTGTGCCCATTTGCATTGTAACAGAGAGGCAACACCAGAAATTGAAGCTATTTATGGAAATATTATTACCGTTAGTAAGCATATTCTAAAAAACTATCGCCAATCATCGCAACTACTGGAAGAGCGAACACTTGAAGTTTTCAACGGTATTGATATAACATCTCTAACAAAAAGGATGACTATTTCTGACAAGGTTCTTCTAAGAACAATGTTAAATCTTAAGTCGGATGATTTCGTTGTGTTGTTTTGTGGTAGAATTGTTCCTCAGAAAGGTGTCAAAGAACTGATTGAAGCCATACTTCAAATAGAAAATCCTCATATAAAGCTACTTATAATGGGATCTTCAAACTTTGGTCATGGTGATATTGGTTCTTACCCTCAGCAAGTGAAACAATTAGTGGAACTACATTCTAACAGAATAATATTCACAGGATTTGTAAAAAACGCTGAGATTTATCGCTACCACCAGATTTCAAACATTGGTGTCGTTCCTTCAACATATGAAGACCCATGTCCATTATCCCTATTTGAAATGATTACTTCTGGCCTACCTACAATTGCAACAAGAGCCGGTGGTATTTCGGAGATAGGTACTGAAGAGACTACGGTCTTTGTCTCATTGCAGAGCCTTAAAGAGGACTTAACAAATAGTATAAAAGCTTTGTATGAAAACAATGTTAAGCGCACAGCAATGTCAAGTGCTGCAATTGAAAGATCCTCTTTTTTCAAAAGCAATAGATTCTACACTGACTTCTGTAACGAAGTATCTTCATTAATCAACCAAAATCAAGAATAAGTTACCATGGGTTCATCATATAAAATTAATATTTTGACAATTGCATTCTTGTTTTGTTCTGCTTTTTTGGAGTACAAAACTCTAACCTGGCCAATATATGTATATGCAACTTCGGCTTTTATTTTCGGAAGCTTTGTTATGAGCTTTAATAGATGCAGAGAGGTAAAAGTATATTATATTGTTGTTATTGTTATTATATTAACAAATGTAATATCTTCAATGTTAAACAGAGGGCAAAGTCCTCTAAGCACTTTATATGCATCTAACATTTTGATTGATTGGTTCTTTTTCTATGTTGTTGCATTTGTATCACCCAACAAAGAAGAACTAGATAATTTTGTGCAGAGAGTAATCAAAATAGTCCTTGTTGCATATTATGTACAGTTGGCAGTTTATCCAATAGCCATCTGGGGAACTTCTTCAAGTGAATGGATTAAGGAGGATATAGTTACCTATCGAGCAATAGTTGTAGGTTGTCAACATGCTATTTCCTTGGGTATTTTTTATTATTTTGCTAAATATTTGAATACAAAGTCAAAGATAAGCTTGGTAATGTTCATTTTGTGCCTGTCAACTTTGATTATTAGATCTTTTAGAATGATGAGTCTGGCGGCGGTGGTGTCACTTTTATTTTTGTATTTAACATATTATAGCAAAAAAAGAAATGGCTTCTCACCTTTTAGAATGGTCGGGATATTTATTATTGTTTATATAGTAGGCAATGTCTTATACATGACAGTCCCTATTATACATGATAATATATCGATGATGATAGAAAGATTCTCCTCAGAAAATATGAATATTTATGATGAAGATTACATTAGGACAATTACAATAGGATATTATTACACAGAGTTTTTTCAGAGCCCATGGGAAATGTTCTTTGGGTCTGGATTGCCGTCAACGGTCGGCCAATATGGTACTTACGTAAGAGATACCCTTATAAGCGAATATAAGTATAATTATGTGGATTGGGGACTAATAGGACTTTCTTGGTTTACAGGTATTCCTTTAATTCTTTCTATTATTTATGCTATGGTAAAAGCAATTAAAGCGCGAGTAAACAGTAAACTTCTTTTTGTGGGTGCTTGGTTCGTTCATACATTAATTATTTCAATAACAGATCCAGAAGCATATCAACATCATGCATTCCTTGTTGAATCTATAGTTCTCTATATGGTTTATCTTCAGGATCCTAATTTCCTTAAATTACGCAGGAAATAAATAGTTATATATCATGATATTATCTATCATTATACCGGTATACAAGGTCGAGAAATACATTCGCAAGTGTCTCGATAGCATTTTTTCTCAACAATACGACAAATCTAAAGTAGAGATAATTGTTGTCAATGACGGGACACCTGATAATTCGATGTTGATTGTTCAAGAATTTGCTGACAGCTATGATAATATTCGCATTTTAAATCAAGATAATCAAGGACTAAGTGCCGCTAGAAATGCTGGTATTGAAGTGGCACAAGGTGACTATGTCTGGTTTGTGGATTCTGATGATTGGTTGGAACCTAATTCGTTGAACACGATGATCAAAAGAATTGCTCAATACCTGGGCGATGTTTTTATGATAAAGTTAAGGCACTATAATGAAAATGGTCAGATATTAGAAGGTTGGACTGATAAATTTATCTCGGTAGAAGTATTGAAAGGATATGAGTTTATCTCCAAGAAGTATCCTTTTGCCCCAATACAGGAACTTGTTATTTCAAGACGTTTATTAGAGCGTTATTCTCTTAGATTTGTTAGAGGGATATACCATGAAGATCACGAGTTTGCTCCTCGTCTACTTATGAAAACAAAAATGGTAGTAATTATACCTGAATATCTATATGATTATCTTATAAGAGATTCTGGAAGTATCACTAGCGATAATTCATTAAGAATAAAACGAAAAGAAAGCATCATGTGGATTATTATTGATCAAATAAAACATCTTCATTCTACAGATAAATATGAAAGGGAAATTTATAACTATTTGATTACACAAAACCTCAAATGGTTTTGGAATGATTTAAGCATGTCTGAATGGAAGTACTGGAAAAAGGACTCACATTTTTTGCCAATATGGCACCAACTTAAGTTGATTGTTTTTAATAGTTATATGGAACATAGTAGTTTTAAATTTAAAATGATTATTACGTTGTTCTTCATATCCCCGACAACATACAAATATATTGGAAAAGTAATATGAATATTTTATTCGATTTATATACCACACAGTTTTTTATTGGTGGAGGTTCAGAGTATATACGACGTGTTTTCTATGCTCTACTTGATGAAATTAAAGAAAAACATAGTGAAATTCATATTGTAGCCTTGATTGACACAAGCTTAGGCAAGTTCGCATATAAAGACTTATCCCCTGAATCGCTTAAAGAAAACGTTATAGACATTGGCGATTTAAAGGACTCTTCGCTAAAGGAAATACTTGTGACAAAATGTATTGATAAAGTGTTTATTGGATGCGCTCAATATTGGGGGTCTTTTGACATACATAATTTAAATTGTCCAGTGGTATGTGTTATACACGATTTATGCAATGAGGAGTATGATAAGAATAAAATAGATGAATATGTTCATCTAAATAATTTCAAATTCTTACTTCGTTACAAATTCCACATGCTTAGACATGGCAAGAAACATCTAAAAAATATTCCACTTATCATTGAACAAGCTAAAATAAATCCAAATTTTCATATTATAACCGTTTCCAATTATTCGAAAGATTCCATAGCCTATAATTTTGATTATTCTTCGGATAAGATAGAGGTTTTATATTCACCAGAACGTATAAATATTTACAAGGAAGAAATAGATACACCATTACTCCAAAAACTATTGGATAGCAAAAAACGCTATTATCTAATGTTAAATGCAAACCGAGAAATGAAGAACCCGAATAAGGCTTTTCATGCATTCGAACGTTATCAAGAACTATCTGGCAAAGATATATATCTAGTCACTACAGGCTGTAAAGAATCTAAATTCAAAAGACATATAGCTTTACCGTATTTATCTGATAGCGATCTCGTACAAGTAATGAAACATTGTTACGCATTACTATTCCCTAGTTATTTTGAAGGTTTCGGTTATCCACCTCTTGAAGCTATGAGTTATGGCAAACCTGTCCTTGCTAGCAATGTTACTTCTATGCCTGAAGTATTAGGTGAAGCCCCTGTTTATTTTTCTCCTTTTTATGAAACAGAAATCTTTAGAGCTCTATCGAAACTTACTGAAGATAATTATGAATGCTTCGTGGAAAAGTCCAAATCTCAATATGCAATAATCAAAAAGCGTCAGGAGGTTGATTTAACCAGACTCATTAGTTTGATTTTATGTGGAATTTGATTTTATTCATTTGAATATTGGTTTAGAATTATAAATTCCTTTCTGGCAAATGGATAACAATTACAGATAATAGTCATGAAACAAATCATATTTCTTTGCAAATACCACCTGCTAAAAGAAAAATAATTAGAAAAAGGGCAGTTATTATAGAAAAAATATTTGGATCGGATACAAAGCGACAGTTCTACATGGATTTACAATAGGGGAAGGTGCTGTTGTTGCTGCAAATGCTGTTGTTACAAAAAATGTCCCAGCATATTGCGTGGTCGCAGGTAATCCAGCTAAAGTTATTAAACAAAACAGTATTTATATAAATATATGAAGGCAAGAGTTATAGCAATGTATTTACCTCAATTTCATCCGATTAAAGAAAATGATGAACATTGGGGAAAGGGATTTACAGAATGGACTAATGTAGGTAAAGCAAAGCCACTTTTTAGGGGTCATTATCAACCAAGAGTACCTGCTGATTTAGGATATTATGATTTACGAATGCCAGAAATTCGTGAGGCACAAGCACAAATGGCCAAAGATGCAGGAATTGAAGGTTTTATGTATTGGCATTATTGGTTTGGTAATGGTAAAAGAGTTTTGGAACGTCCTTTTAACGAAGTTCTCCAGAGTGGAAAACCTGATTTTCCCTTTTGTCTGGGTTGGGCTAATCATTCCTGGACTACCCATTCCTGGAATCCAAAGTCCCAATGGCATAAAGATTCTGTGATTATTGAACAACTTTATCCTGGTGAAGATGATTATCTAAATCATTTTAATACTGTTCTGCCTGCATTTAAAGATAAAAGATACATAAGAATTGATGATAAACCAATTTTTGTAATTTATGCTCCATTAGATATTCCTAATATTATGGAGTTTATGAAATTATGGAATGAAATGGCTGTAAAAAATGGTCTAGTGGGAATTCATTTTGTTGGATTAGCAAGTGGTTGGATTGAAAACAATACAAAAATACTTGATTTAGGAGTTGATGCAATTGCTCCCAGCAATTTATGGTACGCAGAGAGTAAAGTAAAAGGAAAGTTGTACAAATTGATCATCAATAAAGCAAGAATTCTATTCCCAGGTGTATTTCTTGACAAATATTCTTATGCTAAAATTTCAAAGCATCTTTTCACAAAATTCGATAAACTTAATAATAGTTATCCTTCAGTTATTCCAAATTGGGATAGATCAGCCAGATCGGGAAGACGTGCAGTAATATACACAGGTTCAACACCGGAGTTATTTGAAATGCACTTGAAAAAAGCTTTAGATATAGTTGCACATAAACCTGAAGAAAAGCGTATTATTATTCTCAGATCGTGGAATGAATGGGCAGAAGGAAACTATGTAGAGCCAGATTTGAAATTTGGACATGCATATTTGGATGTTTTGAAAAGAAACTTAAATCATAGCAAATAAAAAAACAATCATTTATGAAAATAATCCATATCCTTCAAAATCTTAAAGGAGGCGGTATTCAAAATTTATTGCTTTCATTAGCATCTGCCCAAGTAAGAAAAAATAATGAGGTTACATTAATCGTAACAGATAAAGATAATTTAGAGTATTCGAAACAATTAGGAACAACCTTGGAATCAAATGGAGTTTTAGTAATATATTTAAATCGAAAAATCCATAATAAGTTGTCAACGATTATAACAATAATTAAATGTTCTTATTGGATAAAAAAAATTAAACCTGATATTATAAATACACATGGCACATTATGCCACATATATGGAGCAATAAGTTCATTATTTAATAAAAAATCTACGCACTTAATAACGATACATAATGCCCCAGAATTATGGAATACAGTTTGTTTATTTTTAAATAAAGATAAGCCTCTTATATTTTGTTCGCAATCGGCGTACGAGCTTAACAATCACATTAGTAAAGATAAAATTGTAATCCCTAATGGAGTTGATAGAAACATCGTGGTAACAACAAAACAATCATTATTAAAAGAAGAATTTCATCTAAGTAAAGATTCAAAATTAATTGTTAGTGTTGGCTCTCTGCGTAAACAGAAAAATTATCATTTTTTAGTGAAACTGGCTGCTGAATATGAAAACACCAATACCCATTTTTTTATATGTGGAGGCCACTATGGGAAAGGATATATTGATCCAACCATTTTTACAGGTTATAAGAACATTCATTGGCTAGGGTTAAGAAGTGATGTTAGTGCTATCGAGAATGAATGTGATTGTTTCATTAGCAGTTCGACATTCGAAGGCCTTCCAATAGCTGTTTTAGAAGCTTTCAATGTTGGAATACCTTGCGTTCTTTCACCTATACCTCAACATGAAAATATTGCCCAAGGTGTTTATGGATGTTATATTCCTCAACGATTTGAAATTACCGCATTCAAAAAGGCACTAAATAATGCATTAGAACATACGGAAACAAAATCTCAGATTTATAAATTTAGAAAGGAAAAACTATCTGAATACTCAATTGAAAAAACAGCAAATCAATATATTAATTTCTATTCTGAAATTTTAAAAAAATAGAATGAATATGACTACTACCAATATTCAATACACTGTCAAGAATAATCTTTGCACCGGTTGTGGTGTATGCGAAGATATTTGTCCTACCCATTCAATTTCAATGCATTTAATTAATAATGAATGGAAACCAAAAATAAAAAAAGAAACCTGCATAAACGAGAAAGGGTGTAAGAAATGTTTTGATGTTTGCTCTGGTCACGGAATAAATTTATTAGCTTTTACAAAGAGAACTTTTGAGCACGCTCAAAAAGAAGATAAATATGTAGGGCGATATCTTTCAACCTACACAGGATATAGTTGCGACAAGGATATTCGTTATCATTCTTCATCGGGCGGTTTGGTTACACAATTCCTAATATTTTTATTAGAAAAGAAAGTAATTGATGGTGCAGTTGTTACCGGATATGGCAAAGACCATATAACTCCATATTCTTATATTGCAAGGAACAAAGAAGAAATTCTGAGCGCCAAAGGATCAAAATATTGTCCTGTAACTTTAAATAAAATTGGAAATGAAATATGTAAAAATGAAGGCAAATATATAATTGTTGGTTTACCTTGTCATATTCAAGGCTTCAGAAAGCGTGAAGAAATTGATTCTAATTTTAGAAAAAATGTTTATGGATACTTCGCTTTATATTGCTCTTCAAATAGAAACTATTCTGCTACAGAATATCTTTTCCAAAAATATAAAGTAAAGAAATCTAAAATTGGATATTTTTCGTTTCGTGATGAGGGGTGTTTAGGCAGTTTAATCATTAAACCGCGAGTTGGGGAATACTTGCAATTATCCGAAAAAAATAATGAAGATATGCAAAATTTAAAAGTTCCATATCTTCATTATTATGGTCGCCTAAGAAGTTTTTTTATACCACACAGATGCCTTTCCTGCATTGATCACTATGGAATGTTGGCAGATATTAGCTTTGGTGACATACACATACCACCCTATTCGGAAGATAAAGTAGGTGTTAATTCAATTATAGTTAGAAATTCTTTTTATGATAACCTTTTAATTCAAGCAAAGGTAGAAGGTTTTATTGTGTTGAATGAATTGGATGTGCATATTTTAAATGAATCTCAAAAAACAATGCTTTATCCTAAAAAAAGAAAAGCAAAAGCTTTGATGAATTTAGACAAACTAGTAGGTAATAAAATCGTCCATTATGATATCGAAATCACTGAAAAGCCTTTGTTAAAAGATTACATCTCGGTTTATGTTAAGTTTATTCAACGATATATTGGGGATAGATCTTGGTTATGGTGGTTAATCGATTTGTCAAACATAAATAAAAAATGATATGCAGAGTTATAATAGAAAAGTTGGTGCAGTCATAATAATGCACCCTAACCATAATAATTACGGCACCTCTCTACAAGGATTTGCAACAATAAAAATTCTTGAAAAATTAGGATATTCATTTAAAATCATTCGTTACAGTAAAAAACGAGTCTTAAAAGAAATTATTGCAACTTTTCCTGGATTAATTCGTAGCGGTGCTCTTAAAATACTAATGACACAATTGTTGAAACGTTTAGATAAAAAAATTCACAAAGAATATGCATCAAATGTTGCAATTAGAACTCAAGTTGTAAATGCATTTAAAGCAAAGTATTTTGATTCTATTTCTGATTACTATACTAGGTATGTGGATTTGCAAAAAGGAGCTTATAATTATGATGTAATTTTTGTTGGTAGTGATCAGGTTTGGGGTCCATTAAGTCTGTATTCTCGATTTTACAATTTACTTTTTGTCGATAAATCTATTCCTACTTTTTCTTATGCTTCGAGTTTCGGTGTATCGAAAGTGTTTCCTTGGCAAATCAAAGAAACAAAAAAGTATCTCGATAAAATTGATTTGATTGGTGTACGTGAAAAAAATGGAAAAGAAATTGTGGATAGCATTTCAAAGAATAAAGCTCAAGTTGTAGCAGATCCAACGATGCTTCTTTCTCTTAAAGAATGGACTGAATATGCTGCAGAATCAAATGCAGTAATTAAGGAGCCTTATATTTTAAGTTACGTACTAGGGTCACGTAAGGATGTTCGTGATGAGATAATGAAGTTAGGGGTAGCAACAGGGTTGAAAATATTAAGTTTTCGGCATCTAGATTGGTATGAACCTCAAGATGTTAACTTTGGCGATATTCCTGTATTTAATGCAGATCCATTGGATTTTATTAAACTTTTGAGTAATGCGGAATACATTTGTACTGATTCTTTTCATGGTACTATTTTTTCGATAATCTTCCATAAAAAATTCCTTACTTTTTATCGACAGTTACCAAATAAAACGACATCCACTCATTCTCGTATTGATAGCTTATTAGAATTATTTAATTTAAAAAATCGATTATCTCTAAATTTTGATGCGTATCAACAAATTATACAGGAGATTGATTACGAAGATGTAGATGATAAACTGATTAAATTCAGAGATAACTCAATCGAATTTATGAAAAATGGTCTAAAAATAAAGAGTAATGCGAATTCTACAAATAAATAATTGTCATTACCGAAGAGGTGGAGCAGATATAGTTTATCTTAATACAGGTAAGTTGCTTGAAGAGCATGGGCATATGGTTTGTTATTTTTCACAAGAAAATATTAAGAATGAAGAAACTAAATTTTCAAATTATTTTATAAAAGAAGCAGATTTTTTTGGTAAATCATTTATTCAGAAAATCTATTCTATACCACGATTTTTTTATTCTTTTGAAGCTAAAAATAGTATTTCCAAGTTATTGAATGACTTTAAGCCCGAAGTAGCTCATATACACCTTTATAAAGGAATACTAACTCCATCGATTTTAAAAAAGTTAAAGGAACATAAAATACCAGTTATAATTACATTACATGATTATGGCTTATTATGTCCTCATAACTTAATGCTTGATGGCAAAATGAATATATGTAAAAGGTGTATAAACGCATCGGCATTGAATTGTGTATTTCATAAATGTAATAGGAATAGTTTAATTCTCAGTACAGTATCCTCGATAGAATTTATTTTTCACAAAACATTCTTCCCTTTTCTGAAGTACTTTGATAAGATAATTGCAGTTAGTAAATTTGGTACTGAAATACATCAAGAATCAAACGAATTTAAAGATAAAATTGATTTTTTGTATAATTTTTATCCTGAATTAGATAAAACAAAAATTAATAGTAAAAAAGGATCGTATTTTCTTTATTTAGGTCGATTATCTGCTGAAAAGGGTATTAATACTTTGATTACTGCATGGGTTAGTAAAGAAAGAGAATCAAAATTAAAAGTTGTTGGTACAGGAGAGTTATTTGTTGAGCTGAATGATTTGACAACTAAAAATGATAGTATAGAGTTGTTGGGTTTTAAGACAGGAATTGAACTTATAAATTTGATTAAGAATGCGTCATTCATAATAGTTCCTTCAGAATGGTATGAGAATAATCCATTGACAATTATTGAAGCTTTCTCAAACGGTAAACCTGTTATTGGTTCGAATGTTGGTGGAATACCAGAATTGATTATTAATAATAAAACAGGTTTTGTTTTTACTACAAAAAATACATCAGAATTATCAGATATTATAACAACTGCAGAAAAGATGGATGATAAAACTTACAGTGATTTTTCATTTAGATGTCGCAAATTTGCAGAAGATAATTTTAGTGACAAGAATCATTATAATAATCTTATAGATATATATACAAAAGTCATTAACGATAATAAATAATTTCAATACATGATAAATATTCTCAAAATTAAATTTTCAATTATATTGTTCTTAGCAAGTGTTATTAGAAAATTAAGGGTATTTAAATATCGAATAAGAGGATATGACATACCATATTCTGCTGTGATTGAAGGAAATGTAAAACTTGATAGGCTTTATACTAAGGGTATTCATATAGGTAGTAACACCCTTGTTGGTTCAGGAGTTGTAATTTTAAGTCATGATCATTGTAAAAGGACAAATGATAATCAACCCTATTTAATTGACACTTATATTGGTAGGAATTGTTTTATAGCACTTAATTCAATCATTTTACCAGGTGTAAAAATTGGAGATGAGGTTATTGTCGGAGCAGGGTCAGTAATTACAAAAGATATTCCATCAAATAGCGTGGTAGCAGGAAATCCTGCTAGAATTATCAGAACAGGAATTAAAATGAACAATTTTGCAGCACTTGAAAATTGGACAGTCGAAAACGGCTGGATAATTGAATAAATAAAAATAAAATTTAAAATGAAGAAAAAAATTTACATTGCCGGTTGTGGTGGTATGCTTGGGGAAGCATTTTATACCCAATTTAAAGAAGATTATGAAATAAAATGTACTGATAAAGACGTAAACGATACTTGGTTAAGTTTTATGGATTTTCGGGATTTAGATGCTTATCGAAAAGATGTAAAAGACTTTGCTCCTGACTATTTATTTCATTTAGGTGCATATACCGATTTGGAATTTTGTGAGCAAAATGCAGATGAAACTTATCGTACCAATACAATGTCAGTCGAAAATGCTGTTTACATTGCCAATGAGCTTGATATCCCTATGCTATATATAAGTACGGCAGGTATATTTGATGGTCAAAAGGAGCTTTACGACGATTGGGATATGCCAAATCCATTGGGCGTTTATGCCCGATCAAAATTTATGGGTGAGCGTTTTGTGGTAGAGAATGCCAAACGTTTCTTGGTTTGTCGTGCCGGATGGATGATGGGTTCCGGTCCTAAAAAAGATAAAAAGTTTATTCAGAAATTGATGAAACAATTGAAGGATGGCAAACAAGAATTATTTATAGTAAACGACAAAGATGGCACTCCAACTTATACACAGGATTTTGCCAAGAATGTAAAATATTTAATTGAGAAGGAGTATTGGGGTCTATACAATATGGTCTGCGGTGGTCAAACCAGCCGTTTAGAAGTTACGGAGGAATTGCTTGATATTCTCGGTTTGAAAGATAAAATTAAACTCAATGTTGTTACCAGCGAGTATTTTAAAGATATTTATTTTGCCGAACGTCCACCTTGTGAAAGATTAGATAATAGGAAATTAATGATAAGAGACGCAAATTTGATGAGAGATTGGAAAATAGCATTGCGCGAATATATCAATAATTATTATCAGGATTATTTGAAATGAGTTTATCACAAAAAAAAGTTTCGTTGATTGGAACCAATGGAATTCCTGCACGTTATGGTGGTTTTGAAACATTGACAGAATATTTAGCAATAAATTTAAATCAAGAATACGATTTATATTGTTATTGTGCCAAAACCCCAAAAAAGAATCGGTTAAAAACCTACCAGAATACAAAATTAATTTATATCCCTTTCAAAGCCAATGGTTGGCAATCAATGATTTATGATGCAATTTCAATAGTTGATTCATTAGTCAAACATGATATTTTAGTTATACTCGGGTTTTCAGGTGTTTTTGCTTTCCCATTAAAATTTATTTTTCGCAAAAAATTGATATTTAATATCGGAGGTATTGAATGGCAAAAAGTAAGAGGAAGTAAAATAACTGGCAAATTAGAAGTTATCGTAAAAAAATGGTTTGAATGGATTTGTGTAAAATCATCTGATACAATTATTGTAGACAATCAGGTTTTGTATGATTATGTAAAAAATGAATATGGTATCGAGTCTATTTTAGCAGAATATGGTGGTGATCATGCAGTTAAAGAGACTATTACACCTGAAGTATTAGAGAAATATCCATTTCTTGATAAGGGTTATGATGTTACTGTATCGAGGGCACAAGAGGACATGAATATACATTTAGTGATAGAAGCATATAAATCTATTCCAAAACGCAATCTTGTTGTCGTTTCAAACTGGGAAATATCGGAATATGGTAAAACATTAAAAAGTGAAAACCAGCACAAGTACGATAATATATATTTATTAGATGCTATTTACGATTTAAAGGTTTTAAATACCATAAGGAGTAACTGTGATATCTATTTACATACCCATTCATTGTGTGGTACTGCACCATCATTAACTGAAGCAATGTCGTTGAAACTACCGGTAATTTGTTTTGATGTTGCTACCAACAGAGCCACTACAGAAGAAAAATCATATTATTTTAAAGATGTAGAATCGTTGAAAGGGATATTAGATACATTAGATTTAACAACTATCTTCAAATTAGGTGAAGATATGTTTGAAATTGCCAAACGACGATATACATGGAAAAGAATTATAAGTTTATATAAAAAATCTATTGATTTATATGCACAAAATTAAATTAGGAATAATAGGAATGGGTAGAATGGGTATTACCCATTTTTCTATAATAAATAGTCATCCAGAAGTTGAAATTATAGCTGTAGCAGATACTTCAAAAATGACACTTGATTTGCTGAAGAAATATGTTTCGGGGATTCAAGTTTACAAAGACTATAAAGAATTGATTGAAAATGCCAAACCTGATGCCATCATTGTTTGTACCCCACCGAATTTACATTATGAAGTGTGTAAATTAGCGTACGAGAAGAGTATACATGTTTTTGCCGAGAAACCATTTACAGCTGATGTACAACAAGCCGAAGACTTGATGAAGTTGTTTGAGTCAAAAGGTTTAGTAAATCAGGTAGGATATGTCAATCGATTTAATGATGTTTTTGTTACAGTAAAAAAATATGTAGAGTCAGGTTTAATTGGCGTAATAATTCGGTTTAAGTCCGAAATGTTTAGCTGTACGGTTTCCAAAAAAGAAGAAACTGAAAGTTGGCGTTCCTTCCGTGAAAATGGAGGTGGAGCTGTCTACGAAATTGCTGCTCATGCCATCGATTTGGTCGATTTTATTATTGGGCCACCCGATGATATAGTAGGCACAAGTATGAATCAAATATATTCAAAACATGTTGAAGATATTGTATCATCTACCTTTATTTATAAAAACGGTTGTTCAGGTACATTGTACGTAAATTGGTGTGATACAAGTTATCGTAAACCATCCAATAAATTAGAGCTGTTTGGTAGCAAGGGTAAAATTCTGGCTGATCAACATGGTATAAAAATATTTATGAATGAGGATGACTTATCTGAAACCAAATATAAAAAGGGTTGGAATACAGTTTATATAACTGATATTTTCACACCAGTTCCTTTTTATGTACGTGGTAATGAATTTACACGTCAGTTATATCATTTTGCCAATACTATACTTGGTCAAGAGAAAGGTAATATTTGTACTTTTAAAGATGGTTTTTATGCTCAAAATATTATGCATCAATTATTTATTGATGCTCAAAAAAATGCAATAATTGAATAGTAATGGAAAAAATAGATAAAATAGTTTTTGGAGATAATCAATTCTTCGGGATTAATCACATGTCGCAAGAAAAGGCTCAACAATTATCTGAAAAGTTTTTTCAAACTGAAAATATTTACAAAGTATATGATATTGCTTTTAAAAATGGTATAGAAGCAGTGATGTTAAACAGCAATGACAGAGCAAAAGAAATTTGTGAGCACTTTCGTTCTAATAAATCAAAATACAGCCATTTAGCATGGTATCCATCTATTCCATATCCTCATAAATATGCCAATATGGTAAATGAGAAAGGGATTTTTCCTGCAATTAATGATGTGCTTTTTAGTAATAATTCAGCATTAGGCGTATTGGGTATGGTTGCCAAAGGTGGAATGGCTGTTTTAGGGAAAGATGCTATAGAGTTAATGAAAATGCTCGTAGATATTGAAGTAAAAATATATAAAGGCTTGGATATTAAAGTTATTTTCCTGCAAAATATTATTGTAGATTTAATGCTGGGATATGACATTAAAGAGGTTTTTTACGAATACTGCACTTATATACGGAAAAAATATAATGCATTACCAGGTCTGATTACTCAAAATATGCCATACCTTAAATCAAAATTGGAAGAGTGGGGCATTGAAGAAGTCGTGATTTGTAGCTCAATCAATAAAATCGGTTATTTAATGTCGCCTGATATTCAATCATATCTTGATGCAATAAAAAATAATGATCCAAATAAGTACCAACTAATGGCCATGTCGACATTAGCTTCAGGGGCAATTCGGGCAACAGATGCTTATGATTTTATTAATTCTTTAAACCTTCAATCGGTTGTTTTTGGTGCTTCGTCAGAAAAAAACATTAAAGAAACGGTAAGTCTGATTAAATTAGGTGAACAAAATTTATAAAAGAAATAATTTTTTAGATATACAAAAATAAACATTAAAAGATTTAAATGCAAGCTGAAGACCGTCTTATACTATCCTGTGTAAAGTTACATCCTGATAATCAAGAGTTAGGTCAAATAAATGATTTAATTTTACAGGTAAAAGATTGGGATTATTTAATTTCAACCATTATTGATAGGGGCATAGGTCCTTTGATGTATAAAAAATTGCCGCTGCTATCTAATAGTCATCTTATACCCGATACCGTTAGAACAAAACTTCAACAATCCTATTATATAACATTGAGTAGGTGTACAATAGAGTGGAGTCAGGGTTCAACAAAAATAAATAATAGTTCATTTTAATCAAAACCTAAAAATGTTGTATATTTGCAATACATTAAAGTAAAACTAAAACAAGCAGAAATGGAAACTGTAGTTATACAAATATATAATAGTAAGGCATATAAGATATTAGCCGATTTAGAAGATTTACAAATTCTTAAAGTTTTAAAGAAAAGTAAAAAAAAGACCATCAGTTTGTCAGAAAAATATGCAGGCAAATTGACCTCAAAAACAGCTGATGCTCTTCAAGACTATGTAAAACAAAGCCGGGAAGAATGGAATCACAAAACTATTTAATTGATAAAAATGCCGTTATCGATTATCTTGGCAAAAAGATTCCGGTTAATGGAATGCAATTTATGAATACTGTTGTTGATATGATTCCTACTGTATCGGTAATTACTAAAATAGAAGTATTGGGGTTTAATACAACAGACCAACAATTTAAAATCCTTGCCGATTTTATGGATGATGCAATTGTAATGGAATTGACTAAAGAAGTAGCAGACATTTGTATTCATTTGCGTAAAAAACACAAAACAAAACTCCCTGATGCTATTGCCGCTACAGCTTTGGCAGCTGATGCTATTCTTATAACCAGAAACATCAATCATTTCAAAAATATCAATGGCTTAACTGTGTTAGATCCACATACTTTATAGTCTGTAGTAAATTTTTTCAGTAGTTGGCAAAAGTCCCACGCTGTGGCAACCCTCGAACACTCCGAGACTTCGGCGTGAGTTCACCTAACAGCTATCGGGTAAAGACGGGGTATAACTTATGCATTGATTAAAAAAAACAATCATTTCTGTTTTATTGTTACGCTGAGAAACTCACCGATTACAAATGGGCGGGAGCAGGAGAAGCTAAGTTGTGTAATTATAAATAGTTTCAAAATACAGGAAAAAAGTTTGATAATGTTAATTATAAGACAAATTTCAGCATGAATAGACAGTTGGTTTTTTATAAAGAGCACTTTATAGATTTTTATAAGGGATTAGAACCGAAAGTGAGAGATAAAATTCAATATGTATTTGAGTTAATAAAGCAAGTTGAAAAAAGTTCCTGAAAAATTTTTAACTCCTATAACTGGGTGTGAAGGATTGTATGAAATTCGGATTGAATATCAATCGAATATTTACCGCATATTTTGTAACTACTCAGCCCCCCAACCCCGACCCCCTAACCCCCAAAGGGGGAAAAGACGGGAAAAGACGGGAAATATTGGGGGGAGTTTTGGGGCATAATTTGAAGTTAATTCATAAAATAAACTGACTATATTCTTCTTTTTTCAGCAATTTATCTCCTTAATTATACCAAAATCGTTGTTATATCAATATGAGAGGTGCTGTAGTAACCATATTTTGTTGTTTCGATTAGGGGTAAGTAATTGTACTATTTAACGGTTTTCAGAAAATGGCACAGAAAACACCCCAGCCCCCCAACCCCCTGAAGGGGGAGTTTTGGGGCATAATTTGAAGTTAATTCATAAAATAAACTGACTATATTCTTCTTTTTTCAGCAATTTATCTCCTTAATTATACCAAAATCGTTGTTATATCAATATGAGAGGTGCTGTAGTAACCATATATTGTTGTTTCGATTAGGGGTAAGTAATTGTACTATTTAACGGTTTTCAGAAAAAGACACAGAAAACACCCAAAAATGAAATAGAAAAAGCAATGCGACTGAAACAAGAATATTTTGATTTAAAAAAATTAGCATGATGGACAAATATAATTAAATTTCTACTTTTGATCAACTGATAGAAGTAGAACATGGAAAAATAGGCACAGAAAATCGCAATGAATATGAGCATAAAGCACAAATGTTTATTGTGAGTGAAATGCTTAAAGAGGCAAGAAAAGCCGCAAAACTCACACAAGAAGAATTGGCCCAAAAGTCGGGGACTAAAAAAAGCTATATTTCAAAAATAGAAAATGTAAAAGGCGATATTCAATTATCAACTTTAATTCGGATTTTTGAAAAAGGCTTAAACAGACAAATTGGAGTAAGCTTTTTGTAACTAACACTGGTACAACCAATAGATAGCTATCGATAATTGCGCGAGCAGAGGGTTTCTCATATTTTGGTGAAGCTAAACCCACATTGTTGAAACTTAACAATGGACTTGAATTAAAAGAGTTTCCCATTTATGTAAAGTCATTTTTTAATAAACAACTAGTCTTTTCAGGTGGCGGTTTTTTTCGTTTATTTCCTTATTCCCTAATAAATTATTGGGCAAAAAGTTCGCCGTACATAATGACCTACTTTCACACCCGTGATTTTGACCCCGATCAACCAATGATACCATCACTCCCATTTATGCGTAAGTTTAAATCTTATGTAGGTCTTTCTACATCTTTTGCCAAGTTTCAAAAACTTTTGAATAATTATGATTTCGTAAATATGGTAGAAGCTGATAAATTGATTGATTGGGAAAAAACCAGGATTTTTGAGTTGTAAAATTGTAATTTTCATATTATAACTGTTTTGAATATTTATGTTGCAATTAAAAGTCGAAGACCGTCTTATACTATCCTGTGTAAAGTTACATCCTGATAATCAAGAGTTAGGTCAAATAAATGATTTAATTTTACAGGTAAAAGATTGGGATTATTTTATATCAACCATTATTGATAGAGGCATAGGTCCTTTGATGTATAAAAAACTGCCGCATCTATCGAATAGTCATATTATACCCGATACTGTTAGAACAAAACTTCAACAATCCTATTATTTAACATTCAGCAGGAGTACTATGCTGTATGCACATTTCACCAAAGCAGTAACTGCTTTAAACGAAAATGGTATACGGGTAATAGCATTAAAAGGGATTTATTTGTCCGAGTATTTATATATTGATTCGGGTTTAAGGCAATTTAGCGATATAGATTTGTTGGTAAACGAGGAGGATGGCATTAAATGTATAAGCATATTGGAACAAATTGGATACAAGCCTTCGGGTTTTAAAGTGTCGGAATTTGTAAAAACACATACGGAGATTATTCATTTCCCACCCATGATAAGTAATGGGGTATCCATTGAAATACATACTAAACTACATAAAAAAAGCGAAGCGTATAGCATGAATATGGAGTCAGTTTGGAAAAATGCTATTCCTACAACTCTAAATGGTGCCAAAGTATTTGCGCTCGATTTATACAATCAACTTATTCATCTCTGCGTGCATTTGGATAAACATTTTAAAGGTGGTCATGTGCAGTTCACTTGTTTTAATGATATTACCAACTTTTTGGATAAATACAAAGAGATAATACAGTGGGACGAGCTTATTTCAACTTGCAAGTGGTATCAGTGTGAAAATGTAGTATTTAAATATCTGATCATGGTTAATCGTTATATAAATGCTACCTTACCTGCAAATATAATTGAAAGGTATTCGGCATTACTAAGCAGTGTTGATATGCGTTTATTTGAGAGATACCTCCAAGGTGATATATTGACATCAGCTTATAAAATGCATAGCACAAACATGAAACAGGTAGTGGGTTTTTGGGCCAAGTTAAAGTACAGTTTCGATTTACTTTTTCCACCTAAAGCCTTTATGGTTCAGCTTTATAAAATACGAAAACCCTGGATGATTGTTTTTTATTACCCGTACAGGCATTATATTGGTTTAAAAGCGTTGATTACATATTCTAAAGAAAAACTTTCTCCCCCTCTTTTTTAACAAAAGGGATATTGAAAAAAGTTTTTAACGAGGGTTTTGATTTTTAATGCTTTACATTAACTGTTTTCAAAAATAATCAACCGATAACCCGTAACAAACGACGAGAATTGATATTGAAAGTTGAATACATAATCATCAATAAATGTGAGTTTTGATTCTTAGAATAATTAAATATCAAATAAATACCTAATTGGACTTATAAAAAGCTTATAAATGACTGTAATTAGAACTAGTATACCCGAAATCTTGATTTTTGAACCGCAGGTATTTGGCGATGCAAGAGGCTATTTTTTAGAATCCTTTCGTCAAGATTTTATTAAGGAGCATATAGGTGATGTACAATTTGTTCAGGACAATGAATCCTATTCGCAAAGGGGTGTCTTGAGGGGATTACATTTTCAACGTCCACCCTTTACACAGGCTAAATTAGTACGTGTAATTCACGGAGAAGTGTTGGATATAGCAGTAGATATACGTATCGGTTCACCCACTTTTGGGCAATATGAGTCAGTAATACTTTCAGGTGAAAATAAACGTCAGTTTTATGTTCCCCGTGGTTTTGCCCATGGTTTTGTAGTATTGAGCGAAACAGCCTTATTCAGTTATAAATGTGATAATTATTATGCTCCGGCTTATGATGGTGGTATGCAATGGAATGATCCTAAGATTGGTATTGATTGGAGACTACCTGTAGAACAATTATTATTATCAGAAAAAGACAAAACTCATCCAAGTATCGATGCGATAACTGATTTTAAATATGGTGAGTTTTAAGAAAAGTTTAGTTAGGGCATGACTTAAAGTCACACTCTGATTTGTAATTAAATATAAAAATTTTATATGAAAAAAAACATTTTGATTACCGGTGGTGCTGGTTTTATTGGTTCCCATGTTGTTCGGTTGTTTGTAAAAAAATATCCTGAATATATGATTGTCAATTTGGATAAACTGACCTATGCTGGAAATTTGGCCAATCTGAAAGATATTGAAGATCAACCCAACTATAGATTTGTAAAAGCAGATATAGTTGATGCCGATGCTATTTTCAAAATATTTGAAGAATGGAAATTCGATGGTGTAATACATTTAGCTGCCGAATCGCATGTGGATAGATCCATAGCTAACCCCATGGAGTTTGTAATGACCAATGTGATTGGAACTGTAAACCTACTTAATGCTGCTCGCAATACATGGAAAGACAATATGGAAGGGAAATTGTTTTATCATATTTCTACCGATGAGGTCTATGGCTCATTGTCGAATGAGGGCTACTTTGTAGAAGATACCTCTTATGATCCTCACAGTCCTTATTCAGCATCTAAAGCTTCTTCCGATCATTTTGTGCGGGCTTTCAATGATACTTTTGGTATTCCGGCATTGGTATCTAATTGTTCTAATAATTATGGATCCTACCAGTTTCCAGAAAAACTAATTCCCTTGTTTATCAATAATATCAGAAACAATAAATCACTTCCTGTGTATGGAAAGGGAGAAAATGTCCGTGACTGGCTGTGGGTGGAGGATCATGCACGTGCCATTGATGTGATTTTTCATCAAGGTAAAGCTGGAGAAACTTACAATATTGGTGGACATAATGAATGGACCAATATTGATTTAATTAAACTGATGTGCAAAATATTAGATAAAAAACTTGGTCGTGAAGTTGGAACTTCGGAACAACTAATTAGCTATGTTAAAGACAGGGCAGGTCATGATGTACGTTATGCCATCGATTCATCAAAACTACAACGTGAATTGGGTTGGAATCCATCTTTGCAATTTGAAGAAGGGTTGGAAAAAACAATTGACTGGTATTTGGATAATGAAACTTGGATGTATAATATTACAAGTGGCGACTATCAAACTTATTACGAAGCACAATATACTAAACGATAATTTAATTATTAAAAATAAATTATGAAAGGAATTATTTTAGCCGGAGGTAGTGCTACTCGTTTGTTCCCACTTTCAAAAGCCATCTCGAAGCAAATCATGCCTGTTTACGATAAACCGATGATTTATTATCCACTATCTACCCTTATGCTTGCAGGAATCAGGGAGATATTGATTATTTCTACACCCAGAGACTTACCCATGTTTCAAGAATTATTGGGTGATGGAGCAGAATTGGGTATGAGTTTCGAATATATTATTCAATACGAGCCTAATGGATTGGCACAAGCATTCGTTTTGGGTGCTAAGTTTTTGAATGGCGAAGCAGGCTGTCTGATTTTGGGCGATAACATGTTTCATGGTCAGAATTTCTCAGCCATGTTGCACAAGGCGGCTAGCTTAGAAAAAGGAGCTTATGTGTTTGGCTATGCTGTAAAAGATCCCCGTGCTTATGGGGTGGTAGAGTTTGACTCCGAAGGCAATGTATTGTCATTAGAAGAAAAACCTGCGGAGCCTAAGTCAAATTATGCAGTTCCGGGATTGTATTTCTATGATGACACAGTAACTGAAAAGGCTGCCAAATTACTACCATCTGCTCGGGGAGAATATGAAATTACGGACTTAAATAAAGTGTATTTAAAGGAAGGAACATTAAAAGTGGAACTTTTTGGAAGAGGATTTGCTTGGTTGGATACGGGTAGTTGTGACAGTTTATTAGAGGCTTCGAATTTTGTTGAAACCATTCAAAACCGTCAAGGCTATTATGTAGCTTGCATTGAAGAAATTGCTTGGCGTAATAAATGGATCACTGACGGACAATTATTAAGTCTCGGTCGAAAGCTGGAAAAAACTAATTATGGTCAATATATATTATCAATTACTTATTCTCCCCCTCGTTTTTAAAATTGGGTACATTGAAAACCGTTTGTAACGCATCTTCCTCCAACCTTCTCCCGTTATGTGGGATTAATTTCATTGTAGTGAGTGGAATAAGATATTATAAAATCTCTTTGCCTCAATCCCCTGTAAGAGCTTATGAAATGCTTAAAGTAATCATTTTGAAATAATATAAATTATTGATATATATTAAAGTATAATTATATAGGTAAGATTATAAAATCGTAAGATTTTACAGACCTTTTTAAGAAGTTGGGGGGCATAATTTAATATCTAAAAAATAAAATGGAAAATAAAAAGCAAACGATATTAATCACAGGTGCTTATGGTTTTGTAGGTCAAAATTTATCACTTGCCTTAAAGAACAATTATAATTTATGGGCATTGGATATAGTAGAAAAACCGACAGATACTTATACCCGTTTTTTTACATGGGACGATTTAAATAATATCCCCAAAGTAGATGCCATTATTCACTTAGCAGGTAAAGCCCATGATACAAAAAACCAAACAGATCGTCAGGTTTATTTTGATATCAATACAACTTTAACACAAAAAATATACGATTGGTTTTTAAATTCCGAAGCTGAAAAATTTATTTTTTTTAGTTCTGTAAAAGCGGCAGCCGATAAGGTAGAAGGAATATTAACTGAAGATGTAGTTCCATGTCCGAAAGGTCCTTATGGGGAGAGTAAAATAAAGGCAGAGGAATATCTTCTAAAGAGCCAAGAGTCAAGAACAAAGAACAAAGAGCAAAGAACAAAGATTAAAGAAGATAGAGAAGAGAATAAAGAACAAGGAGAAGAAACACGGAACACGAAACCAGAAATGCAAAAATCCTATATATTAAGACCATGCATGATACATGGTCCCGGGAATAAAGGGAATTTGAATTTGCTGTATAATTTTGTAAAAAAAAATATCCCCTGGCCTTTAGGTGCTTATGAAAATAAAAGATCATTTACCGCTATTGATAATTTGACTTATATTATTCAACAACTCTTGGAGAAGGATATTGAGAGCGCCACTTATAATGTATGCGATGATGAAAGTATATCAACCAACGAATTAATTAGTTTGTTTTCACAAGCCTTGAATAAACCTGTTAAAATATGGAAGATAAATAAGATATTAATTCAATTCACTGCGAAACTGGGTTCATTGTTTCATTTACCATTGAATGAGGAACGTTTGCATAAACTAACCGAAAACTATGTAGTATCTAATAGCAAAATTAAAAAGCAATTAGGTATTACTGAACTGCCTGTTAAAGCTAATGAAGGAATTTTGAAGACAATTAAAAACTTTATAAATTAAATTTGCCCCATTATGATTTATTTATTACTATTTGTTTTGTTACTGAGTTTCGAGTTGCTATATTTTCGTATAGCAAAACAGTTTAAAATTGTAGATAAGCCTAATGCAAGAAGCTCTCATAAAAGGTGTACTTTATTGGGTGGTGGTGTTGTAATTTATTTTGGTGGGTTGTTATATTTTTTATTTTTCGGGCAGCAATACCTTTGGTTTTTTATAGGATTGAGTCTGATTTCGTTGATAAGCTTTGCCGATGATATTAAATCAATGTCATTTAAATTGAGATTGTTGGTTCATTTTGTGGCAATATTATTTTTGTTTTACCAGTTGGGCTTATTTCAATATCCCATGTATATATTAGTGTTTGTATTAATATTAAGTATTGGTATACTGAATGCCTATAACTTTATGGATGGTATAAACGGTATAACAGGGGCTTATAGTATTGTTCTGATTTCAATAATTTGGTATATCAATAATTATTTAATTAGTTTTATAGATAATAATTTTTTGTATACAATTTTTCTTGCACTTTTAATTTTTAATTTTTTTAATTTCAGAAAGAAAGCCAAATGTTTTGCCGGTGATGTTGGTGCATTGTCAATAGCATATATACTGATATTTTTAATAGCTATGTTGATATTTAAAACTTCCGATTTTAGTTATATCATTATCTTGCTGGTTTATGGTATCGACACGGTTTTAACCATAATACATAGGATAATACTGAAAGAAAATATTTTTCATGCTCACCGAAAACACATTTTTCAGTTAATGGCCAATGAATTAAAAATTCCTCATTTGTTGGTTTCAGGTTTTTATGCTATGCTACAACTAATAATTGTAATGGGTTATTTTTGGTTTAAAAGCTATTCCTACTTATACCTGATAATTGTAAGTGCGATATTAACAATAGCCTATATTGCTTTTAAAATGAAGTATTATAAATTACATGCTGCAAATTTGAAAAAGGAATAAAAATAAAGTTAATTATTAAAAAAAACAATTGCAGAAGTATTTATAAACTTTGGATCATTAGTTTTAAACTGCTATCAGCCTGGTCTTTAAGGCTAATTTATTTCTTTTGATATTTATCTAAAATCCCATCATCATCTTTATCCCTGGGGTCACTCAATTTATATACAATATATAAATTGTGTTGCCCGTAATTATCATTGCCTTTTTTAATATGGGGGAATATTGGAGTGCCAAAAATTGACAATGTTTCGTTTCCTCTGTTTTGGTCATGCACATCATTGTTGGTAAAGTTATATAAAAACTCATACCGGACTGAAAACTTACGGGAGAGCTTATAATTCGTACCCAATCCCAATGAAAATAGCCTATCGTTTTTGCCGGTAATTATTGTAGGATCGGGCGTCGCATAGTTGTTTTCATAGTATTTAGCAGTACCTGTTGCCACGCTTATATAAGGGCTAAACGGGGATTCAAAATCGAGCAAATATCCATTGTTGAGTTTATAGTTTAAATAAAATAAAATATCGTCTTTTCCTCCCTCAAAATTACTATATCTATCAATATAGTAGCCGTAATTTCCACTACTAGCTTCTACCCCAATATCGAAAGCAGGTGATATATTAAAAGAGAGCAATGCACTTGTGCTAAAATAAGGCTTTTTGCTAAGGTTAAAAAGGGCATTGCCATAATCACCATTGTATTCGTTTTTTACCCTACCCAGTCCCAAAGAAAATCTTTTAAAAATTTCCTGAGAAAAAATAAGTTGAGCAAATAATAAGCAAAAGACAAATAAAACGGTTTTAATACGCATGAATGGCAATAAGATTAATTCAAACTCCAGTACCTGCCCCCTAACCCCCTGAAGGGGGAATAATGAGGGAGGAGTTAGAGCGGTTTATGATATATGTTCTAAATTTATAATATTATTAGTTAGCAAATAAACTATCAATTTTTGTTAGTATTCAGAACCTCTCATATTGATATAACAACTATTTTGATATAATTAAGGAGATAAATTGCTGAAAAAAGAAGAATATAGTCAGTTTATTTTATGAATTAACTTCAAATTATGCCCCATAACTCCCCCTTAGTATTCCCCCTTTAGGGCCTGCCTCTACCAAAGGTAGATAAATGCGGTAGGCAGGGGTTAGGGGGCCGGGTCGGGGGGCAGAGTAGTTATCAATTTTCGCATTCAATACTCAAAACAAGCTAATCTTTTGAATTAAAAGAGTTTCCGAAAAAAAACATGCAAAGTTATAAAACAAATAGGCAAATACAGAATTAATATTCAAAAAAAAGCATAAAAAGAAGACCCCCCAACCCCAGACCTCACCCCAGCCCTCTCCAATTAGAGAGGGAGCAAGAGGGGATTTAAGACCAAGTCTTTGAAGTATGGAAACTGAAACTTCAAATAAACAATAGAGCCAAGATCCAAGAGCCAAGAACAAAGAACAAAGACAAAAGATAATTTACAATTTAAAGATTTACGATTTACGTAAAAACAACAATCTTCAAATTTTCAAATTTTCAAACTTTTTTTTGACAGAGTCGGAACTCTATCATCCCGAAACCCCTCAAACCTCAAATTTTCAAATTTTCAAACCATAGAACAAAGATTTACAATTTAAAGATTTACAATTTACAATTTATATCGGTCAATAGAGGGTCGTGCTCGAAACCCGAAACGAGAAACCCGAAACGAGAAACCCGAAACTTTCAAACCATTATTCTTAAGTCTAAATTTTAGCTATTTTGTTATTTGGTAGAAAATGATTTATCTTTGTGAGGTAAAAATAATTAAACAGAAGAATTGAGGTTATGGAAAACAGATTAATTCAACAAATATCAAATTATTTTGCTAATCAACCTATTGAAAAGGCTTGGGTCTTTGGTTCATTTGCTCGTGGAGAACAAACAAAAAAAAGTGATTTAGATATTTTAGTTAGTTTTAAAGAAGGCTCAAAAATAAATTTATTCAATTATATTCACATTGTGAATGATTTAAAACAAATAACTGGCAAAAAGATTGACTTAGTTGAAGATGGTCAATTAAAATCTTTCGCACGTGCCAGTGCTGAACAGGATAAAATCTTGATTTATGAGAGAAAAACCACATGATAAGGAGAGACTTTTACATATTATTGAATCGATAGATAATATAATTGAATTTACTGAAAATAAATCATTTGAAGTATATAAAAATGTTTAGTACATGACAAAAAATATAAAAACATATATAATTTACTAGTTATAAGCTTTTTGAATGTGGGGCTTTCTTGGTAAACCAAGCGGCAAAGCCGAGCGGCCCCATACCCCACATGCTTTTTTGTCTTGAAACAAAAAAGTATGCAAAAAAACACCTCACCCGTCCTGCGGACACCCTCTCCAACTGGAGAGGGAAAAAGGTATAAAGTGTTTGACTTCGCCCACTTCGCTCGAAAAACTTACGCTCGGTAGGCTCAAATCGTCCAAACTC